>DATAUF010000158.1:0-39728 GCA_036268405.1 Mycobacteriales bacterium
CGATGTCATCGGCCTGCCGGCAGGCGCGACCGCCGTCGACTTCGCCTACGCCGTGCACACCGAGGTCGGCCATCGTTGCATCGGTGCCCGGGTCAACGGCCGCCTGGTGCCGCTGGAGTCCGCGTTGGACAACGGCGACGTGGTCGAGGTCTTCACCTCGAAGTCGGAGACCGCAGGACCGAGCCGCGACTGGATGTCGTTCGTCAAGTCACCGCGCGCCCGCAACAAGATCCGCCAGTGGTATGCCCGCGAGCGGCGCGAAGACGCGATCGACGAGGGCAAGGACGCGATCAGCCGCGCGATGCGCAAGGCGAGCCTTCCGCTGCAGCGGTTGATGGGCGGCGACGCCCTCGTGACGCTGGCCAACGACCTCAGCTACGCCGATGTCTCCGCGCTCTACGCGGCGGTCGGCGAAGGTCACGTGTCCGCGCAGACCGTAGTCAGCCGTCTGGTGGCGGCGCTTGGCGGCCCGCAAGGCGCGGTCGATGACATCGCGGAGACGGAGACGGCGACCGGCGCGGCACGCCGTCAGCGCTCCGGTGGCGACCCCGGCGTGGTGGTCAAGGATCAGTCCGACGTCTGGGCGAAGCTCGCGCGCTGCTGCACCCCCGTGCCGGGCGACGAGATCCTCGGCTTTGTGACCCGCGGCCACGGCGTATCGGTGCATCGCACCGACTGCACGAACGTGATCGAGCTGCACGCGCAGCCGGAGCGGCTGGTGGAGGTGGAGTGGGCGCCGACCTCGGGTTCGGTGTTCCTCGTGGCGATCCAGGTGGAGGCGCTCGACCGCAGCCGCCTGCTCGCCGACGTGACGCGCGTCCTTTCGGACGCCCACGTCAACATCCTGTCCGCGTCGGTGTCGACCTCGCGTGACCGCGTCGCGCTGTCGAAGTTCAGCTTCGAGATGGGCGACCCGAAGCATCTCGGTCATCTGCTCCGCGCCGTCCGCGGGGTCGAAGGCGTCTACGACGCCTATCGCGTCACCACCGGAATCTGAAGCGGCGACTAGCCCTTCGTGACCGTGAAGGACTCGATGACGACCGGTTGGTTGGGTTGTCCATCGATGGACGGTGTGTCCCCGGCGGCCGCGATGCGCTTGAGGACGTCAAGGCCGGCGGTGACGTGCCCGAACGGCGTGTAGTTCGGCGACTGCTTGAAGTACGGGCTCGGCCCGTAGACGAAGAAGAACTGGCTGCCGTTGGTGTTCGGTCCGGCGTTGGCCATCGCAAGCGTGCCGGGCGGGTACGTCGCGTGCTGGAGGTTCTCGTCGGTGAACATGTAGCCGGGGCTTCCGACGCCACCTCCGGTCGACTCCCCGCACTGGAGCACCTCGATCCCGGCCCGCGCGGTGGTCAGCCGCCCGCAGCCGGAGTCGTCGAAGAAGTGCTTGCCGGCCAGGAACGCAAACGAGTTGACGGTGTGTGGTGCGGCCTTGCCGTCGAGCGACACGGTGATCGTGCCGCAGTTGGTGACGATCTGTGCGACATACGTCGCCCGCGCGATGGTCAGCGGAGGCTCTGTTGCGAAGCTCTGCGACGAGGTGTTGAGCGAGGGTGGTGGCGTGCACCCGTTGGCGTTGGTGGTGGCGCTCGCCGTCGCACCAGTCGTCGGCGTCGCTGCGGAGTCGGCCGTGTTGCCGCCGCTGCTCGACGACCCGCACGCCGCAGCCAGGCCGGCAACCAGAGTGGCTACGAGGACAGATCCGCGGCGTCTCACGTGATCTTCTCCATCGTGACGACGAAGATCAGGGTGTCGTTGCCCTTGATCTTTCCCGAGCCGGCTGCCTTGTAGGCGAGTGACGCCGGAATGACCAGCTCTCGCACGCCGCCCGTCTTCATCCCGACCAGGCCCTGGTCCCAACCCGCGATGACCTGGCCCTGCCCGAGTGGGAAGGCGGGCAGCTCCTGCTTCGCCGCACCGTCGGTGTAGGAGGCGTCGAACACCTTGCCCGTGTCGCAGCTGACCCCGACGTACTTCACCGTGACGTTGGAACCGCTCTTGGCTGCGGTGCCGTGACCGACCTTGATGTCCTTGGTCACGAGCTTGCGCGACGGCTTGCCCTTGACCGGCGGGATGAACGGCTCGCCCTTGGCCGGCGGGTTGGGTGAGATCGCGGCGCATTTCGTCGGTGCCGGAGGAGCGGGTGTCGCAGAGGTCGAGGGCGAGGCGGAGGTCGTCGGCTTGACCGAGGCGGTGGTCTTCTTGCTCGAGCCGCCGGTGAAGACCGTGAAGGTGAGGACCAGCAGCACAGCGATGACCATCGCTGTGCCGATGACCGCGCCGAGGATGGTGTTGCGGCGCTTGCTCTGGGCGCGGCGCTCGATCTCGGCCTGGCGGCGACGCTCGTAACGGCGGCGGGCGAGCTCGCGCTCGCGACGTCGGCTGGTCGCCAAGATGTCCTCCAGGGTCCGATCACGGATCAGGTGCGGCAAACGACTCGGGAGTCTAGAAGAACGCCCATTAGGCTGGCCTGAAAGCCTCCTGAAAGGACCTTCGTGCTCGTCGTCGGCTTCCCTGCCGGACCCTTTGAGACCAACTGCTGGGTGGTCGCGCCTGAGCGCGGTGAGCAGTGTGTCGTCATCGACCCCGGCGTGAATGCCGAGGAGCGGCTCGAGGAGGTTCTTGCCGAGCACAAGCTCGCGCCCGTGGCCGTCCTGATCACCCACGGTCACCTCGACCACACCTGGGCGGTCGCTCCGGTGTGCGGCGCGAAGGACATCCCGGCGCTGATCCACCCGGCGGATCGCGGAATGCTCACCGATCCGACCGCGGGCATGGGCGTCCCGGCCGGTACGCCGATCTTCGGGCGGCTCGAGTGGGCCGAGCCGAGCGACGTCCGGGAGATCGCCGACGGCGAGACCATCTCGCTCGCCGGGCTGGATCTTGCGGTGGACTGGGCACCCGGACACACCAAAGGCTCGGTCACCTTCACCGCCGGAACCGACTTCTTCTCAGGCGACCTGCTCTTCGCGGGCTCCATCGGCCGTACCGACCTGCCGGGGGGCTCGTACGCCGAGATCCTGGACTCCCTCGCCCGGATTCCGCTGCGGCTGCCCGACGAGATGGTCGTGCGGCCAGGTCACGGCCCCGAGACGACCATCGGCCGCGAGCGCGCGATGAACCCGTTCCTGCTGGAGCTGGCGCAGGAGTCGGGCTCGGCTCGCCCGACAACACTCCCGCCGGTCACCAGGGGGCTCTGAGTCGTGCCCAAGCCCACCCCGATGTCGGGGTTTCCTGAGTGGTTGCCGCCGCAGCGCATGATCGAACAGCACGTGGTCGACTCGCTGCGCGAGACGTTCGAGCTCCACGGCTTCGCGCCTGTCGAGACCCGCTCGGTCGAGCCACTGGACCAGCTGTTGAGCAAGGGCGAGACCGACAAGGAGATCTACCTGCTCCGTCGGCTGCAGGCCGAGGCGGACGAGAGTGACGGCGCTCATGGAAACCAAGGGTTCGGGCTGCACTTCGACCTGACGGTGCCATTCGCCCGCTATGTCCTGGAGAACGCGGGCAAGCTCGAGTTCCCGTTCCGGCGCTACCAGATCCAGAAGGCGTGGCGCGGGGAGCGGCCGCAGGAGGGTCGCTACCGCGAGTTCCTGCAGGCGGACATCGATGTCGTCGACCGCGACACCCTGCCGTTCCACTACGAGGTGGAGCTGCCGCTGGTCGTCGCCGAAGCGCTGCGCAAGCTGCCGCTGCCGCCGATCCGGATGCACGTCAACACCCGCAAGATCCCGGAGGGCTTCTACCGGGGGCTTGGCATCGCCGACTACACCGCTGTGCTGCGGACCGTCGACAAGCTCGCGAAGATCGGTCCGGACAAGGTGCATGCGCTGCTCACCGAGACGGCCGGATGCAACCCGTCCCAGGCGGACGCCTGCCTCGCGTTGGCACAGATCTCCACGGCCGACGCGTCATTTGCCGACCAGGTCCGGGCAATCGGCCCGAGTGACCCGTTGCTCGACGAAGGGCTCGACGAGCTCACCCGTGTCATCGAGGCAGGCCGCGGCCAGGCCGAGGATCTCTTCATTGCCGATCTCAGCGTGGCGCGCGGGCTCGACTACTACACCGGCACGGTCTACGAGACGCTGCTGGTCGGCCACGAGGGTCTGGGCTCCATCAGCTCCGGGGGTCGCTACGACGCTCTTGCGTCCGACGGCGACACGACGTACCCGGGAGTGGGGCTGTCGATCGGCGTGACCCGGATGCTCGGCCGGCTCTTCGGCCAGGGTTTGCTGGACATCAGCCGTCAGGTCCCGACCTGCGTCGTCGTCGCGTTGCCCGACGAGGGGTCACGTGATGTGTGCGCAGGGATCGCCGCGCAGCTCCGCGGGCGGGGGATCGCGACCCAGGTCGCACCGGCGGCCGACAAGTACGGCAAGCAGATCAAGTACGCCGAGCGGCGCGGAATCCCGTACGTCTGGTTCCCGCAGCCGGATGGCTCGGGGCAGGTACGAGACATCCGCTCGGGCGAGCAGGTCGACGCAGACGCCGGTCAGTGGGTGCCGTTGTCGGCGGACCTCCGGCCGGTCATCACAGGAGGAGCGCAGTGATCCGCACGCACGAGGCGGGCACGCTTCGCAGCAGCGACGTCGGAACCGACGTCAGCCTCGCGGGGTGGGTCGCGCGGCGCCGTGACCACGGCGGTGTCACGTTCCTCGACATTCGTGATGGCAGCGGCATCGTCCAGGTGGTCTGCCGTGAGATCCCCGAGGTCCAGGCGCTGCGCAGCGAATGGTGCGTGCTCGTCGCCGGTCAGGTGACCGCTCGGACCGAAGGCAACGTCAACCCGGCACTCGACACGGGCGAGGTCGAGGTGGTCGCGTCAGCGCTCGACGTGCTGAGCTCGTCTGAGCCGGTGCCGTTCCCCATCGATGGCGCAGATGAGATCGACTCCGGGGTCGACGAGACCCTCCGATGGCGGCACCGCTATCTCGATCTACGTCGCGTGGGCCCGGCTCGCGCCATCCGCACCCGCGCGAAGATCCTCTCGATCATCCGCCGGGTCATGGAGTCCCACGACTTCCTCGACGTCGAGACGCCGTACCTCACCCGCTCGACCCCGGAAGGGGCCCGAGACTTCCTGGTGCCGGTGCGGCTGCAGCCCGGTCACTGGTACGCGCTGCCGCAGTCGCCGCAGCTTTTCAAGCAGCTGCTCATGGTCGGCGGGCTCGAGCGCTACTACCAGATCGCGCGCTGCTTCCGCGACGAGGACTTCCGCGCGGACCGCACTGCGGAGTTCACACAGCTGGACATCGAGATGTCGTTCCTCGACGAGGAGGACATCTTCGCGCTCACCGAGGAGCTGATCGCGACGCTCTGGCGCGAGGTTCTCGAGGTCGACCTGCCGACGCCGTTCGCGCGGATGACCTACGCCGAGGCGATGCGCCGCTACGGGTCGGACAAGCCCGACCTGCGCTGCGACCTCGAGCTGGTCGACCTCAGCACGCTGATGTCCGGCACGGAGTTCCGGGTGTTCCAAGCCGAGCATGTCGGGGCTGTTGTCGTGCCGGGTGGTGCGGCGTACAGCCGCCGCGAGCTCGACGAGTGGCAGGAGTGGGCGAAGTCCCGCGGCGGCAAGGGGATCGCGTGGCTGCTGATTCCGGAGGATGGCGAGCCGAAGGGCTCGATCACCAAGCTGGAACCCGAGCGGCTGGAGGCGTTGCCCGCGGCATCCGGCGCGCAGGCCGGGGACGCGATCCTGTTCGCCGCCGGTCCGCGGCGTACGACGCTGGAGCTGCTCGGAGCGTTGCGGCTCGCGGTCGCCCGCCAGCAGGGGTTGCTGCGCGACGGCGAGTGGCGCTTTCTCTGGATCGTCGACGCGCCGATGTTCGAGCCGACCGACTCAGGTGGGTGGACCGCGGTGCACCACCCGTTCACGGCGCCCACTGCTGATTGGTCGGACACGTTTCACGCCGACCCCGAGAACGCGCTCGCGCGGGCGTACGACGTGGTCGGCAACGGCGTTGAGCTGGGCGGCGGGTCGATCCGTATCCACCGCGGCGAGATGCAGCAGCGGGTCTTCGACACGATCGGGCTGACCCGCGACGAGGCGCAGAGCAAGTTCGGCTTCCTGCTCGAGGCCTTCAAGTACGGGCCGCCGCCGCACGGCGGCATCGCCTTTGGTATCGATCGGCTCGCGGCGGAGCTGGTGGGAACCGACGCGATCCGCGAGGTGATGGCGTTCCCGAAGGCTTCCAGCGGCGGTGACCCGCTGACGGGAGCCCCGACGCCGATCACCGCCGACCAGCGCAAGGAAGCCGGAATCGACTTCGTGATCGCCGAGGATCCCATCTCGACGAGCGCTGTCTCCAAGGACGCATAAGGTCGCGAGCGTGCCGGACGACTTGTTCAGCGAGGCTGCCGCAACCGCGCTCAGTGCGGTCGCGCCACTGGCCTCGCGGATGCGCCCTCGCACGCTCGACGAGGTCGTGGGTCAGGACCATCTGCTCGGCCCGGGCTCACCGATGCGGCAGCTCGTCGAGGGCGGGGTAGCGACGAGCGTGCTGCTGTGGGGCCCGCCGGGAACCGGCAAGACGACCCTTGCGCGGCTGCTCTCCAGCGGCCGGCGGTTCATTGAGCTTTCCGCCGTGACCGCCGGGGTGAAGGACGTCAGGGCCGCCGTCGAGGAGGCAAAGGATCGCCTAGCGATGGGCGGCGAGCGCAGTGTGCTGTTCGTCGACGAGGTGCACCGCTTCACAAAGTCGCAGCAGGATGCGCTGCTGCCCGGCGTCGAGTCGGGCCTGGTGACCTTCGTGGGCGCGACTACGGAGAACCCCTTCTTCTCGGTGATCTCGCCGCTGCTGTCGCGGTCGCTCCTGCTGACGTTGCGGCCGCTCGACGATGAAGCAGTGGCATCGGTGGTGCGGCGGGCCTTGGAAGACCCGCGTGGGCTCGCCGGGGCCATGACGATCACCGACGAAGCGCTCGAGCACCTGCTTGCGATGGCATCGGGCGACGCTCGCCGGGCGCTCACCGCGCTCGAGGCGGCAGCCGGTGCGACGCGCGCCGCCGGTGGCGACGTGATCGAGCTGGCGATCCTGGAGCAGGCGGTCGATCGCGCGGCAGTGCGATATGACCGCGAGGGTGACCAGCACTACGACGTGGTGAGCGCCTTCATCAAGAGCATTCGTGGGAGTGACGTGGATGCCTCCTTGCACTACCTCGCACGCATGCTCGACGCCGGCGAGGATCCCCGGTTCATCGCGCGGCGGATTGTGATCCTGGCGAGCGAGGATGTCGGCCTCGCCCAGCCGGACGCGCTTGGCGTCGCCGTCGCCGCGGCGCACGCCCTCGACCTGGTGGGGCTGCCGGAGGCGAAGCTCAACCTGGCCCAGGCAGTGGTCTACCTCGCGCTCGCACCGAAGAGCAACGCCGTGACGACCGCCATCGGTGCCGCGAGCGAGGATGTCCGGTCCGGAAGGGCCGGCGCCGTACCTCCAGCGCTCCGCGATGCGCACTACGCCGGCGCAAAGAAGCTCCAGCACGGCGGCGGCTACCGATACCCTCATGAGTTCCTGGGCGGTGTCGTCCGGCAGGACTACCTGCCGGAGGAGCTGGCCGACCGGGAGTACTACCACCCGTCCGATCACGGAGCTGAGCGGGCCGCGGCAGCGCGGCTGGCGACGCTCCGAGCGACGGTGCGGGGCCGAGTGAGTGGCGGCGAAGCGAGCCGCCAGCCGGACGAGAGCTGAGGAGCGGGACCGACATGCTGATCCAGGCGAGCGGAGGGTTGTCGGGCGGACAGGTCGCCGGACTGATCGTCGCGGTCTTCTGGGGCGTCCTGGTCTGCTTCCTGGCCTACGTCCTGGTCAAGCTCGGCAAGGTGATCGGAGAGGCCGCGAAGCTCGTGGCCGGCGTCGCCGACCAGACCGTGCCGCTGCTCGGTGAAGTCACCACCTCAGTGGTGCAGGTCAACGCGGAGCTCACACGAGTCGACGCCATCGCATCGAACGTCGAGGAGATCTCGACGAACGCGCGCGCTATGTCGTCGCTGTTCTCCGCGACGCTCGGCTCGCCGATGATCAAGGTGGCTGCCTTCTCCTACGGCGTTCGCAAGGCGATGAAGCAGCGTGACGAGGCCGATGTCCGCGACGCGGTGAAGCGTGAGATGAAGCTGCAGCGCGCCGCGCGCCGTGCCGATCGGAAGGCCGGCTGATGAAGCGACTGTTCTACGTCGCCGCCGGCGCGGCGGTCGGGATCATTGCGGTGCGCAAGGCGAGTGAGGCCGCGCAGCGGTTCACCCCCGCAGGCATGGCTCATCGGGCCGGCGGCGTCGGCGGACGAGTCGCCGAGTGGTGGGAGATCGTCAAGGACATGGCGGCCGTGCGTGAGGCGGAGCTGCGCGAGGCACTAGGCCTGAATGAAGCCGGCATCGATGACCATCAGGGGTCTACTGCCGCATGAGATCCGCCGACATCTCCGGACGGTTCGCGCGGTTCTTCGAGGAGCGAGGGCACACCGCGGTGCCGTCCGCGTCTTTGATCGCTGATGACCCGACGCTCCTTCTGGTCAACGCCGGCATGGTGCCGTTCAAGCCCTATTTCCTCGGCCAGGAGCCACCGCCGTACCCGCGCGCCGTGAGCATCCAGAAGTGCGTGCGGACCGCGGACATCGACATCGTCGGAACCAACAGCCGCAATGCGTCGTTCTTCCAGATGGCCGGCAACTTCTCCTTCGGCGACTACTTCAAGGAAGGCGCCATCCCGCTCGCGTGGGAGCTGCTCACGAAGAGCACGGGTGACGGCGGCTTCGGCTTCGACGAGAGCCGGCTGTGGCCCACGGTCTATCTCGATGACGACGAGGCGTTTCGGATCTGGACCAAGGAGGTCGGCGTCCCGGAGTCGCGCGTCCAGCGCCGCGGCCGTGAGGACAACTTCTGGTCGATGGGTGTGGCGGGCCCGTGCGGGCCATGTTCGGAGATCTACTTCGACCGCGGTCCGGACTTCGGCCGCGAGGGCGGTCCGATCGCCGACGAGGAGCGCTACCTCGAGGTCTGGAACCTCGTCTTCATGCAGTACGTGCGAGGTGAGGGCGAGGGCTACGGCTACGTCGACCATCTGCTCGGGGAGCTGCCGAAGCGCAACATCGATACGGGCATGGGTGTCGACCGGATGGCCGTGCTGTTGCAGGGCGTTGAGAACATCTTCGAGACCGACCTGCTGCGTCCGTTGCTCGACTGGGCGAGCGAGATCAGCGGCACCGCGTACGGCGCGGCAGCGCAGACCGATGTCCGGCTGCGGGTCGTTGCCGACCACGCCCGGACCTCGACGATGCTCGTCGCGGACGGCGTCGTTCCCGGCAACGAGGGTCGCGGTTACGTCCTTCGCCGGATGCTGCGACGCACCATCCGCGCACTACGGCTCTTGGGTGTCGACCGGCCCGTGATGGCCGATCTGACCAGCCTCGCCTGCGGCGTGCTGAGTCCGTCGTTTCCGGCGCTCGCCGAGAGCACGGATCGGATCCAGACCGTCTTCGAGCAGGAGGAGGACCTCTTCCTGTCCACGCTGCGCACGGGCTCCACGCTGTTCGAGAAGCTCACGCGGGACGTGCGTGCGGCCGGCCAGACCGTCGTGTCGGGCGAAGCGGCCTTCCTGCTCCACGACACCCACGGGTTCCCGATCGACCTGGTCACGGAGATGGCTCGCGAGGAGGGCCTGACGGTCGACGAGTCGGAGTTCCGCCGCCTGATGGCCGAACAGCAGTCCCGAGCGAAGCGCGACAGCGTCGAGCGCAAAAGCGGCGGCCACGCGGACCTGTCGATCTACCGCGGCCTGCTCGAGGCGAGCGGAGCCACCACCTTCACCGGCTACGACGAGACCGAGGCCGAGGGTTCGCTCTCCGGCTTGCTGGTCGGCGGCGCCGCTGCGGTCTCCGCGGGCGAGGGAGTGGATGTCGAGGTTGTTCTCGACCGGTCGCCGTTCTACGCGGAGGGCGGTGGCCAGCTCGCGGACCACGGCAAGCTCGAGCTCGCCGACGGCACCGTGATCGAGGTCTACGACGCACAACGGCCGATCGGCGATCTCATTGTCCATCGCGGCCGGGTGCTGTCGGGTGAGGCGACAGTCGGCGCCCCCGTGCATGCCCTCGTCGATGTCGACCGCCGAAAGGCGGTGTCGCGGGCGCACACTGCGACCCATCTCGTGCATCAGGCGATCCGCCGAGCCCTCGGTGAGCACGCAAGCCAGGCCGGCTCCCAAAACGACGCGGGGCGGTTCCGATTCGACTTCGCCTCACCCAATGCTGTGCCGGACGCTGTGCTGTCCGACATCGAGGCCGAGGTCAACGACGTACTGCTTGCCGATCTCGACGTGCACGCATTCGTCACCTCTCAGGACGAGGCCAAGCGGCTCGGTGCGATCGCGATGTTCGGCGAGAAGTACGGCGCGGAGGTCCGGGTCGTCGAGGTGGGCGACTACTCGCGCGAGCTCTGCGGGGGCACCCACGCGAGCCGCTCGTCGCAGCTCGGCGTCATCAAGCTGCTCGGTGAGGCCTCCATCGGCGCCGGGAAGCGCCGCGTCGAGGGAATCGTCGGCGCGGACGCGTACTCCTATCTCGCCCGTGAACATCTGCTCGTGTCGCAGCTGGCGGGGCTGCTCAACGTGGCCGCCGATGACGTGTTGGACCGGGTGAGCGCGGTCGTGTCGCGGGTGCGGGATCTGGAGAAGGAGCTGGAGAAGGTTCGGGGGGCGGCTGTGCTGTCCGGCGCCGGCGAGCTCGCCGCGAACGCGGCGAAGGCGGGCGGTGCTTCGGTGGTGGCGACCCGCGCTCCCGACGGCACGAGTGCGGATGACCTTCGCAAGCTTGCACTCGATGTACGCGGGCGGCTGGATGCGACGGCACCCGCGGTCGTTGCCGCGGCGAGCGTCGCTGACGGCCGGGCGGTCGTTGTCATCGCCGTGAACGACGCCGCGCGGGACAAGGGACTGCGTGCCGGCGACCTTGCAAAGGGCATCGCGGGTCAGCTCGGCGGCGGTGGTGGCGGCCGGGACGACGTGGCCCAGGGTGGCGGGACCGAGGTCGCGAAGCTCGATGAGGTGCTGAGCGGGCTGGTCGGCGAGGTCACCGGACGGCTGGCGTAAGCCATGCGGCGGGGCGTACGGCTCGGTATCGATGTCGGGAGCGTGAGGGTCGGCGTCGCCGCATCCGATCCTGACGGAATGCTCGCCACGCCAATCGCGGTCCTTCGTCGTGACGCGAAAGGGAACAGCGACCTGTCCGAGCTGGCGCGAATCACCGAGGAGCGTGAGGCGCTCGAGGTCGTGATCGGCCTGCCGCGATCGTTGTCGGGACGCGAGGGCAAGGCCGCTCAGCTGGCGCGGGACTATGCCACGTCGCTTGCTGAGCGTGTGGCGCCGGTTAGCGTGCGGTTGGTGGACGAGCGGCTGAGCACGGTCGAGGCGACACGTGGGCTTCAGCAGGCCGGCGTCCGAGCGAGGGAGGGACGAAGCATGGTCGACGCGGCTGCTGCGACCGTGATCCTCCAGCACGCGCTCGACGCCGAGCGCCAGGGAGTCGCACCGGGGGAGCAGCTCCCGTGAGCGGGCTGGGCTTCGGCATGGAGGACGACCAGGGCTTCGAGCCACCGGTCAACCGGCGAGCTGCCGGTGTCGGCGTCATCGCCGTGCTGCTCGTCCTGACCGCCATCGTCGTCATCGCCGCGCGAGTGCTCAGTGGCGTCTTCGGAAGTGGATCGGACTACTCAGGCGAGGGCTCCGGCACCGCGGTCGTCGTCGTCCACTCCGGCGACAGTGCGTCTGTCATCGCCGCGACGTTGGTGTCCGACGACGTGGTGAAAAGCAAGAGCGCCTTCACCTCGGCGGCCAACGCGAACCCCAAGTCGATCGGCATCCAACCGGGCACCTATCGACTCCACCATCACATGAAGGCGTCGCTTGCCCTCGCGCTCTTGCTCGAGCCGTCGGCGCTGGTCAGCTACACGGTGCCCATCCCCGAGGGCTTCACCGCCGCGGACATCGTGGCGAGAATCGCCGCCGACACCCCGATCTCGGCGGCATCGCTGAGGGCCGCGATCGCCAACCCGGCGTCGATCGGGCTGCCGTCCTGGGCCAACGGACATGTTGAGGGCTTCCTGTTTCCCGCGACCTACGAGGTGACGCCCGGCGAGACGGCCACGCAAGTCCTCGGTGCGATGGTCGCGCGGTTCGGGCAGGCGGTGACGGCGACCAAGCTGGCGGTGGGCGCCGGCAACATCGGCATGTCGGAGTACGACGTGATCACCCTTGCGTCGATCGTCCAGCGTGAAGGGCGGTTGACTCCGGACTTCCCGAAGATCGCCGAGGTCTTCGTCAACCGGCTGCACGACGGGATGCGGCTGGACTCCGACGCGACCCTCTACTACGTGCTGGGTCCGAATCACGGTGGACTCACGGCGGCTGACCTGGCGTTGAACACGCCTTACAACACTCGCAAGTTCGGCGGGCTGCCTCCGACGCCGATCAACTCGCCGGGTCAGGCCGCGATCGAGGCGGTGCTACATCACGCCACCGGTCCGTACCTCTACTTCGTCACCATCGACAAGGCCGGTCATACGGCCTTTGCGTCGACGCTCGATAGGTTCAACCAGCTGGTGGCCGAGTCGCGCGCGAACGGGGTCTCATGACCTCGCCGCTCCGGCTCGGCGCCGCGGTCCTCGGCTCGCCGATCAACCATTCGCTGTCGCCCGCGTTGCACCAGGCGGCGTACAACGCGATCGGCCTCGTCGGCTGGCGCTACCGCGCGATCGAGTGCGATGAAGCCGGTCTGCTCGGCCGGCTGCTCGCGCTCGACGAGGAAGGGCTTGCCGGCGTCTCGCTGACGATGCCCCTCAAGCGGGCGGTGATGCCGCTGGTCGCGGCGACCGACGGGGTGGTCGACCTCGTCGGAGCCGCCAACACGGTGCTGTTCGGCTCCGAAGGTCGTTGGATCGCGGCGAACACCGACGTTCAAGGTTTCATCCTGAGCCTCTACCGCGCCGGGCTTCGCGCGGTCCGGGGCGACGTCTGGCTGCTCGGCGCGGGTGCGACCGCCTGCGCGGCCCTTGCCGGCCTCGCGGAGCTCGGGGTCACCGAGGCGGTCGTGGTCGCGAGACGCCCGGAGTCGGTGGCCGATGTCCGCGGGGTCGCGGAGCGATGCGGAATCACCCTGGATGTGCGGCCCTGGTCCGAGGCAGCCGGCGCGGTAGGCGCGGAGCTGGTGGTGGCCTGTGTGCCGGCCGGCGGGACCGACGAGCTCGCGCCCTCGCTCGCGGGGACGACCCCGCGCGGGCTGTGGTTCGACGTGGTCTACGTGCCGTGGCCAACCCCTGCCGCCGCCGTATGGGAGGCGTCGGGTGGCCGCAGCATCGGTGGCCTTGAGCTGCTGGTCGAGCAGGCGGCTGAGCAGGTGCGCCTGATGAGCGGGGTCGACGCTCCCATCGACGTGATGCGGGCGGCCGGCGAGCTGGCGCTGCGGCTTCGTTGATTCGGATTGTGCTGAAGCCGCGTCAGGTCCGTCCAGGTGCCGGGTAGCCTGCCGGACGTAAGGCATCCACGAGGGGAGCAGCGTGGCCACCCGGGTAGGCATCAACGGATTCGGCCGGATCGGCCGCAACTTCTTCCGCGCGGCGCTTGCCGGCGGACACGATCTCGAGGTGGTCGCGTACAACGACCTCGGTGACGCCGCGACCATCGCGCACCTGCTGAAGTACGACAGCGTGCTCGGCCGGTTCCCTCACGAGGTCAAGGTGGTCGACGGCGGCATCTCCGTCGCCGGCCGCACGATCACCGGTCTCGCCGAGCGCGGCGGTCCTGGCGCGTTGCCGTGGAAGGACCTGGGCGTCGACGTCGTCATCGAGTCGACCGGCCTGTTTACCGACGCCGACGTCGCTCGCAAGCATGTCGACGAGGGCGGCGCCAAGAAGGTGATCATCTCGGCGCCTGCGTCGGGTGATGACCTCACCGTCGTGCTCGGCGTCAACGACGGGCTGTACGACGGCACGCAGACCGTGATCTCCAACGCGTCCTGCACGACCAACTGCCTGGCGCCGATGGCGAAGGTGCTGAACGACTCCTTCGGCATCGAGCGCGGCCTGATGACGACGGTTCACGCCTACACCCAGGACCAGGTCCTGCAGGACGGTCCTCACAAGGACCTGCGTCGCGGCCGCGGCGCCGCTATCAACATCGTGCCCACCTCGACGGGCGCCGCCAAGGCGATCGGCCGGGTGCTTCCGGAGCTCGAGGGCAAGCTCGACGGCTTCGCGCTGCGCGTCCCGATCCCGGTCGGGTCCGTCACCGATCTCACCGTGACGGTCGCCAGCGCGGCGACCGCATCCGAGGTCAACGACGCCTTCCACGCTGCGGCTGAGGGGCCGCTTCGCGGCATCCTCAAGTACACAGAGGACGAGATCGTCTCGAGCGACATCGTCACCGACCCTTCGTCGTGTGTCTTCGACGCGGGCCTGACCAAGGTCATCGGCAACCAGGTGAAGGTCCTCGGCTGGTACGACAACGAGTGGGGCTACTCCAACCGCCTCGCCGACCTCACGGTGCTCGTCGGTTCCCGACTCGCTTCGTGACCGGAGCACTTCCGGGAATCGAGCGGCTCGGGGACCTCTCCGGGAAACGTGTGCTCGTCCGAGCCGATCTCAACGTCCCCCTCGACGGTTCGTCGATCACCGACGACGGGCGGATCCGGGCGAGCGTTCCCACTCTTGAGCGGTTGCTCGATGGGGGAGCCCGGGTCGTCGTCGCGGCGCACCTCGGGCGGCCGAAAGGCGCGCCGGACCCGGCCTACAGCCTGGCTCCGGTTGCTCGACGCCTCGGCGAGCTGCTCGGCCGCGACGTCTCCTTCATAGAGTCCCATGATCCGACGGCCGCCGACGACGAGGTCGTCATGCTCGAGAACGTTCGCTTCGACGCCCGAGAGACCGCGAAAGACGAAGGTCACCGGGCGGAGTTCGCGACCCGGCTCGCGCACGGAGTCGACTGCTACGTCGATGACGCCTTCGGCGCCGTGCATCGCAAGCACGCAAGCGTCTACGACGTCGCGAAGCTGCTCCCGCACGCCGCGGGCGACCTTGTCGCGCGCGAGATGGAGGTGTTGGCCCAGCTGACCGATCGCCCGCGCCGCCCGTACGTCGTCGTACTCGGCGGATCCAAGGTCTCGGACAAGCTGGCCGTCATCGAGCACCTGATTCCGACGGTGGATCGCCTGCTGGTGGGTGGCGGGATGTGTTTCACGTTCCTTGCTGCGCAAGGGCATCAGGTCGGTCAGTCGCTGCTCGAGCTCGACCAGATCGAGGCGTGCCGCACGCTCCTCGAGAGCGGAAAGGTCACGTTGCCCGTCGACATCGTCGCCGCGCCGGCGCCGAAGGCGGGCGTGCCGTCGTCCGTCGTGGCCGTCGAGGCGATCCCGGCGGACATGATGGGGCTCGACATCGGACCGGCAAGCGTCGAATGGTTCGCGCAACGACTCGAGGGAGCGCACACGGTGTTCTGGAACGGCCCGATGGGGGTCTTCGAGATTCCCGCCTTCGCCGAGGGGACGCGCGGCGTCGCGTCGGCCATCGCTGGGCTCCCCGATGCGCTCACCGTGGTCGGCGGCGGCGACTCGGCGGCGGCGATTCGGCTGCTCGGCATCGACGAGGCACGCTTCGGTCACATCTCGACCGGCGGCGGCGCCAGCCTGGAGTACCTCGAGGGCAAGCGGCTTCCCGGCCTCAGCGTGCTGGTGGATGCCTGATGGCCGCTCGTCGTACCCCGCTGATGGCCGGTAACTGGAAGATGAACCTCAACCACCTCGAGGCGATCGCGCTCGTGCAGAAGCTCGCCTTCTCGCTGACCGACGCCGACTTCGATGCGGTCGAGGCGGCGGTGCTGCCGCCGTTCACCGACATCCGCAGCGTGCAGACCATGGTCGACGGCGACCACCTGCGGATCCGGTACGGCGCGCAGGACGTCTCCGCGCACGACGAGGGTGCATACACCGGCGAGATCAGCGGCGGCATGCTCGCAAAGCTCGGCTGCACGTACGTCGTGGTCGGGCACTCCGAGCGCCGCGAGCACCATCATGAGGACGACGCCCTGGTCAATGCGAAGGTGCAGGCCGCGATCCGCCACAAGGTCGTGCCGATCCTCTGCGTGGGGGAGTCACTCGAGATCCGCCGGGCCGGAGAAGCGGTCGCCCACTGCACGGCGCAGCTGCGGGCCGCGCTCGCCGGCGTGACCGCTACGCAGGCGAAGCCGCTCGTCGTGGCCTATGAGCCGATCTGGGCCATCGGGACCGGCGAGGTGGCCACCCCCGAGGACGCCCAGGAGGTGTGCTCAGCCCTGCGTGCGACGCTCGCGGCGATCTACAGCCCGACGCTCGCCGGATCGGCCCGGATCCTGTACGGAGGCTCGGTCAAGCCGAATAACGCGCTCGAACTGATGGCTCAACCCGATGTCGACGGTGCTCTTATCGGCGGAGCCAGCCTGTCACCGGAAGATTTTGTGCAGATCGTCCGTGCCGGCCGTCAGTCTTCCGTCGCCGACGCCGGATAACCATTAGGTCACAACTTCGTCAGCGTGATTGGCCCATTTGGTCGACGGACCTAGTCTCACGCGTGGCTGGCGACGTTTGGGGTCGCCCACCCGGTCGCCGTGCTTGCACGGCTTAGAAGGAGGATCATGCGCCGGACTCGAACCGCTGGCTTTGCCGCGGTAGCACTGATCGCGAGCGTTGGGATCGCCGCTTGCGGCGGCAGCAGCAGCGGCGGTGGCAACACGTCCAACAACTCGAGCTCCGGCACCCCGCAGATGGGCGGGACGCTGAAGATGCTCGGCATCACGGGCAACGACATCATCTCGCCGGACCCGGCCGGTCAGTACTACACGACCGACTACATGTGGGCTGACCTCCTTCAGCGCCAGCTCGTGACCTATCCGCGTGACACCAAGACCGGGCTGTTCGGGACCGTCCCGGTCGCCGATGCCGCCACCGAAGTGCCGACTACCGACAACGGTGGCATCACCGACGGTGGCAAGACCTACACCTTCCACATCAAGCCGGGCGTGGACTGGCAGGACGGCACCCCGGTCACCAGTACCGACTTCATTCGCGGCATCGCCCGCGTCTGCAACCCGGTCAAGCCCTTCGGTGCGCTCTCCTACTGGGAAACCGCCATCGTCGGCTTCAAGTCCTTCTGTGATGGAGAGCAGGCGCTCAAGGCCTCGGCCTCAGCGATCGGCAACTACGTCAAGGACAAGATGGGCAGCATCTCCGGCATGTCCGCACCGGATGCGTCGACGCTCGTCTTCCACCTGCCGTCGGCACAGTCGGACTTCCTCAACGTGCTCGCGCTCGCCGACGCCTCAGCTGTTCCGGCGTCGTACCTGAACTACCTGCCCAACTCGCCGCAGCTCGCCTCGCACATCGTGTCGGACGGGCCGTACATCATCACGAAGTTCAACCGCGGTGTTGAGTACGACTTCGCTCGCAACCCGCACTGGACGCGCTCGACCGACGACCAGCGCCCGGCGTACGTCAACAACATCCAGATCATCACGAACCTGACCCAGGAAAGCGTGCAGCAGCAGATCCAGGCCGGCACCGCCGACATGGAGTGGAACACCTTCCCCTCGCCGGTTCAGTCCAACCAGCTGCACACCGCGGGTGACGCCGGTCTGAAGATCGACCCGACGTCGTCGAGCAACCCGTACATGATCATGAACACGGTGTCCCCGACGGATAACGGTGCGATGAAGAACGTCAAGGTGCGCCAGGCCATCGAGTACGCGACCAACACCGACGATGCCATCCAGGCGCTCGGCGGGTCGCTGCTCAACAACCCGCTGCACCAGGTGCTTCCGCCCGTCATCGGGGGTGGCACGCCGTCGTTCAACCTCTACCCCTACAGCGTCTCCAAGGCCAAGGCGCTGCTGACGCAGGCCGGCTACCCGAACGGGGTCAGCCTCAAGCTGGCGTACACGGGTGCCTCGACCGGCACAGCCAAGGCGGCGCAGACCATCCAGTCGGACCTCGCCAAGGCGGGCATCAAGATCAAGCTGATCCCGGCCAAGTCGGTCTACGACTACATGATCGTCAAGCCGAACGTCACCGCCCAGGGCAACTGGGACCTGGCCCTTCCGGGCTGGGGTGCGGACTGGGACGGCAACTCGGCGAAGACGTACATGACTCCGCTGTTCGACGGTCGTACGTTCGCGCCGGCGTCGAGCAACTTCGGCGACTACAAGGACCCCAAGACCGATGCTCTGATTGACCAGGCGCTCGCCGCGTCGACGGCCGACCAGGCCGCACCGATCTGGCACCAGGTCGACATGCAGATCATGGAGGACGCCGCGGTTGTTCCGTTGACCAACCCCAACACGGCGAACTACATCGACTCGAAGACGGTCCACAACTTCGTCTACTGGGACAACTTCCAGGATGGGGACCCGACGCAGGTCTGGCTGACGAAGTAGCAAGGAAGTGAGCACGGTTCACCCCCGACCCCGTTACGGGGTCGGGGGTGAACCTGTTTCAGTGCAGTGTCGTTCTACCGGGCAATCCGCCGGATCGTGCATATCCTCAAGCCACCGTTGACCCGGGTGGCGCCAGAAATGGGAGAGTGCCGTGAGCCTGCTTGAGGTTCAAGATCTCTCGGTGACCTTTGCCACTCCCGACGGCTTGCTGGAGGCGGTCCGGGGCTTGTCGTTCTCCCTCGAGGAGGGCAAGACCCTCGGCATCGTCGGCGAGTCGGGGTCCGGCAAGAGCGTCTCGACGCAGACGATCCTCGGCCTGACCCAAAACGCGAGGGTGGCGGGACACGCCGTTTTCGATGGGACCGATCTGCTCCAGATGTCGCAGCGAGAGCTCAGGCGAGTGCGCGGTGCGCAGATCGCGATGATCTTTCAGGACCCGCTGTCGAGCCTGCACCCGTATTACCGCGTCGGCTGGCAGATCGTGGAACTCATTCGCGAGCACGAGGACGTCAGCAAGGACGCAGCTCGCCGGCGCGCGATCGACCTGCTAGGCGCGGTTGGGATCGCGCGGCCCGATACCCGGGTCGACGACTACCCGCACCAGTTCTCCGGCGGCATGCGGCAGCGCGCGATGATCGCGATGGCCATGGCGTTGAACCCCAAGATCCTCATCGCTGACGAGCCGACGACCGCGCTCGATGTGACAGTGCAGGCGCAGGTGCTCGAGGTCATGCAGAAGATGCAACAGGAGTTCGGCACCGCGATCATCCTCATCACGCACGATCTCGGCGTGGTCGCAGACATGGCCGATGACGTGCTCGTGATGTACGCCGGCCGTGCGATCGAGCGCGCCGACCGGCGCACGACTTACTACTCCCAGCACCACCCCTATACGAAGGGCCTGCTGGATTCGATTCCCACGCTTGGCAAGGATGACCGGCTCCGGCCGATCGCAGGTCAGCCGCCGAGCCTGCTTCATCTGCCTTCGGGGTGCTCGTTCCGTTCACGCTGCACCTACGTGATGCCCAAGTGCATCACCGATGAGCCACCACTGCTCGATGTCGGCGGCGCGGCGGGGCATCGATCCGCATGCTGGCTTCCGGCACAGGCGCTGGGGTCCGGTGACGAGGCCGAGAAGATGCGTCACGACAAGGTTGCAGCCAGCCGGGCCGCCGCCACGGCGACCAGCATGGGTGCGTCCGAATGACGGCCCAATCGGACCAGCCGGGGCCCTCCGAGGACGTGCTGTTGCGGATCAGCGACGTTCGCAAGTACTTCCCGATTCGCAGCGGATCGCTGTTCCGGCGGGATGCCGGCTCGGTGCGGGCGGTCGATGGCGTGAGCCTCGAAGTCCGTCGAGGAGAGACGCTTGGCCTCGTTGGTGAGACCGGTTGCGGCAAGTCGACGCTCGCCCGTTGCATCACCCGGCTGTACGACCTGACCTCGGGCAGTGTGGTGTTCGACGGCCAGGACATCTCGACCTTGAACGCGCGCGAGATGCGACCGGTCCGATCCAACGTCCAGATGATCTTCCAGGACCCGTACGGGTCGCTGAACCCCCGGCGCAGGGTCGGGTCGATCATCGGAGATCCGTTCGCGATCCATGGCACTGCCAGTGGTGCCGATCGCAAGCGACAGGTGCAGGAGCTGATGGAGCTCGTCGGGCTGAATCCCGAGCACTACAACCGCTTTCCGGCGGAGTTCTCAGGTGGCCAGCGGCAGCGGATCGGCGTCGCTCGTGCCTTGGCGCTACGTCCCAAGCTGATCGTTTGCGATGAGCCGGTGTCGGCGCTCGACGTCTCGATCCAAGCCCAGGTCATCAACTTGCTGGCCGACCTGCAACGCGAGTTCAACCTGACGTACATCTTCATCGCGCACGACCTGTCCGTTGTCCGCCATGTGAGCGACCGAGTCGCGGTGATGTACCTCGGCAAGGTCGTCGAGCTCAGCGCGGCCGACGACTTGTACGAACATCCGCGTCATCCATACACCGGCGCTCTGCTGTCGGCGGTGCCGATCGCCGACCCGGATCTGTCGGACAGCAGAGAGCGCATCATCCTGGTCGGCGACGTGCCATCGCCAACCAACCCGCCCAGCGGCTGCCGGTTCCATCCACGATGCCCGAAGGCGCGGCATCGGTGCGTGGAGGACGATCCCGCGCTCGAGCCACAGTTCGTCGATCCTGCCGACCACACGGCGGCCTGCCACTTTCCGGTCGCCGACGGCGAGGACCTCGCGGCCGCTCGACCGCAGCTGGCGGCCGCGGATCGCGCGGACGACGCAGTTGATCCAGACCTCAGCGTCCTGCACGGGTCGGAGAGCTGACGATGATGCAACCTCCCATCGAAACCGAGCTCCTCAGCAGCGAGCTGCCTGACATCGAGGCGCCGCACGGGGCGCTGCCGGAAGCCGTCGTCCAGGGCCGCAGCCCCTATCAGCTTGCCTGGCTGCGCCTGCGCAGAGACCGGGTCGCGATGGTCTCCGCGGGCACGATCATCTTCGTGATCCTGCTCGCCCTCCTCGCGCCACTGATCGCGCACCTGACCGGGCACGGCGTCAACGAGCAGTTCCACCACATCGGTGAGACACCGGATGGCGCGCCAAAGGGGCCGAACCACATCTTTTGGCTCGGGACCGACGATCAGGGCAGAGACCTCCTCGTGCGGGCCGCGTACGGCGCTCGTGTCTCCTTGCTTGCCGGCCTGATCGCTAGCGCCGTCGCGGTCGTCGTCGGAACGGTCGTCGGTTTGTCGGCCGGCTACCTCGGCCGGGCAATCGACACCGTGCTCTCCCGAATCATGGACATCGTCTTGTCGCTGCCCTACCTGCTTTTCGCCATTGCCCTGGTGGCTATCGTCGGTCCGAGCTTGAAGATCGCCATTGCGGTGATCGCGTTCTTCAGCTGGGCATCGGTGGCGCGCATCGTCCGCGGCCAGGTGCTGACTCTTCGGGAACGCGAGTTCGTCGAAGCGGCGCGCTCGCTCGGTGCGAGCAGTCGGCGGATCATGTTCGTGGACGTACTGCCCAATGTGCTCGCCCAGATCGTGGTGCTGGCCAGTCTGCTCATCCCGTCGGCGATCGTCTTCGAGGCGACACTGTCGTTCTTGGGGCTTGGGGTGCCACCGCCGACACCGAGCTGGGGCAACATGATCTCCGGCTCGGAGAACTACTACGAGGCGTGGTGGTTCCTGCTGGTACCCAGCCTTCTGCTGCTGATCACGACCTTGGCGTTCAACCTCTTCGGCGACGCCGTCCGTGATGCCTTCGATCCGCGCGGCGAGATGCTCGGCAACCGAGGGAAGGAGTAGCAGCCATGACCCGATTCCTCGTCCGCCGCATCGCGCTCGGCGTGCTGGTGCTGTGGGTCATCAGCATGCTCGTGTTCGTGATGTTCTTCGTGGCGCCGCAGGACGTGGCGCACACGATCGCCGGAAAGAACGCGACCCCCCAGACGGTCGCCGCAGTCAAGCGCACGCTCGGGCTCAACCTTCCGATCCCGACGCAGTACTGGCACTTCCTGGTGCGGTGTCTGCACGGCAACCTCGGCCAGTCGTACTACACGCAGGTGTCGGTCAACAGCCTCATCAAGTCGCGGCTGCCAGCGACCCTTTCCGTCATGGCCGGCGCTGCCGTGATCTGGATGCTTCTCGGTGTGACGAACGGCGTGATCTCGGCAATCCGGCCGCGGACCGTCGCGGATCGCTCGCTGACCGCCTTCTCGCTGTTCTTCTACTCGTTGCCGACCTTCGTGCTGGGCCTGGCGATGCTGAACGTGTTCTTCTACCAGCTGCACACCCACGGACTGCCGAACCTGCCTGCTTCGGGTTACGTCCCGCTGACACAGGACCCGTATCAGTGGTTCCTGCACATGATCCTTCCGTGGGTCACACTGGCGCTGCTGCTGGCCGCTACGTATACCCGGCTCACGCGTGGCTCGATGCTGGACGTCCTCGGCGAGGACTACATCCGCACTGCCCGCGCCAAAGGACTGTCCGAGCGCCGCGTCGTTCTCAGGCATGGCTTGCGGAGCGCGCTCACTCCGATCGTCACCCAGTTCGGCATCGACCTGGGGACGCTGGTCGGCAACCTCGTCGTCACCGAGACCGTGTTCGGGATCTCCGGGATCGGCAAGCTGTCGATTGACAGCATCACCAACGGCGACCTGCCGGTCATCATCGGCGTCGTCCTCGTCGCCTCTGCCGCCGTCGTCGTCATGAACATCGTGGTCGACATCGGATACGCGGTTCTCGACCCGAGAGTCCGGCTGAACTGAGCTGCCGCGCCGGACGTCTGACACACTGGAAGGGCCCCGCCGTACGGTCAGAAAGAGAGTGTCGTGACCCTCGCGTTGTCAGTCCTACTGATCATCGTCAGCCTGCTGATGGTGGTTCTCGTGCTGTTGCACCGCGGCAAAGGCGGGGGATTGTCCGATCTGTTCGGCGGAGGCGTGTCCTCGACGCTGTCCGGCTCCTCGGTCGTGGAGAAGAACCTCGACCGGATCACGATCTTCTGCGGCGTCACCTGGTTCGCCTGCATCATCGGAATCGGCCTGCTCCTGAAGTAGCCCGCCAGGTTGTGAAGCCGTCGCCCGGTCCTGGTACGGAGCAGACTTCACAACCCTCTGTGCACAGGCGCTGCCTAAGGTCTAGCGGCCGGGTGGCACCGTCGCCAATGCTCGGCGCGTGCTTAGCCCGCTGCGTGATCTTCGGCTCTTGAACCTCGGCCTCGATACCGATGGCATCGTGCATCTCAGCGACTGCTATGCCGCTGGCCTGTCCGACGAGAAGGTGCGCTGGCTCGTCGATTCGGGACGCTGGCAACTTGTCCATCCGCGCACCTTCGCCGTCTTCAGTGGCAAGTTGTCGTATCGCGCCGCGATGCGCGCTGCTGTCGTCTACGCCGGCGAGGGCGCGGTCCTCAGTCACGTCACTGCAGGTCACGAGTACGGCCTCTGCGGTCGACCGGCTGTCGTGCATGTCAGCGTGCCGTACGTCCGGGAGGTCGACAGCCGGGCTGGAGTCAAGGTGCATCGGTCCCGCACGCTCAGGCCTGCGGACGCGGTCGGCTCGTTGCCGTTCACTACCGTCGAACGAACTGTGCTCGATCTGCTCGGATCGCGGGGGTCTGCCGATGCTGCGCTGGGCCTGGTCGGCGAAGCGGTTCGTTCCCGTCGCACCACACCTCAGCGACTGCGGGCGGCACTCACCGAAGCGATGTGCACCCGTTGGCGGAGGGTCGTACTTGAGGCGATGCCTGATGTCGAGCGCGGTGCACAGTCTCCGCTCGAGGTACGCGATGCGCGACTACGGCGTCAGCACGGCCTACCCGCCGGCAGGCGTCAGATTCGCCGGATCGGCGACGGGGTCGAGTTGCTGGATGTCGTAGTCGCCGAGTGGGGCGTTCATGTCGAGCTCGACGGCCGGCTTGGGCATGACGCGACGCGAGAGCGCTGGCGCGATATGCGGCGGGACAATCGCAGCGAGGTCGCGGGGCTTAGACACCTGCGCTACGGCTGGGCGGACCTCTTTGATAGGCCTTGTGACGTGGCCATCGAGCAGGCTCTAGTACTGCTCCAGCAAGGCTGGCCGGGCCCGTTCAAAGCGTGCCCACGGTGTCCGAGCCTGCTGCCTGAGGGGTTGTGAAGCCTGCCCCGTGTTTTGGCACGGAGCAGGCTTCACAACCTCGCTAGCGGGCTGACGCGGCGGCTCTGTCCAGGAGCCACTTCGTGGCTTCGGTCCCTCTCACTGCGGCGGCCGGGAGGCCCGGGCCGCGTAGTGCGTTGCCGATCGAGGCGGCCTTTTCCTCGCCGGCGGCTATCAGCCAGACCTCGCGGGCGTTGTTGATCGCCGTGAGCGACAGCGAGATCCGGGCGGGCGGTGGCTTGGGTGCACCCCGCACCGGGATGACCGGTCGTTCGTCGTCAAGCGACTGAGCCCCCGGAAACAGGGACGCCACGTGGCCGTCGGGGCCGACGCCGAGCAGCAGTACGTCGAACGCGGGTGCCGCAGCCAGCTCATCGGCGTACGAAGCCGCAGCAGCGTCCATGTCGTCGCCGTCGACCCCGTCGCTGGCTGCCATCGCGTGCACGCGGTCGGAGTCGAGCGGCACCTGGCTGAGCAGTGCTTCGCGGGCCTGCGTCTCGTTGCGGTCGGGGTGCCCGGCAGGCAGGAACCGCTCGTCGCCCCACCACACATCCAGGCGTGCCCAGTCGATCGCGTCGCGGGCCGGAGCCGCAGCCAGCTCGCGGAGGGATGCACCGCCGATCCCGCCGCCGGTCAGCACGATCGACGCCGTGCCACGTGCTGCCTGGGCGTCGGTGACGGCGGTGACGATCCGCGCCGCGACCGCTTGAGCGAGCAGCATCGCATCGCGGTGCACGACGACGAGCGGCGTCACTGGTCGGCGAGCGCCGGATCGCGCCACACGAGGATCCTGCTGCGCGGCGTGCTGTCGATCGTCAGGTCGATGCTCCGGGCAAGTGCCTCGGAGTAGACCGGGTCCGGATCCATGCGGCGCAGCTCCTCGGCGAGCAGGTCACCGAGCTCGCGACGAGGCAGCGGAAGCACTCGAGGATCCTCGTTGCCACGGGTGAAGGTCGCAGATGCACCGTCGGGCCGCTCGATCCGGATCAAGCAGTCCTCGCCGTCGCTCAGTCGCATGACGATCTGTGCGCCCGTGATGCCGGGGCCGCCGGTTTCGTCGACCGTGGTCGCGACGTCGAGCCGTGAGCCGAGCCAGCCCGCCAGCAGCGCCGCAGTCGCGTTACCCGCTGCGGCTGAGATCGCCGCAGAGACAGGCGTGCCTTCCACGCCGTCGAGGGCGGAGGCAAGCAGCGCACGCCAGGGAGTCGCACGGGTCCACACCAGGTCGGTATCGCCCGGCACGAAGTCGGTCGCCCGCTTTTGCAGCGCTGCCATCGGCGTGGGTGCGAGAGAGCAGTCCGTGATCCGGCGGTTTGCCAACACGCCGAGCGCGTCCGTCGCGATCTCAGCCGGCGGGGGTCCATGCCACCACGTGACCACCGGCGCGTCAGGAGCAAGCAGCGGCAGTACGACAGACTCCGCGTGCAACCCGAGGCGCCCATGCATCCGCATGACGACAGCCTCGGTCGAGCCGAGGCGCCCGCCGATCTGGACCTCCGCGTCGAGCCGGCTCTCGGTGCTGATCGAGTGACGGATGACGAGGACCAGGCGACAGGGATGAGCGGCCGCCGCGATCGTCGCGGCCTGCTCGGCCTCCTGCACGCGGCGCTCGTCGACGACGGCAACCAAGGTGAGGGCGAGACCCGAGGCGAGGGCGCCGGCCGCGCGGCGTTCGGCGAGCAGCGCCTTCACGACCTCGCTGCCGGTTGTGTCCCACAACGTCGTGGCCATCAGCGGCTCGCCGTCCCTACGAAGCTTGTCGGATCGGTCATGGTCGGCGCCACACGCGGCCATCGGCGGCGAGCATCTCGTCGGCTGCTCGAGGACCCCATTCGCCGGCGCGGTACTTCTCCGGGGCGCCACCGGCCCAGAACTCCTCCAGGCGGTCGATCACCTTCCACGACGCGTGGACCTCCTCGTTACGCGGGAAGAGCGTCGCGTCGCCGAGCAGCACGTCGAGGATGAGCCGCTCGTACGCCTCCGGTGAGGACTCGGTGAACGCCTCGCCGTAGAGGAAGTCCATCGAGACATCCCGGACCTCCATCGCAGAGCCGGGCACCTTCGAGCCGAACCGCAGCGTCACTCCTTCGTCGGGCTGCACGCGCACGACGAGCTGGTTGTGGCCGAGCTCGACGGTGTCGGTGATGTCGAACGGCAGATGCGGGGCGGTCTTGAAGCTGACTGCGATCTCGGTCACCCGGCGCGGCAGGCGCTTGCCGGTGCGAAGGTAGAACGGCACCCCCGCCCAACGACGGGTTTCGATGCCGAGGCGGACCGCGGCGTAGGTCTCCGTCCGCGAGTCCGTCGGGATGTCCTCCTCCTCGAGGTACGACGGCACCCGCTCGCCGGCGAGCCATCCCTGGTCGTACTGACCGCGGACCGCATAGCGCCGCAGGTCATCGGGCAGCGAGATCGCGTTGAGCACCTTGAGCTTCTCGGTGCGGATCGCCTCGGCGTCGAACGACACCGGCTCCTCCATGGCCGTCAGGGCCAGCAGCTGCAGCATGTGGTTCTGCAGGACGTCGCGTGCGGCGCCCGTGCTGTCATAGAAGGCCGCCCGGCCACCGATGCCGACGTCCTCCGCCATGGTGAACTGCACGGAATCGACGTAGTTGGAGTTCCAGATCGGCTCGAACAAGGTGTTGGCGAATCGCAACGCCAACATGTTCTGGACGGTCTCCTTGCCGAGGTAGTGGTCGATCCGGAAGACATCGCTCGGTGTGAAGACGTCGTCGACGAGGGCGTTGAGCTCACGTGCCGAGACGAGGTCGTGGCCGAACGGCTTCTCGACGACAACACGCCGCCAACCGCCCGCCTGCTCGTTGTCGGCCATGCCCGTGCGCTGCATCTGCTTGAGGACGACCGGGAATGCTGACGGCGGGATGGAGAGGTAGAACGCCGCGTTGCCGCCGATGCCGTGGCTTGCCTCGAGCTCGACGAGGCACTTCGCAAGGTTGTCGAACGCCTCGTCGTCGTCGAACGAGCCGGGCAGGAACTGCAGGGAGGCCGCCACGCGCTTCCAGACGTCCTCGCGGAACTCGGTCCGCGCGTGATCCTGCGCCGACTTGCGGGCCAGGGTCTCGAAGTCGCCGGTGTCCCAGTCGCGACGCGCAAAGCCGAGCAGCGCGAAGCCCGGGGGCAGCAGCCCGCGATTGGACAGGTCATAGATGGCGGGGATCAGCTTCTTGCGCGCGAGGTCGCCCGTGATGCCGAACACCACGATGGCGCACGGCCCTGGGACCCGCGGCAGCCGACGGTCGCGAGGATCGCGCAGCGGGTTGCCCGCCGTACCGGAGACAACGGTCACTGGCTCACTCCACGTGCGGCACGCAGAACGGAGGCGATGCCGGAGGTTCGGTCGGTGAGGTGCAGCCGCACCGTTGGCCGACTGCGGGCTCGCAGCGCCTGGATGTCGCCGAGCGCTTGGGCGAGCTGGAGCCGCGCGAAGCCGAACGGCTGACCCGGGATGGCGACGTCGGTGGCCGCGTCACCGGTGATTTGCAGGAAGACGCCGACCGGCGGACCGCCCTTGTGGAACTGCCCGGTCGAGTGCAGGAAGCGCGGGCCCCAGCCGAAGGTGACGGGATGCGGCACGCGGGCGGCGAGCAGGTCGCGGATCCGTGCGGCATCGCTGTCGCGGATGCGGTCGAGGTACGCCATCACCGCGAGGTAGCCGTTGTCCGGCACCGCGGCGAGCAGAGCATCGAGAACCTCGCCGAGGTCGGTCGCGCCGGCGAGGTCCGCGGGCTCGGTGTAGACCTCAACCGCGCCATCGGTGAATGCCGGCTCACCGGTCGGAAGCGGTCCGTCGCCGGCCGCCTCGAGGACCGCCTTCGTGTTGTCCTTCGACTCCTGCACGTTGGGCTGGTTGAACGGGTCGATGCCGAGCACTCGCCCGGCGACCGCCGTCGCGAACTCCCAGGTCAGGAACTGCGCACCGAGCGGTCCCTCGATCGACGTACCGGCCGCAGGCGGCGTCGCGCCCACGGTGACGAGATGGGTGTCCGCGGTCACGGCGAAGCCAGGGGAGTCGGGTGAGGCCACGACGACCGGCAACAAGCCGCGGCCGCTCTTGCCGGTCGACTCGGCGATCAGCTGCTCGGCCCAGTCCCCGAATCCGACGATGCCGGACCCGCCGTCGGCGATCACCACCTTGTCGTGGCCGTCGAGGCCGTAGCCGCCGAGTGCTGCGCCCAAGGCGACAGCGGCGTTGCCGTAGTCGCCGGAAAGCGTGGCGCTGGCCGCTTCGGCCGCGTCGAGCAGCTCGTGGACGGGTACGCCGGCGAGGCCGCTCGGCACCAGCCCGAACGCGGTCAGCGCGCTGTAGCGACCGCCCACGTTGGGGTCGGCCTCGAACACGCGGTAGCCGGCGTCGGTCGCCAGTCGCTGCAGCGGCGACCCGGGGTCGGTGACGACGATGATGCGCTCCACCGGGTCGATGCCCGCGTCGCGGAACGCCTGCTCGTACGCGCGCCGGTGGCTGTCTGTCTCCAGGGTGCCGCCACTCTTGCTCGACACCACCAGGACCGTGCTCTCGAGCTGGTCCGCCAGCGCCGCCGCGATCTGCCCCGGGTCCGTGGTGTCGAGCGTGACGAGCGGAGCGCCATAGGTCGCCGTGATCACCTCGGGGGCGAGTGACGAACCGCCCATGCCCGCCAGCACGACGTGGTCGATGCCGGCAGCCGAGAGCCTGTCCCGAAGCTCCTCGATCTCCGCGACCAGTGGACGCGAGACGGTTGCGCAGTCCAGCCAGCCGAGCCGCACCTTGGCCTCGGCGGCGGCGTCCGGTCCCCACAGTCCAGCGTCCTTCGCCGCGATCCGGGCAGCGACCCCCATGTTGTCGCCGAGCGCGCGGTCGCGCGCGGCGACGACATCGGCACCAGCGAACCGGACCGTCACGCCACCGCCGGTCACCGTGTCGGTTTGGGTCACGTCCTCCACCCCGCCCACCACCCGAAGATGGCGCGGGCTGCGCCGGCACTCATTTGGTGGGTGCCAGCCGCTCGAGCTCGGACTTGGTCGAGTCGGTGAGCTCCTTCCACGACGCGACGAACTTCTCGACGCCTTCGTCCTCCAGCACCTTCACGACGTCGTCGTAGTCGATGCCGAGCTTGGCGAGGGCATCGAGCACGCCGTGGGCGTCGGCGTAGTTGGGCCGGATGGTGTCGCCGGTGATCTTGCCGTGGTCGGCCACGGCGTGGATCGTCGGTTCCGGCATCGTGTTGACGGTCCCCGCCGCGACGAGGTCGACGACGTACATCGTGTCGTCGTACGACGGGTCCTTGGTCGATGTGGATGCCCAGAGCGGGCGCTGTGGCTTGGCGCCCGCGCCGCGCAGGGCCTCCCACCGAGGCCCGGCGAGCTTCTGCTCGTAGAGCTCGTAGGCGAGCCGGGCGTTGGCGATGGCGGCCTTGCCGCGCATCGCCTTCGCGTCGGCGCTGCCGATCTTGTCCAGGCGGGTGTCGACCTCCGAGTCGACGCGGGAGATGAAGAACGACGCGACCGAGCCCATCGTCGCGAGCTCGTGGCCCGCGACCCTGGCTCGCTCGAGGCCTTCGAGGAACGCGTCGATCACCTCGCCGTATCGCTCGAGGGAGAAGATCAGGGTCACGTTGACGCTGATGCCCTCGCTGAGCACCTGCGCAATCGCGGGCAGCCCGGCCTTCGTGGCCGGGATCTTGATGTAGAGGTTGGGACGATCGACCAGCCACCACAGTGCGCGGGCTTCCGCGATCGTCGCCGCGGTGTCCTGCGCCAGCCGTGGGCTCACCTCTATCGAGACCCGGCCGTCGACGCCGTCGCTCGCGTCGTAAGCCGGGCGGAGCACATCACACGCCAGCCGGACATCGGTCGCGGTCACCGCCCGCAACGCCTCATCGACATGCACGCCGCGCCTGGCGAGGTCGCTCACCTGGTCGTCGTACAGCTCGCTTCCACTGATGGCCTTCTGGAAGATGGTCGGGTTGGTCGTGATGCCGACGACATGACTGTCACGGACGAGTGCAGCCAGGCCGCCGCCGACCAGTCGCTCGCGGGACAGGTCGTCGAGCCAGATCGCGACGCCCGCGTCGGAGAGTTGCTTGAGCGCGTCGGTCATGTACTGCTCCTTGTTGCTAGTTGCCCGGTTGCTAGTTGCCGGTTGTCGAGCCTTTGGTGGCGCCGACCTTCGACAGGCTTGCGTGTGCGGCCGCGACGACGCGGTCCGCGGTGAAGCCGAACTGCTCGTAGAGGATCTGGTAGGGCGCGCTGGCTCCGAAATGTTCGATGGACAGGCATTCGCCGTGATCGCCGACGAAGTCGCGCCAGCCGAGTGCGACGGCCGCCTCGACCGAGACCCGGGCCCGGATCCGCGGCGGCAGCACCTCCTGCTGGTAGGACGCGTCCTGCGCCTCGAACCACTCGCGGCACGGCATCGAGACCACGCGGGTCGGCGTTCCATCGGCTTCGAGGAGGTCGCGCGCGTCGAGCGCGATGGTCACCTCACTGCCGGTGGCGATGAGGATCACCTCCGCCGTGCCGGTCGACGCCTCGGCGAGCACATACGCGCCGCGCGCCACACCATCGGCGGACGCGTGCGTCGTCCGGTCGATGACCGGAAGGTTCTGGCGCGAAAGGATCAGGCCGGCCGGCCGATCGTTGTGCTCGATGATGGTTCGCCACGCGACGGTGGTTTCCGTCGCATCCGCCGGTCGGACGACATCGAGACCGGGAATCGCACGCAACGAGGCGAGGTGCTCGATCGGCTGGTGGGTGGGGCCGTCCTCGCCGAGGCCGATCGAGTCGTGCGTCCAGACATAGGTCACGGGCAGCTTCATCAGCGCCGCAAGCCGGACCGCGCCACGCATGTAGTCGGAGAAGGTCAGGAACGTGCCGCCGAAGACGCGAGTGCCGCCGTGCAGCGTGATCCCGTTCATGATCGCGCCCATCGCGTGCTCGCGGATGCCGAAGTGAAGAATCCGTCCGTACGGTGAGCCGCCATGCGCGTCGGGCAGGAACGACTCGGCGCCGTCGATCTCCGTGAGGTTGCTCTCGGCAAGGTCGGCCGATCCACCCCAGAGCTCGGGCAATGCCGGCGCCACGGCATTGATGAAGGCGCCGCTGGCTTTTCGGGTCGATACCGAGGTCTGGTCGGCGAAGTCGGGCAGCTTCGCGTCCCAGCCGGCCGGCAGCCGCCGCTCGCCGATGCGGTGCAGCTCGGCCGCACGGTCGGGGTTCGCAGCGGCCCAGGTCTCGAAGCTCTCCTGCCACGCGGCGTGATCGGCGCGCCCGCGGTCGACCACCTGACGGGTGTGAGCGAGCACGTCGTCCGGGCAGAAGAAGGAAACCGCCGGGTCGAGGCCGAGGATCTCCTTGGTCTTGGCGACCTCTTCGGCGCCCAGCGCGGAGCCGTGCGCCTTGCCGGTGCCGCCCTTCGTCGGGGCGGGCCAACCGATGATGGTGCGTACCGAGATCAGCGTGGGCCGTGAGGTCTCGGCACGAGCGGCGACCAAGGCGTCGTACATCGCCTGGACGTCGTTGATGTCGGTGACGTGCAGGGTGTGCCAGCCGTAGGCCTCGTAGCGGGCCGCGACGTCCTCGGACAACGCGACCTTGGTGTCGCCCTCGATCGAGATGTGGTTGTCGTCGTAGAGCACCACGAGGTTGCCGAGCTGCTGGTGCCCGGCGATCGAGCTCGCCTCGCTCGAGATGCCCTCCTCCATGTCGCCGTCGGAGGCGAAGCACCAGATGGTGTGGTCGAACAGGCTCTCGCCAGCCGGGGAGCCCGGGTCATACAGGCCACGCTCGTAGCGGGCGGCCATGGCCATGCCGGTTGCGTTGGCGATTCCCTGGCCGAGCGGTCCGGTGGTGACCTCGATGCCGGCGGTGTGACCGTGCTCCGGGTGGCCCGGAGTGAGTGAACCCCACTGGCGGAGGAGCTTCAGGTCCTCGATCGTGAGGCCGTACCCGGACAGGAAGAGCTGGATGTAGAGCGTCAGGCTCGAGTGGCCGCAGCTGAGCACGAACCGGTCCCGGCCGACCCAGCCCGGGTCTGTCGGGTCGTGACGCAGCAGGCGCTGGAAGAGCAGGTACGCCGCGGGCGCGAGGCTCATGGCCGTGCCCGGATGCCCCGACCCGGCCGCCTCGACGGCGTCCATGGCGAGGGCACGGATCACCTTCACCGCGACGTCGTCGGTCTCGGTCCAGTCGAGCGGCTGTCCCGCAGCACTCACTTGCAGGCTCCTGTTCTGTTTGTTGATCAACACCGAGCGTAGTGAGGTTGTCTCCTCCCTCAGTCGCGGGAGTGCTAACGGCATGAGACGAGTCGGTGACAGTCCTTCCCACCTGGCCCGTTACGATTCGTACGTGCGTCAGCGGGTCGGTAGCTATGTGGCACTGACGAAGCCTCGGATCATCGAGCTGCTGCTGGTGACGACCCTTCCGGTCATGGTTCTTGCTGCCCGGGGGCTTCCCTCGCTATGGACGGCGTGCGCCACGCTCGTCGGTGGCACGCTGGCCGCCGGAAGCGCGAACGCGCTCAACTGTGTCGTCGATCGAGACATCGACGCGGTCATGAACCGCACGAAGCGTCGTCCGATGGTTCGCGAGCAGGTCACGCCGGCGAACGCGCTGCGCTTCGGCATCGCGCTGGGCGCCGCCGCCACACTGCTGCTCGGCCTCGGGGCCAACTGGCTGTCCGCAGTGCTCGCCGACGGCGCCATCCTCTTCTACGTCTTCGTCTACACGCTCGGCCTCAAGCGCCGTACCCCGTCGAACATCGTGATCGGCGGAGCGGCCGGCTGCTTCCCGGTCCTCATCGGATGGTCCGCCGTCCGCGGCGACGTCGGCTGGCCCGCTGTCGTGCTGTTCGCGGTGGTGTTCCTCTGGACCCCGCCGCATTTCTGGGCGCTCGCGATGAAGTTCAAGGACGACTACGCCGCCGCCGGCGTGCCGATGCTTCCTGTGGTTGCGCCCGCGGCCGCGGTGACCAGGCAGATCGTCGGCTACTCCTGGGCCATGGTGGCGGCGTCTCTCGTCCTGGTGCCGTTCGGTGCCGGCGTCGTCTACGCCGTGGCCGCAAGCGTCCTCGGCGTGGCGTTCCTGGTCGAGGCGCACCGGCTGAACCGCCGGGTGATGCGCGGTGAGCCGGCTCGGCCGATGGTGCTGTTCCACGCCTCGATCACGTATCTCTCGTTGTTGTTCGCGGCAGTGGCGCTCAGCCAGTTCGTCTGAGCTACGCGTCAACCTGGTCCGCGCTGGGTAAGGCCATGACATGGCCGACTTTCTGACCGATGTAGAAACCCTGCGCAAGCAGGCCCGCGACGAGATCGAGAAGGGTCCCGTCACCGCCGCCTATCGCGCCGATGTCACGCGCGTCATCGAGGTCCTCAACGCCGCGCTCGCCACAGAGACCGTTTGCGCGCTGCGTTACCGGCAGCACCACTTCGCGGCGTCAGGGCTCGACGCCGAGCCGGTCGCCGCGGAGTTCCTCGTCCACGCCAACGAGGAGCAGGAGCACGCCGACCGGCTCGCGGGACGAATCGCGCAGCTCGGCGGGACGCCGGATCTCGACCCCGAGACGCTCACGTCGCGCTCGCACTCGGAGTACCAGACCGCCGACAGCCTCGACCAGATGATCCGCGAGAACCTCGTCGCGGAGCGCATCGCGATCGCCTCCTACACCGAGATCATCGGCTGGCTCGGCACGAGCGACCCGACCACGCGGCGGTTGTTCGAGGACATCCTCGCGGTGGAGGAGGAGCACGCGGACGACCTGATCAACTTTCTCGACAAGGTCGGCTGACACACCGCAGCGGTGGTCGAGGTAGTTGCGCTCTGCACATAATGTGGAGCAGTGCGCGTCGCTGACAACTTGAACACCGACGATCGTTACAAGTGGACGGCGCTTTTCATCTGCACGCTCGGCGTGCTGATGGCGACGATCGACGGCTCGATCACACTGATCGCAATGCCGGACATCTTCCGCGGCATCCACATCGACCCACTGCAGGCGGGCAACAGCTTCTATCTGCTCTGGATGATCCTGGGCTTCCTCGTCGTGACGAGCGTGCTCGTCGTGAGCCTCGGACGGATCGGCGACATCTACGGCCGGGTACGGATCTACAACCTCGGGTTCGCGGTCTTCACGGTTTTCTCTCTCGCCCTGACCGTGACGTGGAACACCGGGCACGCGGCCGGCATCTACCTGATCGTGATGCGGCTGTTTCAGGGAGTCGGTGCCGCGATGCTGATCGCCAACTCGTCGGCGATCCTCACCGACGCCTTCCCGGCGAACCAGCGCGGGATGGCGCTGGGCATCAACCAGGCTGCGGCGTTCGGCGGCACGTTCCTCGGTCTGGTGCTCGGGGGTGTGCTCGCTCCGATCAATTGGCGGCTGATCTTCCTGGTATCGGTGCCGATCGGGCTGTTCGCGACGGTCTGGGGCTACCTGAAGCTGCGCGAGCTCTCCGAGCGACACCACGCGTCGCTCGACATCTGGGGCAACGTCACCTTCGCTCTCGGCCTCGTGCTCGTGATGATCGGGCTGACTTACGGGATCGAGCCGTACGCCGGCCACGCCATGGGATGGGAGAGCCCCGCAGTGATCGGCGAGCTCGCCGGCGGTGTCGTGCTGCTGGCGGTGTTCTGCCTGATCGAGGCACGAGTCGCCGAGCCGATGTTCCGCCTGCAGCTGTTCAAGATCCGGGCGTTCACGATGGGCGTGCTCGCGAGCTTCCTCGCGGCGCTGTCGCGCGGTGGGTTGATGTTCACGCTGATCATCTGGCTACAGGGAATCTGGCTGCCGCGCCACGGGGTGAACTTCACCGACACCCCGCTCAAGGCCGGTCTTGCGATGCTGCCTCTCACGCTCGGCTTCTTTGTCGCCGGTCCGGTGTCGGGGATCCTCTCGGACCGATTCGGTGCACGGCCGTTCGCGACCGGCGGCATGATCGGCACCGCAGCCGGGTTCGGAGTCCTCGAGCTGCTGCCGATCAACTTCTCGTACCCGGTGTTCGCGGTGCTGCTGTTCTTCCTCGGGCTGACGATGGCGTCGTTCGGCTCTCCCAACCGGGCAGCCGTCATGAACGCGCTACCGGCCCGCCATCGCGGCGCTGGGTCGGGCATGAACTCGACCTTCCAGAACTCCGCGCAGGTGCTGTCGATCGGGATGTTCTTCACCTTGATGATCATTGGGCTCTCGTCGTCGCTGCCCGCAACTCTCGACCACGGGCTGGTGCAGCAGGGTGTCCCGGCTGCGGTTGCGTCCCATGTCTCACATCTGCCGCCGGTATCAACGCTGTTCGCGGCGTTCCTGGGCTACAACCCGATCCAGCACCTCGTCGGGCCTCAGGTGCTTGGCGGTCTGACCGCGCACCAGCAGGCGGTGCTCACCAGTCGGGACTTCTTCCCCGCGATGATCAGCGGACCGTTCAAAACCGGTCTGCACGCCGCTCTGGATCTCGCGATCGTCGTCAGCCTGCTCGCGGCCGCGGCGTCGTGGGTGCGTGGCGGGAAGTACCACTACTCCGAGGCCGAGGAGCTGCCCGCAGTACCGGAGACCGTCGCCGGCTAACCCCGGCAGTCCCGGTTAGTCCCAGCGAAACGATCGTGCGGCTGCCGTCGCGCCGACCACGGCCCAGACCGCGAGCGTGAACCAGTCATGCAGCGGTACGCCGCCGCCGTGGCTCAGGATGGCGCGCAACCCGCCCGACAGCGCCGCGAGCGGGAGCAGTCCCAACGCATCGCGGGCTGCGGTCGAGTAGTCGGAGAGCGGGTATGCGACGCCGCCGATGCCCAGGGAGACGAGGTAGATCAGGTTGGCTGCGGCGAGCGTGGCCTCGGCGCGCAGCGTGCCGGCGAGCAGCAGGCCGAGCGAGCTGAAGCACGCGGTACCGAGCAGCAGCAGGCCGAGCGCCGGCAGGAAGGCACCATGCGGGCTCCAGCCGAGTGCGGCGCCGACGCCGCACAGCAGAGCGGTCTGAAGGATCTCTACGCCGATCACCGCGGTGGTCTTCGCCGTGAGCAGGCCTCCTCGTGACAGCGGCGTGGTCGACAGGCGGCGCAGCACGCCGTACCGGCGCTCGAAGCCGGTACCGATCGCTTGCCCGGTGAAGGCCGTCGACATCACGGCGAGGCCGAGTACGCCGGGCATCAGGAAGTTGATGCGGGGCTTCGGCAGGTCGGCGATCGGCGCTTTGGCGAACAGCACCAGCAATGCCACTGGAATCGCGATGGTGAGCAGAAGCTGCTCGCCGTTGCGGAGGATCAGGCGGGTCTCCATCGCGGTCTGGGCAGCCAGCGCGCGGTGGCGAGGTGCCGCCCCCGGCCGCGGCGTGACGTCGAGGGTGGTCATCCCGGCCCGGATCGAGTCAGTTCGAGGAAGACGTCCTCGAGCGATCGGCGCGCCGTGGCGACGTTGTTGGCGAGTACCCCCTTGGCCGCACACCACGCGGTGACGGCCGCAACGACGTCGGGGTCCACTTGGGGGCCGACGGCGTAGTGGCCCGGTCGGGCCTCTCGGGCGGCGGCGCCCTGGGGCAACGCGTCGCTCAGCGCGATGACGTCCAGACCGGCGGGCGCGTCAAAGGTCAGCTCCGGTGCCGCGGTGCCGCGGGCGAGGTCGGCGGGGCTGCCGGTCGCCACGACGGTGCCCTGGTCGACGATCACGACCGAGTCCGCGAGCGCTTCGGCCTCGTCGAGAGCGTGAGTGGTCAGGACGACCGCTACGCCGGCGGTGCGCAGCTCGCGGACCAGCTCCCAGGTCGTGTGCCTGGCGTGGAGGTCGAGGCCCGCCGTGGGCTCGTCGAGGAACACGAGCTCGGGTCGCCCGATAAGCGCCAGGGCGAGGGACACCCGCTGCTGCTCGCCCCCTGACAACCGGCGCCACGGCGTGGACGCCACGCGGGTGAGGTCGAGCCGCTCGAGCAGCGGCGCCGCGGGCAGTGGGTCGGCGTACATCGCTGCGTAGAGCGTGACCACCTCGCCCACGCGGACCGACGGGTAGATGCCGCAGGCGCCTGATCCGCCGGTCTGGGGCATCACGCCGACCCTGGGCGCCAGCTGGGCCTGATCGCGTCGGGGATCCAGGCCGAGGACTCGGATGTCACCGGAGTCCGCACGGCGCAGCCCGCAGCAGATCTCCACGGTCGTGGTCTTGCCGGCGCCGTTGCGCCCGAGCAGAGCCGTGACGGCGCCCGATTCGGCGCTGAACGTGACGTCATCGACGCCCGCGGTGGGGGAGTAGCGCTTGGCGAGGTGGGAAACCTCGACCGCTGCCACCCCACCAGTGTCGGCCCCCGTCCGAAGTAGCACACAACCGCCCCCGAACGGGCGTCAGAACCGGACAACAGCGCCCAAAAGACCCGGGTGCGGCGCACGTTGTGTGCTACTTCGAACGGAGGTGGGCGCTCGGTTTGCTTGAGCGCATGAATTACGAAAGAATGTCGTTGTGAAAACCACGGTGGCACCGGTTGCTCGGCCTGAGACGGCTGATGCGGACCGGCGTACCCGCGATCGGGTCGTGCGGTTGCTGCTGGAGCACGGCCCATCGACCGCTACCGAGCTCGCGCAGCGGCTCGGGCTGACCACCGCGGCGATCCGCCGGCACCTCGACGTGGCGCTGGCCGATGGTTTGCTCGTGTCGGCCGAGGAGCGCAGTCACGGCCCTCGTGGCCGCGGCCGGCCGGCTCGCCGGTTCTCGCTCAGCGATGCCGGTCATGCCGCCGGACCCACGGCGTACGACGAAGTCGCCGTCGACGCGCTGCGCTACCTGCGCGAGTCGGCGGGCGAGGCCGCGGTCGAGGACTTTGCCCGGCGGCGGATGGCGGCCTGGGAGGCTCGGTACGCCGAGCGGATCGCCTCGCTTCCGCTCGATGCGCGCGCCGGTGCGCTCGCCGAGGCACTCGCCGACGACGGCTATGCCTCGACCGTTCACGACACCGCGCTCGGCGTGCAGGTCTGCCAGCACCACTGCCCGGTCCAACACGTGGCCGAGGAGTTCCCGGTGCTCTGCGAGGTCGAGACCGAGGCGATCGGCCGGCTCGTCGGCCGTCACGTCCAGCGTCTGGCGACGATCGCCCGCGGCGACGGCGTCTGCACCACTCACATCCCACTCACCGATGTCACGGCTCGAACGCCCAGCCCGGCAACACCCGAGGAGAACCGCTCATGACTGACGTCGCCGCCCACCCCGAGCTCGAGGGTCTTGGCCGATACAAGTTCGGCTGGGCAGACTCCGACGAAGCGGGTTTGATCGCGCAGCGCGGCCTGTCGGAGGACGTCGTGCGCAACATCTCGGCGCTGAAGAACGAGCCCGAATGGATGCTCGACATGCGGCTGAAGGGCCTGCGGCTGTTCGAGAAGAAGCCGATGCCGCACTGGGGCGCGGACCTGTCAGGCATCCACTTCGACAACATCAAGTACTTCGTCCGGTCGACGGAGAAGCAGGCAACGTCCTGGGAAGAGCTGCCCGAGGACATCAAGAGCACCTACGACAAGCTCGGCATCCCCGAGGCAGAGAAGCAGCGCCTCGTCGCAGGTGTGGCCGCTCAATATGAGTCAGAGGTTGTGTACCACCAGATTCGTGAGGATCTTGAGCAGCTCGGTGTGATCTTCGTCGACACCGACACGGGCCTGCGGGAGCACGAGGACCTGTTCAAGGAGTACTTCGCGTCGGTGATCCCGACCGGTGACAACAAGTTCTCCGCACTGAACACCGCGGTCTGGTCCGGTGGCTCTTTCATCTATGTGCCGAAGGGCGTCAAGGTCGACATCCCGCTGCAGGCCTACTTCCGGATCAACACCGAGAACATGGGCCAGTTCGAGCGGACGCTGATCATCGCCGACGAGGGCTCTTATGTGCACTACGTCGAAGGGTGTACAGCTCCGATCTACTCGTCGGACTCCTTGCATTCTGCGGTCGTCGAGATCGTCGTGAAGAAGGATGCGCGCGTCCGGTACACGACGATTCAAAACTGGTCGAACAACGTCTACAACCTCGTGACGAAGCGAGCCATGGCGCACGAGGGCGCGACGATGGAATGGGTCGACGGCAACTTGGGCTCGAAGGTGACCATGAAGTACCCGGCGGTTTGGATGGTCGGGGAGCACGCCAAGGGCGAGACGCTTTCTGTTGCGTTCGCAGGTGAGGGCCAGCACCAGGATGCCGGCGCGAAGATGGTGCACGCTGCGCCCAACACCTCGAGCAACATCGTGAGCAAGTCGGTTGCCCGCGGCGGCGGGCGTACGTCGTACCGCGGCCTCGTGCAGATCAACAAGAACGCGCACAACGCGAAGTCGACCGTGAAGTGCGACGCGCTGCTGATCGACAACATCAGCCGGTCGGACACCTATCCGTACGTCGACGTCCGCGAGGACGACGTGCAGATGGGTCACGAGGCGACGGTCAGCAAGATCAACGCCGACCAGCTCTTCTACTTGATGAGCCGTGGCATGTCCGAGGACGAGGCCATGGCGATGATCGTCCGCGGCTTCATCGAGCCGATCGCCCGCGAGCTTCCGATGGAGTACGCGCTCGAGCTGAACCGCCTCATCGAGCTGCAGATGGAAGGGGCCGTCGGCTGATGGTTCCCACGATCACCGCGGGACCCGGGTCGCCACCGCTTCGCTCGGCGGCCGAACGTCCTGCGTCGTACGACGTCGCCGACTT
>DATAUF010000159.1:0-4374 GCA_036268405.1 Mycobacteriales bacterium
TTCCGCGGGCTGGGTACCGGCACTTAGCTCAGGACAGCCAGCCGGCAACCTTCTCGATGTCGCGAATCGGGTCCGGACCCACCGCGTACACGTTCAGGATCGTGACGCCAGCGTCCCGGTAGGCCGCGATCCGGTCCTTGACGAAGCCTTCGTCGCCGACGAGCGATAGCCCCTCGACAAGCTCAGAGGGAACCAGCGCGGCCGCTTCCTTCCGCTGGCCGGACAGGTACAGATCCTGAATGCTGTCGGCGACATCTTCGAATCCATACCTGCGGAGCACGTCGTTGTAGTAGTTGCGGCCACGGGCGCCCATTCCACCGAAGTACAGCGCGAGGCTCGGGCGCGACTGCTCGCGCATTGTCGCGAGATCGTCGCCGATCGCCAGCGGGCCGCCAGCGACGACCTCTAGCGGCGGAAGATCTGTCGGACGCTGCGCGTTGCCCGCCGCCAGCGCGCTCCCCCACACATCGTTCGCCCGATCCGGCCAGAAGTGCAGCGGCAACCATCCCTCCGCAACCGCCGCCGTCAGCTCGACGTTCTTGGGCCCGAGTGAGGCCAAGTAGATCGGGATGCGGTCACGCACGGGCACCGTGATCAGCTTGAGCGCCTTGCCAAGTCCGGTACCCCGGCCCTCCTCGAGTGGAATCGGATAAAGCGGGCCCGCGTGCTCCAGACGCTCTCTTCGCCATACCGCACGACAGATCTCGATGATCTCCGCTGTCCGGGCGATCGGCTTGTCGTACTCGACTCCGTGAAAGCCCTCGATGACCTGTGGGCCGGAAGCCCCCAGCCCGAGGTTGAACCGCCCGCCGGACAGCTGGTCGAGGCCGACGGCCGTCATCGCCAACAGAGACGGCGTCCGCGTATACAGCGGAAGGATGCTCGACCCGATCTGCGCGCGCTCGGTCGAAGCCGCGATGAACCCCATTGTGGAGACGGCATCGGCGGTGTAAGCCTCGCCGGTCCAGAAGAACTCGACACCTGCCTGCTCGAGCTGTTGCAGATGTCGTAGGAATCCTCCAGGACTTCCTCGCATGCCCACGGTCGCGCCTAGCTTCATCGGGTGTTCCCGCCTTCCGTATCAACTGACACGCACAACAATAGAGGGTACTCTTTATCTATGTCTATCGCGATCACCGATACCCATCGCTTGCTGGCCGAGACAGCCTCCGACTTCCTTCGCAAGCACGAGTCACGAGCTGCGGCTCGTACCTTGCTCGAGACGGACAGCGACGGCCCGCCGTCGTTCTGGGGCGAGCTTGCCTCGCTGGGCTGGCTCGGCCTGCACGTGGACGAGTCGGACGGTGGCCTTGGCTACGGGCTCGAGGAGCTCGTCATCGTCGTCGAGGAGCTCGGCCGGGCGATCGCGCCGGGCCCGTTCGTGCCGACCGTCATCGCCAGTGCCGTGCTCCAGCGATGCGCGGACGCAGATACCAAACGTCAGTTTCTCGCGGGCCTCGCTGACGGGACGAAGACCGCTGCGATCGTGCTCGCCGGCGCGATCGAGCGGGACGGCGTCCGGGCGTCCGCGGATGGCCTCGCCGCGTTGGGCGACGCTACGTGCGACTTCCTTGTCATCGCAGCTGGCGACGACGTGCTGGTCATCGACTCCAGCGGCACCGGCGTCTCGATCGAAACGCCGCCGAACTTTGATCCGACCCGTCGCGCGTCCAGGACCTCCCTTGACCGGGCGCCGGCAACGGTGATTGCGGGTGCAGGTCAGACGATGACGGACCTCGCGCGACTGATTCTGTCCGCGGAGGCCGTCGGCGTGGCTCGCGAATGCACAACTCAGGCGTCGGAGTACGCCAAGGTGCGCGAGCAGTTCGGTCGGCCGATTGCCATGTTCCAGGCGGTGAAGCACCACTGCGCGAACATGCTCGTCGCGACGGAGCTTGCGACTGCCGCGGTTTGGGACGCCGCCCGAGCCGCCGCATCGGGCGGTGACCAGCTGAGCTACGCCGCTGCCGTCGCGGCAACGCTTGCCGCCGAGGCCGGGTACCTCTGCGCGAACCTCAACATCCAGGTTCATGGCGGCATCGGGATGACCTGGGAACACGACGCGCACCTCTACCTGCGCCGCGCCACCGCCTTGCAGATTCTCCTCAACCCCGACGCCGTGGCAGCGGCTTGCGCGGACCATGTCCGCAACGGGGTCCGCCGGATCCGGTCGGTCGACCTGCCGCCCGAGGCAGAGGCGCTGCGGCTGGACGTCCGTGAGTTTGCGAGCTCGGTCAGCAGCCTCGATCGGGCCGATCAACTGGCCGCGTTGATCAAGACCGGCTACGTGATGCCGCACTGGCCCAAGCCATGGGGGCGCGACGCGGGCGCAGTCGAGCAGCTCGTGATCGAGCAGGAGTTCGCTGACGCCGGACTCAAGCGTCCGAGCTACGCCATCACCGGCTGGGTCATTCTGACCTTGATCCAGCATGCGTCCGCCGAGCAGGTCGATCGTTGGGTCAGCCCCGCTCTCAACCAGGACGTGATCTGGTGTCAGCTGTTCAGCGAGCCCGATGCCGGCTCCGACGCCGCAGGGGTACGCACCAGCGCGGTGCGCACCGAAGGAGGCTGGATCGTCAATGGGCAGAAGGTGTGGACCAGCGGCGCGCACCTGGCGGGCTTTGGCCTCGCCACGATTCGAACGAACACGACGGTGGAAAAGCACCGAGGGATCACGACCATGGTGATCGACATGAAGTCGCCCGGAGTGCAGGTTCGGCCGCTTCGCATGACTACCGGTCAGTCGGACTTCAACGAGGTGTTCTTCGACGATGTGTTCGTGCCCGACGACGACGTGGTCGGGCCGATCGACGGTGGATGGACGATCGCGCGCGCGACACTCGGCAACGAGAGCGTCAGCATCGGCGGCGGGGAAGGCCTATCTACCCCTGCCTTTGAGTTCATTCGCCCGCTGAGCGCCCATCCGGAACGGCTCGCGGGAGGGGCCGCCCGGGTCGGCCGGTACGCAGCTCGACACGAGGGAATGATGCTGCTCAATCTTCGCAGCGCGAGTCGCGCGCTCGCCGGCAGCGGGCCAGGTCCGGAAGGCAACGTCACCAAGCTGGTGCTGTCCGAGCTCAGCCAGGACGCCGCCGCCATCTTCACCGAGCTCGGCGGTTCAGAGAGCTTGTTCGTCGACGGCGATGGCGCGATCAGCGGGATCATGGTGCTGCTCAATCGAGCGCTGTCCATCGCCGGCGGTACGTCGGAGATCAAACGGAATCAGATCGGTGAACGAATCCTCGGCCTGCCGCGGGACCCGCTCATCAGCTAGTCACTGACGCCACGAGTGCCTCGCCGGGCGCCTGCAATACAGTGCACTGATCGCATTGTCGGGAAACGATTGCGAATGGGGACCAAGAGAATGAAAGACGAGGCTGCGATCGTCGGGGTCGGCGCCACGCCCTACTACCGCAGGGGCGAGTCGCTTCCGCTGACGGAGACCGAGCTCGCCTGCCGGGCGATCCTGAGCGCCGTCGATGACGCGGGACTGACCATCCAGGACGTTGATGGGTTTGCGCTGTACTCGGCGCCGATCGACCCCGCTGAGATCGCGGCGATCCTCGGTATCCCCGAGGTGCGGTTCTCGGCGACCCTGACCTCGGGCGGAGGCGGCAGCGCCGGATCGCTCGGGCTGGCCGCAGCGGCCGTCGCGACCGGCCAGGCAGAGTGCGTCATCTCCGTGATGACGCTGCAGCAGGCCGCGCGCCGGCTCGGCGGCACCCGCGAGTCCGGTGGCAGTGTGGGGGGTGCGCTGTCATCAGGTGGCCCCTACAGCTCTGGAGGGATCCCGCCGGTCTTGGGCTTCATCGCAAACGCCGGAATGGCCTCCCCCGGTCACAGCTTCTCGATCCTCACCCAGCGACACATGCATCAGTACGGCACCACCCGCGAGCATTTCGCGCATGTCGCGATCAACCAACGCGAGTTCGCCATGACCAGACCGACTGCGCTGCGCACCGACCCCCTGACAATGGACGACTACTTCAACTCGCGGATGATCTCCGACCCGTTGTGCTTGCTCGACTACACGATGGAAAGCGACGGTGCGGTCGCCGTCGTGGTCACCTCGGCGGGCCGGGCCAAGGACCTCCGCCATCCGCCGGTCTACATCATGGGATCCGCCCACGGCGGGATGGGCCGATGGAGCACGGCCATCTTCACCTGGTTCCAGCAGCCGGATGATTACTTCGCCTCGTCGGGTCACCGCCCGGTCGCCAAACGGATGTACGACATGGCAGGCGTCACCGCCGCGGACGTCGATGTCGCGCTGCTCTACGACCACTTCGGGCCGATGGTGCTGATGCAGCTCGAGGACTACGGGTTCTGCCCGATCGGTGAGGGTGGCCCGTTCGTCGCTGAAGGCAACACTCG
>DATAUF010000160.1:0-10901 GCA_036268405.1 Mycobacteriales bacterium
CGCCGTCGTACGCCGGAACCGAGCCGGTCCACTCCGTCTCGATCCAGCGGGTGTGCACCCGGAACGGCTCGTCGATGAAGTCGGGGTCGGTGAGCACCGCACGGTGGAACGGGATGAGCGTGGGCATCCCGCCGACCTCGAAGTCGGCCAGCGCGCGGCGCGATCGCTCGATCGCCTCGGTGCGAGTGGCGCCGGTGACGATCAGCTTCGCGAGCAGCGAGTCATAGGTGCCGGGGACGGTGTCGCCCTTCACGTACCCGGCGTCCATGCGCACGCCCGGCCCGGACGGGACCTGCCACTCGGTGACCGTGCCGGGGGCCGGCAGGAAGCCGCGACCGGCGTCCTCGGCGTTGATTCGGAACTCGATCGCGTGTCCGCGCGGCTTCGGATCATCGAAGTCGAGCGCCTTGCCGTCTGCGATCGCGAACTGCTGGCGCACCAGGTCGACTCCGCTGACTTCCTCGGTCACGGGGTGCTCGACCTGAAGTCGGGTGTTGACCTCAAGGAACGAGACCAGCCCGTCGGGGGCGACCAGGAACTCGCAGGTGCCGGCTCCGACGTACCCGGCGGCCTTGGCAATCGCCTTGCTCGCGGTGTACAGCCGGTCGAGCTGATCGTCGGAGAGGAACGGTGCCGGCGCTTCCTCGACGACTTTCTGGTAGCGGCGCTGCAGCGAGCAGTCGCGGGTGCCGACGACGACGACGTTGCCGTGCTGGTCAGCGAGGATCTGGGTCTCGACGTGCCGCGGCTTGTCGAGGTAGCGCTCGACGAAGCACTCGCCGCGACCGAAGGCCGCGACCGCTTCGCGAACCGCGCTTTCGTAGAGGTCGGCGATCTCCTCACGGTTGCGGGCGACCTTCAGCCCGCGACCGCCGCCGCCGTATGCCGCCTTGATCGCGATCGGCAATCCGTGCTCGTCCGCGAATGCCAGCACCTCGTCGACGCCCGCAACGGGGTTCGGTGTGCCTGGCGTCAGCGGCGCGCCGACCTCCGCCGCGATATGCCGCGCCTTGACCTTGTCGCCGAGTGCGTCGATGGCCGAGGGGGGAGGTCCGATCCACGTCAGCCCGGCCTCGATGACCGCCGTGGCGAAGTCGGCGTTCTCTGCCAGGAACCCGTATCCCGGGTGGATCGCGTCCGCGCCCGACCGCTTGGCGATGTCGAGGATCTTCGCGATGTCGAGGTACGTCTCCGCCGGCGTCGACCCGCCGAGGGCGTAGGCCTCGTCGGCGAGCTTGGCGTGCTGCGCGTCGAGGTCGGGCTCGGCGTAGATCGCCACACTGTCGAGGCCCGAGTCGCGGCATGCCCGAATGACCCGGATCGCGATCTCGCCCCGGTTGGCGATCAGGACCTTGCGCATGGCCAAGACTCTATTCAGTACCGGTCCGTAACGTATTGAGAGGTGGCGTGGCATGCTCCGAGCCGTGAGCGAGCAGCCATTCTCCGCGTTCCAGTACGAGATCTACCTGGGCGGGATGCTCGGGTCGCCGCCCGAGCTGCCGATGAGTCCCGACGCGCTGGAGGCAGCGGCAAGGGAGCGGTTCTCGCCCGAGGCGTTCGGCTACGTCGCGGGCAGCGCGGGAACCGAGTCGACAGCCCGCGCCAACCGCGCGGCGTTCGAGCGGCACCGGATCGTGCCGCGGTTCCTCGGTCAGGATGTCTCGGTCCGCGACCTGTCGACCACCGTCCTGGGTACGCCGATGCCGGCTCCGATCGTGCTCGGTCCGGTCGGCGTGCAGGGCATCGTGCATCCCGATGCGGAGATGGCGGTGGCACGCGCGGCCTCCGGGCTGGGTGTGCCGATGACGCTGTCGACCGTGTCGTCGTACACCCTCGAGGACGTCGCAGGCGCGTGTGGTGGGTCACCCCGCTGGTTCCAGCTCTACTGGCCCAGGGACCGCGACGTCGGCGCATCCCTGCTCGCCCGTGCGAAGGCCGCCGGCTACTCCGCGCTGCTGTTGACCCTGGACACGTTCATCCTGGCGTGGCGGCCCCGCGATCTGGTCCATGGCTACCTGCCATTCCTCTCGCGGCTCGGGCTGGCGAACTACGAGTCCGATCCGGCATTCCTGGCCGGCCTCACCGCCACGCCGGAGGAGGACCCGACGGCGACGGTCATGCATTGGCAGTCGATGTTCGGCGACCCCTCGAACACCTGGGATGACCTCGCCTGGGTTCGCGAGAACTGGGACGGCCCGATCGCGCTCAAAGGCGTGCTGCACCCCGACGACGCCCGGCGGGCGGTCGACGCGGGAATGGAGGGTGTTCTCGTCTCCAACCACGGCGGCCGGCAGATCGACGGTGAGATCGCGGCGCTCGACGCGCTGCCCGGCGTCGTCGCGGCCGTGAATGGTCGCGCCGAGGTGCTCTTCGACTCTGGCGTCAGGACCGGCTCCGACGTCATCAAAGCCCTCGCACTCGGAGCGAGCGCGGCTCTGATCGGGCGTCCGTACGTCTACGGCTTGGGGATCGCCGGTGAGGCAGGAGTGCGACATGTCGTGCGCTGCCTGCTCGCCGAGCTGGAGCTGTCGATGGCACTCGCGGGCTGCGCCTCGCTCGCAGATATCGGGCCGGAGCTGCTCGTCCAGATACCGTGATCCCGTGGTTGACCAGCCTCTAGGCCTTGCGGGGCTTCGGTTTCGGCGGCTCCACGAGGGCACCCGAATCCGATCGGCGGTTGGTCAGCCGATCGTCGACCGCCTCTATGACATCTGGGACCGCCGCGATGTGCTCCGGATGCTTGTCGACCGCGGCCTTCGCCACAAGTACGCGAACTCGGTGCTCGGCTACGCGTGGTCGTTGCTCGAGCCGGCGATGCTCGTCTTCACGTACTTCCTGTTGTTGAAGATCTTCAAGCGCAGCTATCCGATGTATCCGCTGTTCATCAGCTCGGCCATCCTGCCCTGGCAGTGGTTCGCGTCTGTCGTGAACTCCTCCACCAGCACGCTGCGCCAGAACGCCCGGCTGATCACCTCGATCGCGCTGCCTCGCGAGATCTACCCCCTCGCCGATGTCGCGGTGAAGACGGTCGAGTTCGCGCTGAGCCTCCCGGTGCTTCTGCTCGTCGCCTGGATCTACGGGGTCAAGCCCTCGGCATACGCATTCGCCTGGCCACTGGCGTTCGTGCTCGAGCTGATGATCTGTGTTGGTCTCGCCCTGCTGGTGTCATCGCTGAACACGGTGCTGCGCGATGTCGAACAAGGCATCGGCATGGTGGTCCGGATGCTCTTCTTCCTCTCCCCGGTGCTGTACCCGCTGTCCTCGTTGTCGCCGGCGATGCGCCAGCTCGAGTCATACAACCCGATGGTCGGCATCCTCGCTCTCAACCGGGCGGTCTGGCAGCCCGCGTATTGGACCGGCTGGCAACCGGTGATCTTCTCTGCCGCCGGCGCGGTGGTGATCCTCGTTCTCGGGTTCGGCGTCTTCGCCCGGGTCGAGCGCGCGGTTCTCAAGGAGCTGTGACGTGCCGCCAAAACAGAAGGACGCGATCGTCGTCAAGGATGTCGGCATCAAGTTCGCGATCAACCGCCGCCGGCGCATCGGCGTCAAGGACCTGCTCATCGAAGGACGTACGGCGACGACAGGCGTCGGGGAGTACTGGCCCTTTCGTCACGTGTCGTTCCGCGTCAAGAAGGGCGAGTCGGTCGGCATCATCGGGCGCAACGGCTGCGGCAAGAGCACCTTGCTGCGCCTCATCGCCGGGGTCATGCTGCCCGACGAGGGCACCATCCAGGTCAACGGTGGCGTCGGCGCGATGATCGAGCTGTCGGCGGGCTTCGTCGGGGACCTCACCGCGCGGGAGAACGTCTACCTGATCTCGTCGTTGCACGGATTCTCGCGGACCCAGACCGATGAGCGCTTCGAGGAGATCATGAACTGGGCCGGCGTCAACCGGTTCGTCGACACCCCGGTCATGCACTTCTCCAGCGGCATGCGGGCACGTCTCGCGTTCTCCATCGTGACTCGCATGGAAGAGCCGATCCTGCTGGTCGACGAGGTGCTCGCCGTCGGCGACAAGGCGTTCCGCAAGAAGTGCGGCGTCGTGATCGACGGGATGCTGGGCGAAGGCCGCACGATGCTGCTCGTCTCGCACAACGAGAACGACCTGCGCCGCTGGTGCCAGCGTGGCATCTACCTGCGTCGCGAGCAGCCGCCGGTCGAGGGACCGATCGAGGAGATCATCGACCTCTACTACGCGGACGACGACGCAACATGAGCGGGCCGGCGGAGCCGGCGCCCGAAGTGGGTGACGGGTTGGGTGGCGGTCGTCCGTCGGTGGCCGAGCTTCGGGCGGTCTCACAGCCGGAGTCGGTGGTCGGCCGGGTCAGTGGTGAGCATTGGGCCGGCCGGCTCTACCAGCGCAAGATCTCGATCTACATCACGCGACTGCTCGTGCCGACGCGGGTCACGGCTGATGCCGTGACGTGGACGATGCTCGTCAGCGGTCCGCTCGCCGCTCTGTCGCTGACGGTGCCGCATCTGTGGGGCGCGGTTGTTGCGTTCGCCGTGATCCAGGTGCAGGGCACGTTGGACTGCGTCGACGGCGAGCTCGCCCGGTGGCGGCAACAGCGCGGCGCCAGCGGGATCTACCTCGACCGCATCGGTCACTACGTGACCGATGGCTGCCTCGCCGTCGCGGTCGGAGTCCATGCCGACGGCGGTCTCGGCTCGATCGGCGGCTGGACCAGCATCGGACTTGCCGCAGGCTTCGTGATCCTGCTGACCAAGGCCGAGACCGACCTGGTGCACGTCGCGCGGGTGCAGTCCGGCAAGCTGCCGATCACCGATACCGCCGACGTGGCTCGACCGCGCGAGGGGCTGGTGCGGCGGCTACGACGGATCGCCGCGACGGTGCCGTTCAACCGCGCGCTCCTCGCGCTGGAGATGACCGTCCTCGCGGTGGCCGCCTCAGCTGTCGACGCTGCCCGAGGTGGGCTTCAGGCCTCGCGGGTGCTCGACGGAGCCCTTCTCGCGATCGCACTCGTCGTGGTTGCGGGTCACCTGCTGGCGACGCTGGCGTCGGACCGGCTTCGATGACGGCGCAGCCAGCGGTTGCGGAGACGCTTTCGATCGGCTGCATCGTCCTGAGCCAGGGCAACCGGCCCGAAGAGCTCGCCCGCGCGCTCGCCACGGTCCTTGCCCAACGCGATGTCGGCGTGCACGTCACCGTGGTCGGCAACGGCTGGATCCCAGAGGGTCTGCCGGAGGGTGTCGCGACGATCGCGCTCGCGGACAACGCCGGCGTCCCCGAGGGCCGCAACATCGGAGCGAAGGCTTCGGTCGGAGACGTCCTGCTGTTCCTCGACGACGACATCGAGCTGGTCGGCGAGGATCTGCTGGCGAGGGCCATCGCGCAGTTCGCCTCGGATGACCGCCTCGCGGTGCTCCAGCCTCGCGCGGTGGACCCGACCGACGGCAGCACCGCGCGCCGCCACATCCCACGGCTACGCGTGGGTGATCCCGCCCGCTCGGGTGACGTCGCGTGGTTCTGGGAGGGCGCCGCCTTGATCCGCCGTACGGCCTTCGACGCGGTCGACGGGTGGCCCGGCGACTTCTTCTACGGCCACGAGGGGATCGAGGTCGCCTGGCGACTGGTCGACGCGGGCTACCGGATCAGGTATGACGCGGGCCTTGCGGTGCTCAACCCTCCGGCTGTGCCGTTCCGGGGTACGCGGCACCGCTACTACGACGCACGCAACCGCGTGTGGGTTGCGCGCCGCAACCTTCCCGCGCTGCTCGTGGCCGGCTATCTCGTGGTGTGGATCCCGGCGACCTTGTTGCGCGGTGGTGGGACCGCGGCACTTCGTGGATTCGCGGACGGGCTTCGTACCGATGTCGGTGAGCGACGTCCGATCCGGTGGCGGACCGCCTGGCGGCTGACCCGGCTGGGCCGGCCGCCGGTGGTGTGAGGCGCACCGCTAGTGGAAGCCGCGGCGCATCGCGGGGACTCCCCGCAGCGCCTCGAAGGCGATCCGGCCTGACATCTTCGAGGTCCCCGCGACCCGCTCCCGAAAGACGATCGGGACTTCGACGATCCGCGCACCGATCGCTTCTGCCCGCATTGTCATCTCGATCTGGAAGGCGTAGCCATCGCTGGCGGTCGTCGCCGCGTCCAGCTTGGCGAGCAGCTCGCCGCGCCACGCCTTGAATCCTCCGGTGAGGTCGCGGAACGGGCTGCCCAGGACCATGCGGGCGTAGGCGTTGCCGGCGCGGGACAGCAGCTCGCGGTGCTTGCTCCAGCCGATGACGTCGCCGTCCGGGATGTATCGCGAGCCGATCACCAGGTCGGCGCCTGCGAGCTCATCGACCAGCCGGTCGATATCCGCCGGATCGTGCGACCCGTCCGCATCCATTTGCACGACTGCGTCAGGCGCGTGGTCGGCCAGGGCGACGGCAAAGCCGGCGGCGTAAGCCCGGCCCAGACCCGTCTTCGCCTCGCGTGAGAGCAGGCTGAGCCGACCGGGGTGCTCCGCGGCGAGCAGGGTGACGATCTCGGCGGTGCCGTCGGGCGAGCCGTCATCCACGACGAGCAGGTGAGGCTGGCAGGGTTGCTCGAGCACGGATCGTGCGAGCCGCTCGATGTTGTCCCGTTCGTTGTAGGTCGGCATGACGACGACCACGGCCACTCGATCACCGTATCCACGGAGCCGGCCACTATGCATGTGCCCTGAGGTCGGGGCGGCAATGCCGACCACCGGTAGGCTTCGCGCGACATGGCAGCGAGATCGACCGGGCTCCGGACCGTTGGGGTCGTGCTCGCGGGCGGGGTAGGCACGCGAGTGGGCCTGAGCATCCCGAAGCAGCTGCTGAAGATCGCCGGCAAGCCGGTCATCGAGCACACGCTGGCTGCCTTCGAGGCCGCGCCGGAGGTCGACGAGGTCGTCGTCCTCATGGCATCGGGTTACCTCGACGACATCAACGCGATCGTCGCCAACCGCGGCTTCCGCAAGGTCACGGCGGTGATCGAGGGCGGGACCACTCGCAACGACTCCACCCGCAACGCGCTTGACCACCTCGGTACGGACGAGTGCAACGTCTTGTTCCACGACGCGGTCCGGCCGCTGGTCAGCCAGCGCATCATCCGCGAGTGTGTGAACGCCCTGCGTACCTACGAGGCGGTAGACGTCGGTATCCCGTCAGCGGACACGATCGTCGTGGTCGACTCCGACGAGGTGATCACCGAGATCCCCGACCGATCGCGGTTGCGTCGCGGCCAGACCCCACAGGGCTTCCGCCTCTCGACCATTCGCCGGGCCTACGAGCTCGCCTGGCAGGACCCGGACTTTGCCGCGACCGACGACTGCAGTGTCGTTCTGAAGTATCTGCCGGACGTCCCGATCCACATGGTCGAAGGCGCCGAGCACAACATGAAGGTCACGGCGCCGGTCGACCTGTTCATCGCCGACAAGCTGTTCCAGCTCGGCTCCGCCTCGGTCGACCCGCTGTCGGGGCCCTCGGCCTACTCCGAGGCGCTGCGTGGTCGTGTCGCGGTCGTGTTCGGCGGCAGCTATGGCATCGGTGCGGACATCGTGACGTTGCTCGAGTCCCACGGCGCGGCCGTGCAGTCCTTCAGCAGGTCGGCAACCAACACGGACGTGGGCAAGGCAGCCGACGTCAGGGCGGCGCTCGAAGCGGCTCATCGCGATGCCGGGCGCATCGACTACATCGTGGTGACAGCCGGCGTCCTCAGCATCGGTGCGCTCGCAGAGGTCGATGACGCGACAGTCGAGGAGATGATCGGCGTCAACTACGTCGCGCCGGTGCAGATTGCGCGGCTGGGCATCGGCTATCTCGAGCAGACCAAGGGTCAGCTGCTGCTGTTCACATCCAGCAGCTACACCCGCGGCCGGGCGGGCTACAGCCTCTACTCCTCGACGAAGGCCGCCGTCGTCAACTTGACCCAGGCGCTGGCCGACGAGTGGCTCGGGTCAGGGGTCCGGGTCAACTGCATCAACCCCGAACGCACCGCTACCCCGATGCGGACCAAGGCCTTCGGCGAGGAGCGACCCGAGGACCTGCTCGACGCGGCAGAGGTCGCGAGGACTTCGGTGGATGTGCTGGTGTCCGAGATCACCGGTCAGGTGATCGACGTACGCAGACCGGTCACGACCACGGCGGCCGGCAGCGGCAACCCGGCGGAGGGAGTCGCGGTACAGGTCGAGCGGGCCGAGCAGGAAGCGGCGGCCGAGGCGGCTCTCGAGCACGAGACCTCGTGACCGAGCCGGCGGGTAACTTCGGCGAACGCGCCGAGGAGGAGGTCGGTACGGCGCGTGACCGTGACCCGCGGATGCCGGCGGTCGGACCACGGGCGATCGCGCTCACCGCGTTTGCCTGTTACGTCACAGTCGTCGTTGCAGGCGTCTTCTCGTGGTCGGTCGCGGCGCTGGCGGCGGTCGTGGTCAGCCAGGGTCTGGACTTCCTGATCGTTGGCAACGAAGACGTGCGAGCGGCGCTCGCACGCGGCCAGTTCGGAATCGCGACTCGCACTCTTGTCCGCGAGCTCGGCGTGGTCATGCTGGTGCTGACCGCCGCCTGGGCGGGGAGAGCCGACGCGCGTGCATCAGCGCTCCTGCTCCTCGGAGTGGCCGGCTTGCGCTACGGCTACCAGCTGCTGCTCGTGTTGGTCCGGCGGCGATCGATGCCGCCGGTCGAGGCTCGCAACATCGACCTCTCGGGGCTGCGCCTCGCCCCGCCCGTCTCCGACTTCTTCCGCAGGCGGCTCTCGGAGCGGTTCCATGCGCTGTCTGCGCTGGCGCTCGTCGGGGCCGGGATCGGTGTCGCCAGCCACCTGCCGGCATTGCTCTACGCGGTCGTGGGCCTGGTGGTTCTCGTAGAAGGCGCCGCCGTCGCATGGGCGATGGTGTGGCTGGTTCGCTCCCGAGGAGCCGTGGTACGCGACCGATTGCACGCGGCGCTGCTCGCCCGCGTCAACGCGCTCAACCCCGAGGTGATGCTCTACCACTCGGGCACCGAGGACACGGCCTATCAGGTCAACATGTGGCTGTCGACCGTCGACGCGCTGGCGCGTACGACACTCATCGTCGTTCGTGAGCGCGAGAGCTTCGCGCAGCTCGGCAAGACGACGTCGCCCGCGGTCTGCATCCCGGACCCGGTCGACTTCATGACGTTCAAGCTGCCGAGCATCCGGGTTGCGATGTACACCGCGAACGTCGGCAAGACCATCCACATGCTGCGTGAGCCCGGCGTGCGCCACGTCTTCGTCGGCCACGGCGACAGCGACAAGGCCGCTTCGTCGAACCCGTTCAGCAAGGTCTACACCGAGATCTGGGTCGCGGGCCGCGGCGGGCGCGACCGATACAGCAAGGCCGGCGTCGGCATCCACGACGACGACATCGTCGAGGTCGGCCGGCCTCAGCTCGGAGGGATCGAGCAGGCGCCGGGCGCTAGCGGTGAGCGACTGACGGTCCTCTACGCGCCGACCTGGGAGGGCTGGACCGGCGACCCGGCGCACACGTCGCTGGTGCGGACGGGTCCCGAGCTCGTCCGCCGGCTGCTTGCGCGTGAGGACGTCCGGCTGGTCTACAAGCCACATCCGCTCACCGGCACCGTCTCGATCGCAGCCGCGAAGGCGGACGTCACCATCCGCTCGCTCGTGACGCGAGCAGGTTCGCCGCACGCCACGGTCGGCGGTACCGCGCCGACGCTGTACGAGTGCTTCAACGACGCCGACCTGCTGGTCGCCGACATCTCGAGCGTGCTGAGCGACTTCATCATCAGCGAGAAGCCCTACATCGTGATAAACCTCACCGGCCTCACCGACGAGGCGTTTCGCGCGGAGTTCCCCAGCGCAGGCGAGGCCTACCTGCTCGACAGCGGCGCGGAGCGGCTCGACGCGATTCTTGTGGAGGTCCGTGGCGACGACCCGCTCGCCGCCGCCCGCCGCCGGCTCAAGGAGTACCTGCTCGGACCGTCGACCCCCGACGCGATGACCCGTTTCTCCGCGGCAGTCGACGCGGCGTACGACGCCGCAGTCGCGGCGATCCCGCATCGGGTCGCCGCCGGAGCCGGCTAGACCTTTGTCCGCGTCCCCTTGACGAGTCCGCTCGCCACCCAAGGGGCGAGTGGCTGTCGGAGCGGGATCTCGGCCGCCGCGGGTGCGGCGTCTCGCACTGCGATGACGGCAATCAGTGCGGCGAGCTCCTCGTCGGTCGGCTCGCCACCGCCGACGACGCGCAACGTTGGTTGCTCGCTCATAGCGGGATGTTGCCGTGCTTCTTCGGCGGAAGCGACTCGCGCTTCGTGCGGAGCAACCGCAGCGCCCGGATGACCTCGATGCGCGTGGTCGAGGGCTTGATCACCGCGTCGATGTAGCCACGCTCGGCCGCGATGTAGGGGTTGGCAAAGTGGTCCTCGTAATCGGTGACCAGCTCCTTCCGCTTTGCCTCGGCGTCATCGGCCGCTGCGATCGTTCGCCGATGCAGGATGTTCACCGCACCTTGTGCGCCCATCACCGCGATCTCTGCCGACGGCCAGGCGAAGTTGATGTCCGCGCGCAGGTGCTTCGACCCCATGACGTCATATGCCCCGCCGTACGCCTTGCGCGTGATGATCGTGACCTTCGGCACCGTCGCCTCGGCGTAGGCGAACAGCAACTTTGCACCGCGCCGGATGATGCCGTTCCACTCTTGCGCGGTACCCGGCAGGAACCCTGGTACGTCGACGAACGTCAACACCGGGATGTTGAAGGCGTCGCAGGTTCGGACGAACCGCGCCGCCTTCTCCGACGCGTCGATGTCGAGGGTCCCGGCGAACTGCATCGGCTGGTTCGCGACGATGCCTACCGACGAGCCGTCGACCCGCGCGAAGCCGCAGACGATGTTCGGTGCGAACAGCGCGTGCACCTGAAGGAAGTCGGCGTCGTCGACGACGTGCTCGATCAC
>DATAUF010000161.1:0-2701 GCA_036268405.1 Mycobacteriales bacterium
TACCAGCCCTTTCTTCCGGAGGCCGCGGCCGGCAACCTGGAGCCGCGGCATCTCGTGGTGCCGCTACGCCGGGTCCTCGACAAGTGCGAAGTGCTGGTCGGCACGGTCTCGCGGATCGACCACTCCGCCCGCCGGGTTTGCTTCCGACCCGACGAGGGTGCGGAGCGCGACGTCAGCTACGACGTGTTAGTGCTTGCGCCAGGTTCGGTCGCGAAGACCTTGCCGATCCCCGGCCTGGCAGAGACGGGCATCGCATTCCGGACCGTCGCGGAGGCGATCTACCTGCGCAATCGGGTGCTGTCGCGGCTGGATCTCGCCGCGGCCACGGACGATCCGGCCGTCCGTGAGCGTGCGTTGCACTTCTTGTTCGTCGGGGGTGGCTACGCCGGAATCGAGGCGATTGCGGAACTCGAGGACATGGCGCGTGACGCGATGAAGCTCTATCCCGGACTCGCCGAGTCGGACATGCACTGGACGATGGTCGAGGCGGCTGGGCGAGTCCTGCCCGAGGTGAGCAAAGACATGGCGGAATACACCGTTCGCCAACTCGAGTCCCGCAACATCAAGGTGCGGCTCAACACACGCGTGGAATCGCTCGTCGGCGGGCACGTCGAACTGTCCGACGGCAGTCGATTCGACGCCGACACGGTGGTGTGGACGGCGGGGGTGCGACCGAACCCGCTGCTCGAGGCCAGTGATCTGCCGCTCGATGACGCGAAGCGAGTCCGTTGCGGCGCGAACCTTCGCGTGCTCGAGGTCGAGCAGGCGTGGGCTGCCGGCGACTGTGCCGCCGTGCCCGATCTTTCGAAGGACGCTGAAGGGGCGCTGTGCGGTCCGACTGCCCAGCACGCCGTTCGGCAGGCTAAGCGGCTGGGCGACAACATCGTCCGTTCGCTGCGAGGCGAGGAGCCGCTGGACTATCGGCATGCATATGCCGGGTCGGTGGCCAGCCTCGGCCTGCACCGCGGAGTCGCGGAGGTCTACGGCATCAAGCTGAAGGGCCTGCCCGCTTGGTGGATGCACCGGACCTATCACGTCGCACGGCTGCCAACGTTCAACCGCAAGCTGCGGGTGCTTGCCGACTGGACGCTTGCGCTGTTCTTTCGTCGGGAGATCGTGTCGCTGGGGTCGTTCTCAGACCCGCGCCGTGATTTTCAGCGCGCTGCGGCGCCCGGTCCGGCCAAGTAGCGTCTGAGTGCCCCCGTAGCCCAACAGGTCAGAGGCGCCGGACTTAAAATCTGGTTGTTGTCGGTTCGAGTCCGACCGGGGGCACACGGAGTGATCCCACTTTCACATGAGACGAGGCGTGGATGACCAAGGCTGAGGCTGCGTACGAGAAGTTGAACGCGGCGGTCGGAGAGACCGAAGGCACCAGCGACTGGCTGGAGATCACCCAAGACCGCATCAACGCATTCGCCGACGTGACCGAGGACCACCAGTTCATCCACGTAGACCCGGAGAAGGCTGCGGCGCTGTCGCCGTGGGGTGTGCCGATCGCCCACGGTTTCCTGACCCTGTCGATGCTGGTGAAGCTCAGCGAGACGATCCAGCAGCCGATGGAGCGGTTCGACGGTCTCGTGATGGGCGTCAACTACGGCTTCGAGAAGATCAGGTTCATTCAGGCCGTCAAGGTCGGCTCGCGAATCCGCTGCACCAGCGTGCTGTCGGGCGCCGAACTCAAGGACCCCAATACATTGCACACGATCCGCACGATGACCGTCGAGATCGAGGGTGAGTCCAAGCCCGCTCTGGTCGCGGAGTGGATCACCCGACTCGTCTACGCCTAGCCGGAGTAGCTCGGCCCGACGCGGCTGGGGTCGATCGTCACCAACACCCGATGGTCGCGGATCATCGTGTCGCGGTAGTCGTCCCAGTCGGGGTGTTCGCCGGAGATCGACCGGTAGTAGTCGACAAGGCCGTCCATCGCGTCGGGAAGCGACACGATCGTCGCCATCCCCTCGACCTGGACGAACTCACCGAAGAACCGCTCCGTGAAGACGCAAAGCGACGCACGTGGGTCGCGTCGCAGGTTGCGCACCTTCGCTGCGGTCTCCCGGCTCGACACGACGATCTCGCCGTCAGCGTCGACGCCGGCGGTGACCGGGGTGAGCTGCGGCGCGCCATCGGCTCGCATTGTCGCGAGGACGGCGTGATGGTGCTCGCGGATGAAGTCGAGCGCCTCGCTGGTCTCCATCGGTCTAGGCGCGGGTGGCGGCCCGCCGTTTGTCGTGCTCATGCACGATCGCGCGGGCGTAGCCGTGGGGAAGGTCGTGCTCGTCGCGCAGCCAGGTCACGCGTTCGTCGAACCGCAGTAGGCCAGGTCCGGCATCCAGGCAGCCGAACCAGGTAGGAAGGTCGCGCCCCGTTGCATCGGGGATCCTCGCCAGCAGTGACTGGTGGGTGTCCTCGGATTGGGGCATCGACATGTGCGCCTCCTGTGCCGCGACGACTGGACCGTTGCGGCCTAGCGTCTCTCACCGGAGGCCCCGTCGACAAGGGGTCATCCGCACTACGGTCGATCCGTGGCATCGGGCGAGTCGTTCGAGGACGAGCTGGCGGCCGCGGCCGACGGTCTCAGCTTGCTGGTCCGGCGATTGAGATCCCTGTTGCCCCGTCCGTTGGCTGACCGTCAGGAGGCGGCGACGACGGCGCTGACCGGCTTGGCGGTCCTCAGCGCCCGACTCGACGGTCGAACCCACGC
>DATAUF010000162.1:0-3704 GCA_036268405.1 Mycobacteriales bacterium
GCAAGCGCATCGTGCGAGCCAAGCGCAAGATCGCCGATGCGCATATCCCGTACGCCGTCCCCGAGGACGAGGAGCTGCCAGCTCGGATCAGCGGCGTCCTCCAGGTCGTCTATCTGATCTTCAACGAGGGCTACTCCGCGACCGGCGGCGAAGAACTCGTCCGTCGCGAGCTCTGCACCGAGGCGATTCGATTGGGCCGGTTGCTCTGTGAGCTGATGCCCCACGACGCAGAGGGCTGGGGGCTGCTGTCGTTGATGTTGCTCCACGACGCGCGCTACGAGGCACGCGTGGATGACCGGGGACGCTACGTCGCCCTGGACGGTCAAGACCGGGACCTCTGGGACAGCGCCACGATCTCCGAAGGGCTGAAAGCCCTCCATCGGGCGCTGCAGCTGCGCAGCCCCGGACGATTCCAGCTGCAGTCGGCAATCACCGCCCTGCATGTCCAAGCCGCCGACCCAGGAGCAACAGAGTGGACGCAGATCGCCGCCCTCTACGGCGCGCTGGCTCAATTCGATCCGTCCCCGGTGGTCGAAGTCAATCGTGCCGCGGCCGTGGCGTTTGCCACGAACCCTAAGGCGGGGCTTGACCTCCTCGAGCCGCTCCTCGCCGATCCGGCGCTCACCGATTATCAGCCGCTAGCCGCCACGCACGCAGAGCTCCTGCGTCGGCACGGTGACCGGGATGGGGCGGCCGCCGCCTACCGCCGTGCGATCGAGCTGACCGAGAACCACATCGAGCGCGACGAGCTACTGCGACGCCTTGCGTCGATCGGTTGAGCACATGGGCAAGTGCGTCACATCGATCTCCCCGCGGGTGTGTTGCTGTCGTGTTCCGTAGCTTCGTGTCCACCGGAGATGCGTACAGAGGCAATCGCGGCCGATGCCGACGCCGTTGGGACGCTGACGCTGGTGGTGCGCGGTGAGGCCGGAGCGGGGGTGCGCCGGATTGCTTCTCGTCGGCTTGGCGGTCTTGACCCTGCTGGCGGAGGCAGCGGAGCAGAAATAACCGTCGCGGAATCAGCGATTCGGTCTCGCGCGCTTTTCCTTTCTGTGCCCGGCACCCAAGGTGGACAGGCGAGACCCCGATAGGCTGTCGGCCGTGGCGATCCCAACACGGACCCTCGGCCGCACGGGAGCCGAGGTGACGGTCCTCGGCTACGGCGCAATGGAGCTGCGCGGCGAGCCCCAAGGGCCCGCACTGGAGGACGCGGACGCCGGTCGGCTGCTCAACGCGGTCCTCGACGAGGGCATCACCCTGATCGACACCTCGATCGACTACGGCCGCAGCGAGGAGCTGATCGGGCGCTACCTGAGCTCGCGTCGCGACGAGTACTTTCTGGCCTCCAAATGCGGCTGCCTGCTGACGGCGCCGGCGGGGGCGACGCCGCCCTACCCGCACGACTACACCGCCGCCAACGTTCGGGCTGGTGTGGAGCAGAGCCTGCGCCGCCTCCAGACCGACCGCATCGACCTCGTCCAGGTACACATGTCCCCGTCGCGCGAGCAGCTCGAGAGCGACGGAACGATCGAGGAGATGGTCAGCCTTCGCGACCAGGGCAAGGTTCGCTTCCTCGGTATGTCCGGGATCGAGCCGAATCTCGCCGACCACATCGCGATGGGGATCTTCGACGTCTTCCAGATCCCCTACTCGGCGCTGCAGCGTGGTCACGAGGCGCTCATCGCCGCAGCCGCGGAGGGCGGGGCGGGTGTGCTCATCCGCGGCGGCGTAGCGCGGGGCACCGCGTCGGAGGACAAGGCTTGGAGCGTGCGGCCGCTGAGCGGCGGTGACGTGCCCGCCGAAGCCACCTGGCAGGCCACCAGGCTCGACGAGCTGCTCGAGGACGGCATGGACCGTCACGAGTTCATCCTGCGCTTCACGCTCAGCCTCCCGGGCCTGTCGAGCACAATCGTCGGGACATCCAGCCGCGATCACCTGCGCGGTAACGTCGCGATGGCGTCGCGCGGCCCGCTCCCGGCCGACGTCCACGCCGAGGCGGCGCGCCGCCTCAACGCTGTCGGCTAGGGCCCGCTGCGGCGAAGGGCGTCAGTCGCTGACGCCAGCCGCGGCGGCGAGGATCGCGTCGATCGACGCTTGGGGGGTGCGAGACCATCGAGACATGCGAGCCGGCCACGTCGGTTATCGTGGCGCACGCACGTTCCGCCATATGGCGTTGGGTATCCGGTGCTTGCTTTCCCACAGATGGCCCTCGCGCAGGAGCACGTGCGTCACGTGATGGTCCTTGGGGTCGATCACCAGACCTTGGACCGAACCGATCCAGCCATCGCTGGCGTGCACCTGGTCTCCGCGGTGCACCTCCACCTCGCCGACCGGCACCCGGTCGACGACCATCGGCTCGTGATGGCGGCCACCACTCAGGGGCACCCCAAGCCGAAGTAGGGCCATACCAACGCGTGCGATCCATACCCCAACTCGCTCGCGTCACCAGGCAGGAACTGGACGTCATCTGACTGATCCAGCGCCAGAAAGCGCGCCTTGGTGCAACGCAGAAGGATCCGATCGGTCTCCACCGCCTCGACAAGGTCGACCGGCACGAGCCGGCCGAGTCCTGGATCGTGCTTAGGCGCGACCGCGGCGGGCGGTCACAGTGTGGTCGCGAGGCAGTCGATCTCTATCGCACCGTAGATCGAGATCGTTTCGATGGCCGTCGAAGCGTTGGTCGTGCAGGTCGTGGGCGATGCGGCAACGACCCTGCGGCTCACCGAGGTGTCGCGTGTCGTCCACGACGTCCAGCTGTACGGCTTCGTGATCGGCGGCTACACTCGCGACGACGATGCAGAGCCGGGAAGTCGGTGCAAGTCCGACACGGTCCTCGCCACTGTGACCAGGGAGCTCGAACCTCACGATGCCACTGGGCCCACCGGCCTGGGAAGGCGGGGTGCGAGCGCTCGACCTGGGAGTCAGGACATCGCCTGCATTGTCGTGTCGTGCCGATCCACGAGAGATGGAGGGCCTGTGCCGTCCGATCACGCCTGCGCTCGCCGGCGATGCCGCCACCACCGGCGGTCGCGGGCCGGCGTCGTGTATTGCTGTCGACGTCCGACGGTCTGCCCTCTCGTGAGACGACCCGTCCCTTCACCACCGAGGAGCAATACATGACCGAGCCCACTCCTGAGGCTCCGAGCGGAGACCTGAACGCGCGCCTGGACGCCGGGCCGGTGATCTGCGCCGAGGGCTTCCTGTTCGAGCTGGAGCGCCGCGGATATCTGAGCGCCGGTGAGTTCGTACCCGAGGTCGCCCTGGAGTATCCGGACGCCCTCCGGGCTCTGCACATCGACTTCCAGCGCGCCGGCTCCGACATCGTCGAGGCGTTCACCTACAACGGTCACCGCGAGAAGATGCGGGTCATCGGCAAGGAGGACCTGCTCGAGCCGCTGAACCGCGCCGCACTGCAGATCGCCCGGGAGGTCGCCGACCAGCGACCCGGAGACCTCATGGCCGGCAACATCTCGAACACCAACATCTGGGACCCCGAGGACACCGCCCGCCAGGCCGAGGTGCGCGGCATGTTCGAGGAGATGGTGGGCTGGGCCGTCGAGGGCGGCGCCGACATGATCGTCGGCGAGACGTTCTACTACGCCGGCGAGGCGCTGGCGGCGCTCGAGGTCGCGAAGGCCACCGGCCTGCCCGTCGTCATCACCCTCGCGCCGATGGCGATGGAGGAGATGGCCGACGGGGTCGGC
>DATAUF010000163.1:0-13033 GCA_036268405.1 Mycobacteriales bacterium
AGCGCAGGTTTTCGCGACGCGAGCAGGCCGGCCAGGGGGACCATCCGGCATGCGCATGCAGCACCTTCGCCGCGTAGTCCTGCACCGCGGGTGCCGCCTGGTCGGGCCGACCGGTCATGCCCAGGTCCTGCCAGGTCTGGATCGCGAACTGGTAGGCGCCGTAGTAGCCGTTGCCGGTGTTGTCCTGGTAGTTGTTGTGCGACTCGCACATCCGCAGCCGGTAGAGCTCCTGGTCGAGCACATCGTCCGCCCCGGACAACCCGGTCGAGTGAGACGTCCCCTGGTGCTGCACCGCCTGGTGCTGGCGCTCGACCTGGACCCGGTGACGGCCGCCACCCGGGTTGATAGCCGCGGCCGGAGCGGCGGACGCGAGCACCGCAACGGCAAGCCCAGCAGCGACGGCACTGCCGGTTCCGATGCGACGCATGAGGAGGGTTTGGCTGGTGATGCTGCGGGTACGGCGAGTAGCAGTCTTAGGAGGCTGCACCAAACGCTCTTCCTCGGACGCCGACGAAGTTAGCTGTCGGGTTCGGACGCGAGGGGAAGGTCGCCCGGCCGCTTGTGCGGCTTCACCCCAAGGGCAGTAAAAGCCTGTGTAGGCCTCCGTTGCCCGGAGGAACTGGTTCCTCCGCTCCCGCCATACCGATCAGGTGGAGGCTGGTGCGCTTCGGTGGCGGGATTTGGCGCCCGAAATGCACGGTTCGTCCGTTTTGTGACGATCCACAAGCGACTTTACCGAAGGGGTTGAGCGCATTCCAGCGCCGTTCGGCCCAAAGTGGACAGAGTCTTCGGCCCAATCTTGTGATCCGTCCCAGGTTCAGCGTGTCGCCGGGGTGGCAGCGGGACGGGCGCGCTCCTAGAGTGCGGCCATGACCGCCACCGACACCGCGCGAAAAGCGCACCGCACGCTCGAGCCGCTGCACACCGCGGCCTACTTCGCGACCGAGATGAGCGAGGCGTACACCTCCGCTGGAGCGAAGGGCACGATGCGCAGCTACTTCGCGGTCCGGTCCGCCCCGATGGGCGAGGTCACCCCGGAGGTCGTGGTCGCCACCTTCTACAACTTCGCGCCCTCGCTGGTCGCCCAGGCGATCCCTTCGGTCTGGCAGTCCACGACGCCCGAAGCGGTTCTCGAGGCCCGACTCACCGGGATCAATGCGCTGTACCGGCGCATCCTCGGCAACGACGTCGTCGAGTCCGAGGAGATGCAAGAGGCGGCGGCGCTCGCGCGTGAGGCCACCACGGTGCTGTCGGGCCTCGGCCGGCCGTTGTTCGCCGGGCACCTGGCGCTGCCGTGGCCCGAGGCGCCGCACCTGCAGCTGTTCCACGCTCAGACGTTGCTGCGCGAGCATCGCGGCGACGGGCACATCGCGGCGCTCACCCTCGCCGGGCTGGACGGAGTCGGCGCGCTGGTCACCCACCTCGCCACGGGCGAGGGGATGTTGCTGCCGATGGTGCGTGCCACCCGGGGCTGGACGGATGAGGAGTGGGCAGCCGGTCAGGCGAGAGTTGCCGAGCGAGGATTGGTGGTCGACGGCGTCCTTGCCGAAGCCGGTCGCGTCCTGCGCGAGACGATCGAGGCACAGACCGACGAGGCCGCCGCCGCGCCGTACGAACATCTCGGCGAGGCACGAGTCGAACGGCTGCGCGACCTCGCCCGGCCGTGGTCTAAGGCAATCACGGCGGACATCTTCGGAGGTACCAAATGACCGACGCCCTTGCCGGGAAAGTCGCCTGGATCACCGGCGGCGCACAGGGCTTTGGCGCCGCGGCCGCGCGACGCCTCGCCGGGCACGGCGTATCGGTCGTCGTCTCCGACGTGAAGCGGGACGCCGGCGAGGCGGTGGCGGCCGAGATCGGCGGCGCGTTCGTCGGATGTGATGTCACGAGCTTCGAGGAGTGCCAAGCCGCTGTCGCCGCCGTCCTGGAGCGGCACGGCCGGCTGGACATCGCATTCCTCAACGCGGGCATCTCGACCGGCTGCGGAGTCGGGGACGACTTCGACCCGGTGCTCTATCGCCGGGCGATGGGCGTCAACATCGACGGCGTCGTCTACGGCGCCCACGCCGCGTTCGCTGCCCTGCGGGACAACGGCGGTGGCGACCTGGTCGCGACGGCGAGCCTCGCGGGGCTGACCGGCGCGGCATTCGACCCGGTGTACGGCGCCAACAAGCACGCGGTGGTCGGGCTGGTCCGCGCGATCGGGGAGGACTGGCCGGGCCAGGGGGTTCGCGTCAACGCGATCTGTCCGGGCTTCGCCGACACCGAGATCGTCAACGAGATCCGCGGCATGCTCGCCGAGAGCGGGATCCCGCTGATCAAGGTCGAGGCCGTGGTGGACGCGTTCATGGCCGCCCTGACGTCCGGACGCTCCGCCGAGTGCTGGTACATCCAGCCCGGCCGCACGCCGGAGCCATTCCGCTTCCGGGGCATCCCCGGGCCCCGCCAGGAGGAATAGTTGTATTTGCAAGTATGTTCTAGGAGCTGACAGCAGAAACCAGTTATCAGGAGCTTGAGATGCCCGCCGTCACCGTCTCCGATCTGACCACCCTTGACCGCGTCCCGGTCCTCGATCCGTCGAGCGCCACGCCGCGGCCGGTCAAGAGCCTCACGCTCGCGCCCAGCGGCTTGGAGGGCGAGGGGTTCCCGGTCCGACGAGCATTCGCCGGCGTCGACCTCGCCGATCTCGACCCGTTCGTCCACATGGACCAGATGGGCGAGGTCGAGTACGCGCCGGGCGAGCCGAAAGGCACCCCGTGGCACCCGCACCGTGGCTTCGAGACCGTCACCTACATCATCGACGGGACGTTCGAGCACTCCGACTCGAACGGCGGCGGCGGAGTCATCACCAACGGCGACACCCAGTGGATGACCGCGGGTGGCGGCATCCTGCACATCGAGAAGCCGCCAGAGGCGCTCGTTGTCAGTGGCGGGCTGTTCCACGGCATCCAGCTCTGGGTGAACCTCCCCCGCGCGCAGAAGCTCGTCGCACCCCGCTATCAGGATCTGCGGGCGGCCCAGGTTGCGCTACTCGCCTCACCGGACGCCGGCGCACTCGTGCGGGTCATCGCAGGTGAGGTCGCAGGGTTCAGCGGACCCGGCTCGACGTACACCCCGATGACGATGGTGCACGCCACCATCGCACCAGGCGCGAGCCTGACCCTCCCGTGGCGTGAGGACTTCAACGCCCTGGGCTACGTCCTCTCCGGTCACGGCACGGTCGGCCCGGAACGGATCGCCGCGCGCAGCGGCCAGCTCGCCGTATTCGGCGCAGGTGGTGCGATCACTGTGAGCGCCGATGCCGACCAGGATGCGCGGCATGCCGCTGGCCTCGATGTCCTGTTGCTCGGTGGCGCCCCGATCCGCGAGCCGGTGGCCTGGATGGGGCCGTTCGTCATGAACACCAAGGCCGAGGTCCAGCAAGCCTTCGCGGACTACGAGAAGGGGCTGCTCGGCACGATCCCGGCCCTGCACCCTGTCTCTGAAGTGCATGGCGCACCGACGCAGATCGTGACCTCCGAGGGCTGACTAGCTGACCTCGCGAAGCCGGCCGGTCGCGACCTCGAAGACGAACCCTCGGATATCGGTGGTGCTCTTCAGGTACCGCGAGTTCCGCAACCCGGCTAGGGACACCCGGACGCTCTCGTCGACGTCGGAGAAGGTGCCCGACGACCACGATGGTGGCGCCCCCGCGTCAGCCGTGAGCTCCGCAGCGAACGCCTGCTCATCGAGGTTGAGCAGGCCGCAGTCGGTGTGATGGATCACGACCACCGACCGCGTCGAGAGCCGGCGCTGGCTGATGGCCAGAGATCGCTCGACGTCATCGGTCACGATCCCGCCAGCGTTGCGGATCACGTGCGCCTCACCGAGCTCGAGGCCGAGCATGGCGTGGACGTCCATCCGTGAGTCCATGCAGGTGACGACGGTCAGGTGGCGGGAGGGCACGACGGGACGCGGACCGGCGTAGCGCTCGGCATAGGCGACGTTGTGGGCGATCAGCTCGTCAGCGGCGGACACGGGCGCGACGTTACTAAAGCAGCTTGACGGTGACCGGCACCGAAGCCGCCGGCCCCGACCCAACGGCGCTCTTGGCAACGACCTTGGCGGTGTAGCTGCCGGGCGAGAGACCGGAGAAGCTCTCCGTCAGCACTGACGCGGCAACGGTCGCCTTGTGACCGCCCGGGACGAGCGACACCTTGTAGCCGCTCACCGCAGCCGCACCCGCGACCGACCTCGGCGCCTTCCAGGTCAACGCGACGGAGTGCCCGGTCGCGGTGGCGGTCAGTGCGCTCGGAGCGGCCGGCAAAGGAGTCGGGCGGAACCACGTGCTGCGCAGCCCGAAGGCCGACTGGAACGCCGCACCCGTGACGGTGGTCGAGCCCTTGTCGCCGACGATGGACATGCTGGTCACCCGACCGCCCCAAGCACCGTGGCCGTCGCGACCGGTGATCACGAGCTGCGAGAGGGTCCCCACCGACGGGTACGCCGCGGCGATGGCAGTCGCCGTGAGCGTGACGCTCCACAAGTGGGCGTTGTTCGGTACGGCGCCGTCGTAGGGATCGCGCTTGGCGGGCAGATAGGGCTGCGCTCCCGATACGGTCCAGCCACCATCAGCGGCGCTGTACTGCGCAAAGATCGGCGCGTCCGTGCTGTCGACCGCGATCTCGCCGGCGGTGGCGTGAACGGCATCGTCGGTCTTCTGGGTCTCCGACCCGAATCCGCCGTACGCCTGGTCACGGGTGTCGCCGTCGAGGTCGTACCAGGATGCCTTCGGGCTGCCGATGGCCCGGTAGGTGTAGGTGCGCGCCGCGACTGCCTGGGCCTGCAACGCAGCGGCCGGCCAGCTCGACGACATCTCCGACGGCACGACCGAGTCGACGTAGGACTCGACGAGGACGTCGTCGACCGCCTCCATAGAGCCCGCCACGAGCTCAGCGACGATCTGACCGCGGTAACGGACGGTCTTGGTGGCTTTTCCGTTCGGCTCGACCAGCGCGACGAGGGCGGCCGGGTCGCTGATCGTTGCGCCCGACCCCACATCCGCGGTCTGCACGTGCCACGCGCCCGACCAATGCGCCTGCAGCGCGACCGTCTGGGACTGTTTGCGCAGCCGCCAGTGGTCGATCGTCGCCCCGCCGGTCGCCGTCGCCGGAAGCACCTGCGCCTTGTCGTCACCCGCCGTCGCGGTCGGTCCCGGCGTCACGGCGAGACCGGCCGCCGGGTCAAACTCGACGTAGCCCTTCGAGGGCGCAGCGAGCGCCGTGAGCAGAACCCTGACTGCCTGGGTCACGGGCTTCGTGTCCAGCGTGGTGTGCGGGTAGTAGAAGTGCAGGATCTGGTTGCTCGACAGGCCGGCGACCTTGGCGGCGCCGTAGGCACCCCATTGCGACAGCCCATGACCGTGGCCGAACCCTCGTCCGGCGACCGTGAACTCCCCGCTCGACGGAACGGTATAGACCTCATGCACAGCCGGTGGCGACGCCGCGGAAAAACTGGGAGCGCCGAACGCCACCGACGCGAGCATCAGCCCGGCCGCGAGCAGCCACGTCGTCCTCGTCACACGCGTCACAGTGGGCTCAGGCTAGGTGCCTTGTCATAAGGATTGGTTCAGCAACGCCGCCCTATGATCGTCCTTCGCCCGGTTTACCGACCGTGATCCGAGGCTGTGCTGACGTGAACGCTGTGTCGAGCTGACGGAATGAGGAGTCCCCACCCGTGACGACGCCTGGGGATCCCCCATCCTCAGGTGAGGATCCGTCGCCGTCCGGAAGCCGGCGCCAGATCTGGGGCTCTGACCTGCCGCCCAACCCGGGCGCGCTACCGGACACCTTCAGCTCGCACGCCCGTCCGCGCTGGGCACGCGTCGTCCGCTGGACCGCAGGAATCCTCGGAGTGATCGTCCTGCTCGCCGTCGCCGGCGGCGTGGCGGACTACTTCTACATCACGAGCAAGTTCACCACCCAACCCGTCGTGCTGCCCTCTGACGCGTCGGCGCCACCGAAGCTGGTCGCCAAGGCCGAGAACTTCGTCCTGATCGGCTCGGACACCCGCGCCGGGGCGAACGGTCATGACACCGGCGGCGCCAAGGTCGCCGGCGCCCGCTCGGACACGACGATCGTGCTGCACATCGCGGCGGGCAGCGGCGACGCGACGCTGGTCAGCATCCCGCGCGACTCCTACGTGCAGATCCCCTCGTGCGTCGTTGGGCCCAATGGCCAGACCTCCGCGCCGGAGATGAACAAGTTCAACGCGGCGTTCTCGATCGGCGGCGAGTACGACAACAAGTACGCCGCGAGCTGCACGATCCACACGATCGAGACCCTCACCGGGTTGCACATCGACCACTACGCGGTCGTGGACTTCGTGGGCTTCCAGCACATGGTGGACGCCCTCGGCGGCGTCAAGATGTGCGTCTCGCATCCGCTCGTCGATCCGATCGTCGACGACAACGGCGCCTACCACGGCAGCGGTCTGAACCTGCCGGCCGGAAAGCACGTCGAGATCACCGGCCAGCAGGCGTTGGACCTGATGCGCGCCCGCTACAACCTCGACGGCGGCGGCGACCTGCCGCGGATCAAGCGGCAGCAGCAGTTCGCCGCCGCGATGGTCCGCAAGGCAACCAGCAGCGGCCTGCTGATCGACCTCCCCAAGCTGCAGAGCTTCCTCGTCGCGGCGGCATCGTCATTGACGACAGACGGGTTCGGGTTGGGCACGATGCACAAGCTCGCCAACGCGCTGCACGCAGTCGGCGCCGGCGGGGTGCACCTGCTGACCGTCCCGAACCTCACCGACCAGCCGGGACTGCCATACGGCGACGTCATGTGGGACCCGTCCCAGGCCCCGCAGCTCTGGGACGAGCTACGCCACGACGAGCCGATCCCGGGCACGACGCCGACCCCGACCCCGACGCCGACCCCGACCCCGACCGGCCCCCCCTTGACCGTCGCGCCCAGCAGCATCGACATCGCCGTGGAGAACGGAACCGCGACGCAGGGCCTCGCCCACACCGTCGCCACCCAGCTCGAGGCGCAGGGCTACCACGTGGTCAGCGTCGGCGACGCCGACAAGCAGACGTACACCGGCACGATCGTGCGCTACGGCGCCGAGAAGGTGCAGTCGTCCCAGACCGTCGCGGCGGCATTTCCGGGCGCGAAGCGGCACGCCGACCCGACGCTCGGCACGACCATCACCGTCATCGTCGGCAGCGACTTCACCAAGGTGTCCCCGGTGACGATCGGCGGCACGGTGACCCCGACTCCCACGCCCTCGATCTCCACGATCTCCGCGGCAGACCCGGGCTGCCTGAGCTGAGCTGCTCCCGGGCGGGACGCTCTACTCCCGGGCGGGACGCTCTACTCCCGGGCGGGACGCTCTACTCCCGGGCGGGACGCTCTACTCCCGGGCGGGACGCCATGACGTCAGGAAGCCGGCGGCCCAGGACATGTGCATCGTGACCAGCACAAGAGGAAGGGCAACGCGAGATTTCCTGGGAAGTCCGCGGCCGCTCAGCAACGTGCCGCCGAGCACCAGCACGAGATAGCCGACCGGCAGCGTCAACGCCCAAAGCGTCACGAACGTCGAGAGGACGAGACCGGCGAGCACACCCAGCATCGCCGTCGGAGGTGCGAGATAGCGAAGGTTGACCGACCCGACATGGCTACGCATGACCTGGCGCCGCCAGCGCCCGTAGTGGAAGTACTGCCGCGCGAGCCCGGACAGCGTGCTGCGCGGCCGGTACGACACCGACAACGTCGGCGAGAACCACACCAAGCCACCGCTCGCACGGATCCGGAAGTTCATCTCCCAGTCCTGGGCTCGTGCGAACGTCTCGTCGTACCCGCCTACCCGATCCAGCGCCGCGCGTCGGAAGACCCCGAGATAGACCGTGTCGGCCGGCCCTTCCTCACCGCCCACATGGAACGGCGCATTGCCGACGCCGATCCGGCTGGTCATCGCCTGTGCGACGGCATGCTCGAAATCAGTGCCGCCTCGCGCGGACATCAGCCCACCGACGTTGTCCGCACCGGTCTCGTCGAGAAGCTCCACAGCACGGCGCAGATATCCAAAAGGCAGCAGCGAGTGCCCATCGACCCGCGCGACCACGGGGAAACGGCTCGCTGCGACCGCCAGGTTGAGCGCGTTGGGGGTTCGTCCGGACGGGCTCGCGACTGTGGAAACGCGCGGGTCCGCGGCCAGCGCCGCGGCGACCTGGTCGGTACGGTCGCGCGACGGGCCGAGCGCGAGCACCACCTCGAGCTCACCGGGGTAGTCCTGGTCGAGGATCGAGCGCACCGCGGCACGCAGATGCCGTTCCTCGTTGAGCACCGGCATGATCACCGAGACTCCCGGCCATCCTTCAGCGCGCTGCTCGGTGAAAGTCTGCGCGCGTCGCCGGGTTGTCATCGCGCGGCACGCTACCGCGTGGCATGCCGGGCACCATGGATCCCCGGCCTTAGGCTCGATCAGGGGCTTGTCAGCAGCGCCGCGGTCGGTGCGGGGCTTCTCAACTGCGCCGCTATCGCCGGAGGTCCGTCAGCGTGACCGATCCGCCTGACGGCACCGACCGTCCACGCCGTCCGCTCCCGCCCGAGCTCGATCCCAGACGAGCAGCACAGCGCTCCACACAGCGACGCCGCAGCGAGCCGTCACCGCCGACTTCGCCGGGGCGCACGCCGCCGAACGACGGCGAGCACCGCCGCTGGGGACCGCACTGGTTGCGCCGCTGGACCCGGCGCCGGTTGGTCAGCACGGTTGCCGGAGGCATGGCCGTCGTGATCGTCGCGACGCTCGGGATCGGCTGGCTGACCTTCTCCTCGATCGTCGGCAGCATCAAGCACATCAACGTGTTCTGCACGTCCTGCCACCGGCCGCCGGCTGGTGCTTCGGGTGACCTGAACATCCTGATCGTCGGCTCCGACAGCCGCGCCGGCCTGACGAAGGCCGAGCAGAAGAACCTGCACGTCGGCCATGACCCGGGCAAGCGCTCCGACACGATGATCCTGCTGCACATCCCGGCCGGCGGCGGCAAAGCCGTGATGGTCAGCCTGCCGCGCGACTCATACGTGAAGATCCCGGCGCACAAGTCCCACGGCCAAGAAATCCCGGCCCAGATGAACAAGCTGAACGCGGCGTACTCACTGGGCGGCGCGAAGCTCACCATCCGGACCATCGAGGCCAACACCCACGTCCGGATCGACCACTACATCGAGATCAACTTCCTCGGGTTCGTGAAGATGGTCAACGCGCTCGGCGGCGTCAACATCTGTAGCGCCACCCCGATCCACGACCCGGTTACCCGCGACCCGGCGACCGGCGACTACAGCGGCAGTGGCTTGGAGCTTCCCGCGGGGACCAGCCAGCTCAACGGTGACACCGCTTTGGAGTACGTCCGCGCACGGGAGTTCGACCCGGCACTCGGCGACCTCGGGCGGATCCAGCGCCAGCAGAAGTTCATGGCCTCGATGATGCACAAGGCCGAAAGCACCGGCGTGCTGCTGGACGTGTTCAAGCTCTACAGCTTCCTGAAGGCCGTCGCGAGCTCGTTGACCACGGACCCCGGCTTCGGCACGTCGCAGATGTACCGGCTCGCCAAGACGCTGCACTCGATGTCGCCGAAGAACCTCAACCTGCTCACCGTGCCGCTCTCGGACACCAACTACGCCTCGCCGGTCGGCTCGGCGGTCCTCTGGGACCCGGTGCTGTCCAAGCGGCTGTTCCACGACTTCACCGCCGACAAGCCGATCACCAACGTCGTCCAGCCTGGCAAGCTGACGATCCCGCCGGGCGACATCTCGCTCAAGGTGCTCAACGCAACGAATACAGCCGGACTCGCCGCTCGCGCCGCAACCGACCTGTCAGGACTCGGCTTCAGCGTCAGCAAGACCGCTGACGCTCCCAAGGGGAGCGGCACCACGGCGACGGTGGTCCAGTACGGGCCCACACGTGCCGACTCGGCGCGCACCCTGTCGGCCGCAGTGACGGGGTCGACCCGTCAAGAGGTCTCGTCGCTCGGCAACAACATCCAACTGCTCGTCGGCTCGACGTACGAAGGCGTCAAGCAGGTCAAGATCTCGGCCTCCACCAATCACACGACGGTCACGACAGGGGCAAGCAACCCATGCAGCTAGCACTCTCCCGACGGCGTCTCGCGGCAGCGGCCGCACTGACCGCGGCCGCGCTCACGGCGACCGCGTGCTCCAGCGGCTCCACGGGTGATCCCGGCTCGCCCTCGGCGTCGAACCAGCCGGCCGCGGCGCCGACCTGTCCATTGACCGGCTTGCCGCAGTCCGGCGGCGAGCGGGCGGACCGCGTGGCCCTCGCCGTCAAGGTCGACAACATCGCACCCGCGCTGCCACAGGCCGGCATCAACAACGCGGACGTCGTGGTCGAGGAGCTCGTCGAAGGCGGCCTGACCCGCCTGATGGCGATCTTCCAGTGCCAGAAGGCGCCACTGGTCGGACCGATTCGGTCGGCACGCATCTCCGATGCCGACATCCTCGCGTTGCTGCACGGCAGCGTGCTCGGATACTCCGGGGCGAACCCCAAGGACATGCCGCCGATCCGGGACCACAGCGGCGCCGCGCTGATCTCCGACGATGCGCAGCCGGAGTACTTCCATCTCGACTCGAGTCGCGCGGCACCGCATGACGTCTTCAGCTCGACGAAGACGCTGCTGCGCGCCGGTCTCAAGGCGCGCCCGAACCTCAAGGCTCCGCCGGCGCTGTTCACCTACGGCGCCCTTGACCCGCGTGCCCGGCGGGCCCGCCAGGTCTACCTGTCATGGCCTGCCGCAAGCGCTGAGTGGACCTGGTCGAACGGTGCCTGGCTGCGAACCCAGGGCGGTGCCACGGACACGCTCACCGACGGTCAGCAGATCAGCGCCACCAACGTGGTGGTGCTGGGCGTCGACATCGCCAGCACGGGTCTGCACGACGTCCTGGGCAACGCCTCGCCGCTCGACGTGACGGTCGGCTCCAACCCGGCGTGGGTGCTCCGCGACGGCAAGATGATCCGCGGCAGCTGGCACCGCAAGTCCATCAGCAACGGAATCAGCCTGACCGACGCTGCCGGCCATCGGATCGCGCTCGCTCCAGGACGGACCTGGATCGAGCTGCTCCCCCGCCCAGGTAAGCCCGTCCGCCGGTAGCGGCAGACAGGCGGCTGGCCGTCACCGCCTCCGCAACGCGTCGTTGATCCATGGACGGACGATCGCCGGACCCGTCGCCGTCGCTCCGGCGCCATCTACACGGAGGTCACCGATGCTCGACTCTTCGCGCACCGTCACGACACGCCTGACGCTCACCGTCAGCGCGGCCACTGGCGACGCGCGGCTCGAGGCTGAGCTTCGCTACGACCCGAGCGACCCGCTCGCGGTGTCTCTCGCGATCGGTACGCAGTGCGACGAGCCGGTGGTCTGGGTCTTCGCCCGCGACCTGCTCGCGAGCGGCATCGCCGACGCGATCGGCGAGGGCGACATCACGATCGAGCCGGTGGATGGTTCCGACGTGCGCATCACGCTCGCGACGGATTGCCTCGCGACCATGCTGGCGCCGCGCAACCGCGTGGTCGAGTTCCTGATCGAGTCGTTCGGCCGCGTGCCGTCCGGTGCGGAGTTCGATGGTGTCGACATCGACTCCGAAATCGCCGCGCTGCTCAGCTGACCCACCGAACCGCGGTTAGGGCGTCAGAACCGCTCAGCCTGGTGGCGGTCGGCCAGCTGCTTGATCTGACGGGGCAGCCGCCCGCTTGCCAGGTCCGCGACGGTGACGTTCTCGAGCACCTCGCGCAGGCTGCCGCGCACCGCCATCCAGACATCGCGCAGGGACTCCGCGGCGCCGGGGTAGCTCAACTCGGTCAGGCTCAGGTCCCTCACGTTCGCCAGGGGACCATCGACGGCACGGATCACGTCGGCGAGGGTGATCTCCGCCGCAGGGCGCGACAGCACGTATCCGCCTTCGCGGCCGCGCTGGCTGCGCACCAGATGTGCGTTGCGGAGCTCGCGAAGAATGCCCAGCAGGAAGTTCAGTGGGATGTCCTGCGCGACGGCGATCTGCTCAGCCTTGACGGCTCCTTGCTCGCCTCCCGCCGCAAGCTCCGCCATGGCACGGACTGCATAGTCCGACTTCGCCGAGATGCGCACGACGCCAAGTCTCGCGCATCGGCGGCCCGATCGTGCGTATCAGCGACGCCGACGTACCGCGACGACCCCAGCCACGACCGCCGCCGCCCCCGCTACAGCGATCACCGCAGGCCGCGGGCCGTCGCCAGACCCAGCCTCACCGCCGTCCCCGGGCATCGCAGAGCTCACCTGCTCCTTGACCGCCCTAGCGCCGCGAGAGGCGGCACGTCGCGGGTTGAGCCGGTCGGTGATCGCGTCGATCGTCTCGGCCAGCTCGGCACGCGTCTGCTCGATCTCGCGGACGATGACCTCGGGCTTGCGAGTGGTTGCCATATCTCCTCCGGCTACGCAGCGTCCTCGACGGCTAGGGCGTCCTGCTGATCCTGCCCCCCATCGGCCCGTCTACGCCAACGGCGCTACGGTCGGCGCATGGCCCAGACCTCGACGACGCTGTCCCCCGGCGACACCGCGCCCGCGTTCGCGCTGCTCGACGACACCGAGACCAAGCACAGCTTGAAGGACTTCAAGGGCCGCAGCCTCGTCATCTACTTCTACCCAGCCGCGCTGACCCCTGGCTGCACGAAGCAGGCGTGCGACTTCCGCGACAACCTCGGGATGCTGGACGGCGCCGACTACGCGGTCGTGGGGATCTCGCCGGACAAGCCGGCGAAGCTCGCGAAGTTCCGCGAGACCCACGGCCTGACCTTTCCGCTGCTCTCCGACCCGGACCGGGCCGTCCTCGCGGCCTACGGCGCGTGGGGCGAGAAGATGATGTACGGCAAGAAGGTCACCGGGGTGATCCGCTCGACGTTCGTGGTCGACCCGAAAGGCAAGATCGCGCACGCCTTCTACAACGTGAAGGCAACCGGGCACGTCGCCAAGCTGCTCCGTGACCTCAAGCTCGACTCGTAACCC
>DATAUF010000164.1:0-11294 GCA_036268405.1 Mycobacteriales bacterium
TGCAGCTGACCGAGTCGCTCCTCGACGCCGGACCCGGCGCTGCCCCGCGGAGCGGTGACCATCCGTCGCCGCAGACTGGCGATCTCAGCCTCGAGGTACGCGATCTGGTCGGTCAGCTCTGCCGACCGTTCCTCCGAGCGCGCAGCCCGTGCCTCGGCATCTTCACGTCCCGGCACGGCCACCTCCCCGGTTGCCCTCACTCATCGGCTTTCGTGAGCCTATAACTGACCACAACGCACAACTGGTGCATTAGTTGCTCCCGCGCGGGTCGCCAAACCCTGATCGACCGGTTCAGCCGGGCGCGCCCTTCGACGGTCGGCGACGTCTCACCGGCGGCGTGACCCCTGGCGCGAGCCGGCGGGCGGTAACCAGAAACCCGGTGTGGCCGACCATGCGGTGCTCCGGGCGGACCGCAAGACCGTCGACATGCCAGCCGCGGACCATCGACTCCCAGGCGGCCGGCTCAGCGAACGCGCCCGCGGTCCGCAGCGCCTCGACCGTGGCCGACAGCTGCGTGGTCGTCGCGACGTAGGCGCAGATCAATCCCCCCGGAACCAGAAGCCGCGCCGCGGTCTCCACGACCTCCCAGGGAGCGAGCATGTCGAACACCACTCGGTCCGCCACGGCGACACCCTCGGCATCGATCACGTCACCCACCAGCAACGACCATTGCGGCTGAGGACCACCGAGGAACCGCTCGACGTTGGCCTGTGCGACCTCCGCGAAATCCTCGCGACGCTCGTACGACGTCAACCGCCCGTCGCCGCCGATCGCTCGCAGCAAGCTGCAGGTCAGCGCCCCCGAGCCGGCGCCGGCTTCGAAGACGCGCGCGCCCGGGAAGATGTCGGCCATCGCGACGATCTGAGCCGCGTCTTTCGGATACACAATCGTCGCGCCACGCGGCATCGACAGCACGTAGTCACTGAGCAACGGCCGCAGGGCGAGGTAGTCGGTGCCTCCTGCCGAGGACACCACGATCCCCTCTGGCTGACCGATCAGATCGTCATGCGGGATCAGCCCACGATGGGTGTGGAACTCCTTGCCTGGCGTCAGGGTGATCGTGTGCATCCGCCCCTTCGGGTCGGTGAGCTGCACCAGATCCCCGGCGCGAAACGCTCTTTCGCCGGCGCTCAGGTCCTGCTCCGCCACGCCTACCTCACACCGGCGGCACGCAGCACCGCGATCAAGTCCGTGCGCGCAAGGACACCTTGCAGCGCACCGTCCGCGCCCGCCACGAGGTACTCCGTCGCCGGCGTTTGTTGCATGGCGTTCATCAGGTCCTCGCCGCTCAACCCGGGCGAGAGCACCAGTCCCGCCTCCACCGGCCGTGCAAGATCGCTGACCGACATCCACGGCTGGCGTTCCGTGGGCGTCGCCTGGACAGCTGCCTCGGACACGATGCCGGACCACCGGTCGCGCCCGTCCACAACGACCAGCGCCCGGGCACCGATGTCACGTGCCCGGCGTACCGCCTCGGCCAGTGGCAGCTGTGCCTCCACCGTCAACGCCGGTCGAACCAGGCTCGACATCTCCAACCGTGGAATGGCCGCACCGCGCCGGGCCTGCACGATGGACCAGGAGGCGTTGGTCCATACCATCAGCGCGACAGCGAACAGATAGATCCCACTCACTTCGTCGCCTTGCGCAAGGCGCAGCTCGACGGCGCCGGCAACGGCTGTCGCGGCGCCGACTCCGCGGCCGACCCAACCGGCAATCAGCAGCCCGCGCATCGGGTCCCCCGTGAGGTGCCACAGGGCCGCGCGCAGCAGGCGACCCCCGTCAAGCGGCATGCCCGGCAGCAGGTTGAACACCGCGACGACGCCGTTGATCGTGGCAGTGGAATCGGCGAGGAACCAGCCGATCGAGTGCTCTGGAAACGTTCCGCCGATCGCGGCCGCGACTCCCGCAAGCAACACAGACGTCAGCGGGCCTACCGCCGCGACGAGGTACTCGCGCGCCGGGGTCTGCGGCTCATCGAGCACCTCGGACACAGCACCCAGCAGCTGAAGCACGACTCGTCCGACTCGCAGGCCGAGCGCCTTCGCGACCAGGACATGGCTGGCCTCATGCGCGAGCACAGCGGCGTAGACCAGCAGGATCAGTGCCAGCGCGACGACATAGCTGCCGACGGTGCCGACATGGACGTTCTGCCGGATGACGCTCGGCGCGACCAGTGTCCCGAGCACTACGAGCACGATCCACATGGGCGACACGACGAGAGGTACGCCGAAGATCTTGCCGGCTGGAATGCCCGCCGCTAGCCGAGAAGGCTGCTGCGGCGGCTGCTCGCTCACACGTCCTCCGCCCGACCCGCCACCCAAACTCGGCGCCGGCTGCGCCGGCCCAATGGTCAATCGTAGGCGTGCGGCTGCAACGCGCCTTTCAGGTTCGCCGCGTACCCGCGCGTCTGCTGAATGCGTCGTACCAGAGGTCTACCGTCCGTCCCATGTCCGAACAGTCCGTCGACGTGATCACGCCGGAGTGGTCGTTGTCTCCGTCTCGGGCGCTGGACTTCAAGAACTGCGCCCTGCTCTACCGGTTCCGCGTCATCGACAGGCTTCCGGAGCCACCGAGCCTGGTCGCGGCACGAGGCACCGTCATCCACGGGGTCCTGGAGCGAATCTTCGACCTGCCCGCCATCGAGCGGACGATCGCCGCGGCGTGTTCGGATGTCGAGCCAGGTTGGCGTTCGCTGCTCGATGAGGAGCCCGAGCTTGCCGCGCTGGTCGACCAGGAGCCGGGCGGCCTGGCGGATCTGATCGGCTCAACCCAGACGCTGCTCGACAGCTACTTCACACTCGAAGACCCCCGTCGTCTCGAGCCGGCCGAGCGCGAGGTTCTGGTCGAGACCACGCTGCCATCCGGCGTGCACCTGAAGGGCTTCGTCGACCGCATCGACCGCGCGCCTTCCGGTGACCTCCGGGTGGTCGACTACAAGAGCGGGAAGTCACCGCGCGAAGCCTTCGAAGGCAAGGCGCTGTTCCAGCTGCGGTTCTACGCCTTCGTCCTGTGGCGCACGACTGGTGTGCTGCCCAAGCTGCTGCGCCTCTACTACCTCGCAGACCGCGAGATCCTCGACTACGCGCCAGACGTCGCCGACCTGGAGTCCCTGGAGCGACAGCTCGAAGCAATCGCATCAGCAATCGAGAAGGCAAGAGCAACCGGAGACTGGCGCCCGAAGGCCAGCAAGCTCTGCAACTGGTGCTCGTTTCAGGAGTTCTGCCCAGAGTTCGGCGGTTCGCCCCCGGCGCTGCTGACGATCGGGTCGACTCCTCCGTCGGCTATGGAGAGTTGACTTGCTTCGCTTCGCTCAGCTGCGCTAACTCTCCTATGCCTCCTCCGGACTCGGCCCGATCGTCAGGGAGCCGTGAGCGACAGTAGCCAGGTGGGGTCAATGTCCTTCAAGCTCGCTAGCACGTACCTCCGGGGTGCTGGGGCAATCGGAGCGAGCCATGGGACCGCGACAACCACGCAGCCTGCCGATTCTGCGGATAGGACACCGCTGATCGCGTCTTCGAGCGCGACGGTTGCGGCAGGCCGCACGTCGAGCATCTGGCAGGCCGCGAGGTAAGGCGCCGGATCCGGCTTGCCTGCACTCACCTCGTCCCCAGCCACGCTGATGTCGAAGCGGTCACGGCCGAGGGTGTCCAGTGCCGCGTCAACCAGCACGCGGTACGACGAGGACACCAAGGCGGTCCGCACACCTACGGCGCGGACTGCGTCGACCAGCTCGATCGCCCCCGGCATCACGGGCAGCTCGTCGTGGTAGAGCTCGACCATCCGCTTCAGGAGAAACGCCATGGCAGCGTCGACCTCGTGGTCGCCGCGGGGGGCGTCGTACCACCGGAGAATGGTCCGGATCGCGGAGTCGAGGCGCGTTCCGATGATCGCCGCCTTGAGCTCGTCGCTCCAGGTGCCGCCCAAATGCGCGGCGAGCTCGATCTCACCGACGGTCCACAACGGCTCGGAGTCCACGAGCAAGCCGTCCATGTCGAACAGGACCGCTGCGGAACGCGACATTTGTAGCGAATCTAGTGTTCGTGACTGTTCCGAGCGCCTCATATACGGTTCGTGCAATCGCAAGGGATCATCCAAGGGGGCAGGCCGGAGTGAGCGCACGGTGAGCAGCTACAAGAAGATCCTCGTCGGAACCGACGGATCAGCGTCGTCGTTCCGCGCCGTCGAGCGCGCGGCTGCGGTGGCGAGCGACACCGGTGCCACGTTGTTGATCGTCTCGGCCTACCAGCCGTTGTCGGAGCGCGACCGCTCACGTGCGACTCAGGAGCTCGGCGACGCCGCGTACAAGGTGATGGGCGCCAACCCCGCCGAGGATGCCCTTCGCGACGCGAAGACGCTTGCCACGAAGGCCGGCGCAAAGAAGATCGAAACAGTTGCTGAGGCCGGCGATCCGGTCGATGTCCTGGTCGCCGTGATCGAGGGCCGCAAGGTAGACCTCTGCATCATCGGCAACCGCGGCCTGAACAGCCTCGCGGGACGGCTGCTCGGCTCTGTGCCTGCCAACATCAGCCACCGCGCTGCATGCGACGTACTCATCGTCCACACGACCGGCGGCGGGCGTTCCTAGCCCGCCTCTGCCACGCCGCGACGGGCATACCCTGGCGGCGTGACGGTCTCCCGCGGCTCTGGTCGCAGGCGCGCGATGATCGCTGCGTTCGAAGGCTGGAACGACGCGGCGGACGCGGCGACCAACGCGATCGAGCATCTCGAGCGGGAGTGGCAAGCGACGCCGTTCGCGGCGATCGATCCTGAGGACTACTACGACTACCAGGTCAACCGGCCGACCGTTCGGCTGGTGGACGGAGTGACGCGCCGCATCGACTGGCCGACGACCCGGCTCGGCCTTGCAACGGTCGGCGATCGAGAGGTCGTGCTCGTCAGGGGCCTCGAGCCGAACATGCGCTGGCGCGCGTTCTGTGAAGAGCTCACGGCGTTCGCCGACGAGCTCGAGGTCGACGAGGTGGTTTGCCTTGCCGCGCTGCTTGCCGACGTTCCGCACACCCGCCCCATCGACGTGAACGGGTCAGCGTCGGACGGGGTGCTCGCGACATCGCTCGGCTTGACCAAGTCCCGCTACGAAGGCCCGACCGGTGTGGTCAGTGTCTTTCACCAGGCGCTCGCGGAGACGGGTCGAAAGGTCGTCACCTACTGGGCGAGCGTGCCGCACTATTTCGCGCAGCCGCCGTGCCCGAAGGCAACGATGACGCTGTTGCACCGGGTCGAGGATGTCCTCGACATCTCGGTCCCGCTCGGGGACCTCCCCGAAGCGACGCAGGCATGGGAGCGCGACGTCGACGCGCTCGCTCGCGACGACGGTGAGATCGCCGACTACATCGCCTCACTCGAGCTGCGCGAGGACCAAACCGCATTGCCCGAGGCGTCAGGTGAGGCGATCGCTCGGGCTTTCGAGCGCTATCTGAGACGGCACGATTCCGCCGACTGATCGTTCATGGTGCCGTCTGGCCGAGGCACATCCGCTCCGCGGCTGGGGCAAAAGGCCGCGCTTCGCGCTGGGCCATTGGCCCATGCCGCTGCGCGAATGTCCACCGCCCTAGACGATGCCCAGTAACGCATCGACTGCTGCCTTTGCTGTTTGCGGCGCCTTTTCGTCTTTGCCCTCGCTGTTGCACCAGCGGTCGACTGCCTTCAGTGCTTCGGGGGTGTTCAGGCCTCCTCGGAGGCTCGATCTCATCTCTCCAATAAAGGCCTCGGCGCTGGGGCCGGACTTCCTTGCGAGAGCCGCGCGCCAGATCTCCAGTCTCTTTGTTGCGCTGTTGATCTCTTCGTCTTTCCACTCCCAGGCTTCGCTGTGGTGGTGGTTGAGGAGGGCGAGCCGGATCGCCATTGGGTCCACGCCGTCTTCGCGCAGCTTTGAGACGAGCACCAGGTTGCCCTTGGACTTCGACATCTTCTCGCCGTCGTAGCCGACCATTGCCTGGTGCAGGTAGGCGCCTGCGAACGGCGAGCGACCGCTCAGCGCGCACGCCGCTGCGGCACTCATCTCGTGGTGCGGAAAGACGAGGTCGTCGCCGCCGCCCTGGACGTCGATCGTGTCGCCAAGGTGACGCATCGCGATCGCGGTGCACTCGATGTGCCAACCAGGTCGACCCGCGCCGAGTGGCGTATCCCACGACGGCTCTCCCGGACGGGCCGACTGCCAGAGCAAGGAGTCCAGCGGATCCTTCTTCCCGCTGCGGTCCGGGTCACCGCCGCGCTGGCCGAAGATTTTGATCATCTCTTCCGCAGGAAGGTGACTGACCTCGCCGAAACCGGGCGCCGCCGCGACAGAGAAGTAGATGTCGCCGTCGACGTCGTACGCCTCTCCGTGGTCACGCAGCCGCGCGACCGCCGACGCCACATCGGGGATCGCCTCGACCGCGCCGATGTACTCAGCGGGCGCGAGGATCCGCAGTGCCGTCATGTCAGTGCGGAACAGCTCGATCTCGCGCTCCGCCAGTGCCGTCCAGTCCTCCCCCGTCACGATCGCGCGCTCGAGCAGCGGGTCATCGACGTCGGTGACGTTCTGGACGTAGCGCACGTCGATGCCGGCATCCCGGCAGACCCGCTGGAGCTCGTCGAAGAGCAGGTATGTCGCCGCGTGCCCGAGATGAGTCGCGTCGTACGGCGTGATGCCGCAGACATACAACGTGAGCAGGCTCTTTCCCTCGCCGATCCGCTTGCGCTCACCGCTTGGCGTGTCCCGTATCTCGACCGCGGTGTCGCTCGACGCGATGCCCAGCGCCGAAAGCGCCGGCACAGCGGGAGACTCCCAAGAACGCACGCCCGGAGCCTAGACGGGGATCCCTAGAACGGCGGCTCTGTAGAAGGGGCCGCCTAGAACGGCGGCCATGGCATCGGCGGCCAGTCCCCGCTTGGCATCGGGTGCGTCCCGGTCGACAGCAGCCGGTCTACCCGTCTGCGGGTGGCGCGGACCTCCTTCATCGTCAGCAGCTCTTCGAGAGCTTCACCGAGGTCGGCGTCGAGCTCGAGCCGCAATCCGGTCAGCACGTCGAGCGCCTCTTCAGTGAGCGGCTCTCCGCGCCAGCCCCACAACAGGGTGCGCAGCTTGTCCTCGACGGAGAAGCACACCCCGTGGTCCACGCCGTACACATGGCCGTCCGGCACGGGTAGCAGATGCCCGCCCTTGCGGTCCGCGTTGTTGATCACCGCGTCGAACACCGCCATCCTGCGCAACGGCTCGATCGGGCTACGGACGAGCGCCGCAAGGTCGACCGCATCGTCGGTCTCGATCCACAGCTGGCACATTCCCGGCCCGTACGGTCCGTCGCGCATGACTGTGGGTGGGACTACGTCCCACCCACTCGCCGCCGATACCAGGTATGCCGCGACCTCCCGGCCGGCAAGGGTGCCGTCAGGAAAGTCCCAGAGCGGCCGCTCCCCCGCGATCGGCTTGTACACGCACGCAACGGTCGTCGAGTCCAGCGTCACACCGCAGTAGAGCGTCGCGTTCGACGCATCGATCAGCTGGCCCTCGACAGACAGCTCGCCATCGCGCAGCAGCCGAAGAACGTCTTCGGCTGGGGCGGACGACGCGGGGGCGGTCACGCCACCAGTGTCGCCGTTCGGTTCAGCCGGCGTGGAGGTGACCGTTCTGGCGAGGGCAGATGTGGCCCTCCGGGTCGAGCGGATTGCCGCACAACGGGCATGGTGGTCGACCCGCGGCGACCACCCGCAGAGCTCGCTTGGCAAACGCGCGCGCCACAGCGGGCGACAGCCGAACTCGCAACATGTCGGCGTTGGTCTCGGCATCCGACGGTGCTTCCGCGTCGCTGTCCTCCACGACCGACTGCGCCTCGATGATGACGAGGCTGTCGTCGTCGTCCCAGGCCATGGCCAGTGTTCCGACCCGGAACTCATCCTCGATCGGCGCGTCCAGCGGTGCGACGTCTTCGAGCTGGGAGGGCGCGACAGCGGGGACGGTCGAGGCCTCGCCATGACGTCGGCGCACCTCGTCGAGCAGCTCGTCGAGTCGTTCGGCCAAAGCGGTGACCTGGAGCTTCTCGAGCGATACCGAGACGGTGCGCCCACTGCCGGTGGCCTGCAAATAGAAGGTGCGTTGACCGGGCTGGCCGACGGTCCCGGCGACGAAGCGCTCGGGAGGGTCGAAGGCGAACTCACGGCCAGGCATGCGCCTCACCCTAGATGCTGCCCCTGAGCGTGACAGAGCGCGTTGCTAAGCGTGGCTGCCCGAACCGCCACCGACGGCCGCATCAGAGGACTTGCGGCGGCGACTCGTTCGCTTGGGGACGAGCCCCGCCAGGTCTCCCCCGACGTCGTTCATTCGTACGACGAACGGCCTCATGGCGGTGTAGGTGACTACTGACACCGATGCGGGATCGACCACGATCCGCTGGAACTCATCGAGGTGTGCCCCGAGCGCGTCGGCGAGAACCGCCTTGATCACGTCGCCGTGGCTGACGGCGACCCAGACCGCGTCTGCCCCCAGCCGCTCGTTGTGGGCCCTGACCGCCGCGACGGCACGAGCCTGGGTGTCCCGAAGCGACTCGCCACCCGGAAACGTCACCGCGCTCGGGTGTGACTGGACCACCTTCCACAGCGGGTCCTTCGCCAGCGTTTTGAGCGACTGCCCCTGCCAGTCGCCGTACCGGCACTCACCAAGCCGGTCGTCGGTCTCGATCTTTGGACCCTCGCGGCCCGCGACCAGCGCAGCCGCAGTCTCCTGACAGCGCTCCAGCGGGCTGCTCACGATCGCGGTGAAGGGCACCGCGGCGAGCCGCGCGGCGAGCGCCACGACCTGTTCGCGACCCTTGGCTGCCAGGTGCACCCCCGGCGTCCAGCCGGCAAGCGTCCCGCCCGTGTTCGCATCGGTCAGACCATGACGAACGAGCAAAACAGTTGTCATCGGTCAGCGGTCATGCGTCAACTGTCATGGGTCAGTCGCCGACGCCGGCGCTTTCCAGGGCGCCCGCAAGGGCACGCAGAGTGTCGACCTTCTGCTCCACAGTGCCGCCCAGCCCGCTGACGCTGACTGTCGTCACCCCGGCACCCGACAGCACCTGGAGCCGCTCGGAGATCCGCTCGATCGGGCCGATCAGCGACGTGCGGTCGATGAAGTCCAGCGGGATCGCCGCCGCTGCCTCGTCGTACTTGCGTTCGAGGTAGAGGTCCTGGACTTCGCCGGCTTCCTTCTCGAAGCCCATCCGGCAGGCCAGGCGGTTGTAGAAGTTCTGCTCGCGAGAGCCCATGCCCCCGACGTAGAGGGCGGAGTATCCGCGCAACGGGGCGGCGCACTCCTCGACCGAGTCGCCGATGACAACAGGCACGGTGGGCATCACGTCGAACGGCGCGTCCGCGCGGCCCGCCTTCTCCTTGCCTGCGCGGACCGAAGCCAGCTGCTCAGCCGAGAACTCGGCGTCGTAGAAGATCGCCAGCCAGCCGTCACACTTCTCGCCCGCGAGCTCGAGGTTCTTGGGGCCGATCGCCGCGAGATAGATAGGCAGGTCGTTGCGGATCGGATGAATGATCATCTTCAGCGCCTTGCCCGGGCCGTTGGGCAGCGGCAGCTCGTAATGGTCACCGTGGTACTCGACCCGCTCGCGGGCGAGCGCCATGCGGACGATGTCGATGTACTCGCTGGTCCGGGCGATCGGCTTGTCGAACTTCACCCCGTGCCAGCCCTCGGAGACCTGGGGTCCGGAGACACCGAGTCCCATCCGGAAGCGGCCACCTGACAAGGTGTCGATGGTCGCGGCTGTCATGGCCGCCATCGCCGGTGACCGACCCGGGATCTGGAAGATCCCGCTCCCGAGCTCGATCGTCGTCGTCTTCGCCGCGAGCCAGGCGAGCACCGTCGCTGCGTCGTTGCCGTAGGCCTCGGCCATCCACACGCTCGTGTAGCCGAGACGCTCCGCCTCGAGGATCAGCGCGACGTTGTCCTCGTCGCTGGCCAAGCCCCAGTACCCCAGGTTCAGTGCAAGTCGCATTGGCGAAGCGTAGATGCTTGCCGGACCGGTGAGTCGCGGCGGCCGTCGAACGCTGCGCCGATAGCCTCCCGTGGACAGTGCCGAGGCAGCCGGCTCCACTTCACGGTGGAGGGTGGGGTGGTGGACGTGAGGCAGCGTCGGCTCGGGACAACCGGCCTCTATGTCTCCCACCTCGCGCTGGGAACCATGGGCTGGGGTCGCGACACCGACGAGGAAGACGCCGGCAACCAGCTGCGGGCCTACCTCGATGCCGGTGGAACGCTGGTCGACACTGCCGATGCGTACGTCGACGGCGAAAGTGAGCGCATCGTCGGGAAGCTGCTCACCACCACGGCGAGTCGCGACGAGGTGGTCCTCGCGACAAAGGCGGGGCTACGTCGCGGGGAGGATCGAGACCGCGACGCTTCGCGCCGGCATCTGCTCGACGCCCTCGATGCCTCCCTTGCTCGACTCGGCACGGATCATGTGGACCTCTGGCAGCTCCACCAGTGGGACCCCCGGACGCCGCTCGAGGAGACACTCGCCGCTCTCGACACTGCGGTCGCGACCGGCCGCACTCGCTATGTCGGGATCAGCAACTACGCAGGTTGGCAGACCGCCAAGGCCGCAACCTGGCAACGCGCCTGGCCCGGGCGAGCGCCGATCTGCTCGACCCAGGTCGAGTACTCCCTGTTACAGCGCGGCATCGAGCGTGAGGTCGTGCCTGCGGCGCTCAGCCTCGGTGTCGGCCTGCTGCCGTGGTCCCCGCTCGGCCGCGGGGTGCTGACCGGGAAGTATCAGAGCGGAACGCCCGCCGACTCGCGCGGTGCGTCACGCGACTACGGACGGTTCATCCGGCCGTACCTCGACGAGCGGGCCTCCCGCATCGTCGGGTCGGTGTTGACGGCCGCCGACGGACTCGGCGTCTCGCCGCTCTCCGTCGCGATCGCGTGGGTCCGGGACCGGCCCGGCGTCGTCGCCCCGATCATCGGAGCCCGCACGGCCGCACAGCTCAAGGCCTCACTCGAGGCCGACAGCACGAACCTGCCGGAGGAGATTCGTACCGCGCTCGATGACGTGTCGGCGCCCGACATGGGTTATCCCGAGGCGCCGGCACCAATGGGCCGCTGACCCGCGGTAAGCGCGACACTTTGCTGAGATGGATACTGCGTTCGAGGCGTTCTGCGAGGCCGGCCTGTGGCCGGGGCTCGGTGCGCTAGCCAAGTCGCTGGCCGCGGCGCGGATCAACGGTCCGGACGACGTCACCGCCGATGCGCTTGCCGGGCTCGACGGCGTGACCCGGGCCCGCGCCGAGCAGCTCGCCAAGGCGTT
>DATAUF010000165.1:0-6365 GCA_036268405.1 Mycobacteriales bacterium
ACTCGGGCGTGGAACCCGGGTCGCTGCCACAACGCGCTGACGAAGGCGACCGCATCGTCATGCGTTGCCATTGCCGACGCGAGGTCCCCGCGCTGGCCGAACAGCTCGATCGCGGCACCGCCACTCGTGATCGCGACCAGCCCGTCGAGCTGCCAGCGCGCCCGTAGCCGCGGCATGGCGGCGAGGGCCGCCGTCTCGCCGCGCCCAGCAGCGAGCTCGAGTGCAACCGCGTCGAACAGCGCGGCTGCGATCTCCGGCGGAGTCTGCGCGCCGGCGTCGATGAGCCGCGCGGCCCGCGCCCAGTCGCCCGCGACATGGGCGGCAAACGCGCCGAACAGCACAGCGTCCAGACCGTACGGCGCCCATTTGCGGCCGAGCGCGTTGGCGCGTTGCGCGGCCTCGTCGAACGCCTCCATCGACTCGGTCAGCTGACCCTGACCGAAGTAGAGACTTCCGAGCGTGTAGAGCCCGCGAAGCTCGGCGTACGGCTCGCCGCCGGCCCGCGCCTCCGCGACGGCCGCCTCGACCGCCGCCAGTGCGCTCTTCGCGTCCCCGGACCGCTCGTCGATCTTGGCGAGCAGGATCGTCGAGTCCGACGCGACCGCGGGAAGGCGCAGCGCGCGCGCCATCGCCAGTGCCTCGCCGGCCCATCGCGCCGCCTCGTCGTCACGCCGGCGGTCGAACGTCGCGCGGGCATGGACATGCAGGACATGCGCATGCAGCGCGCTCGGCGGCTGGTCGCTCATCAGCCGGACGGCCTCGGTGGTCAGCCCCAGCAGATCGAGGTTGTGGTCCATGACGAGCGCGGTGGTTGCGAGGCACTGGATCAACCGCGCGCGATCGGTTGGCAGCGCGTCATCGGGCAGCGCCCGCAGCTGGTCATGGGCGAGTGCCACCGCGCGCGCGAGATGCCCGGCGGCCGCGGCGGCGTTGCTCGCCCGCACGACGAGCCCGACCCGGTCGATCGCGTCCATGCCGTCGGCGCTCTCGATCGAGACCTTCTCGGCGACGACTGCGTCGACCATCAGCTCCAGCGCTCGCTCGTAGTGGCGGATCGCCTCCTCCGGGCCACCGACCGCCATCGCCTCGTTGCCGGCCTGGACACTCGCCCGCGTGGCGGTGACGAGGTCGTGCGACGCCCAGGCATGCCGAGAGAGCTCCGCGGCCGAGCCTTCGACCGCGCCGCTGGCCAATGCCTCGGCGTACGCCCCGTGAAGCCGGACGCGTTCTCCCGGCAGCAGGTCCTGGTAGATGGCCTCTGCCAGCAACGCGTGACGGAACGCGTAGTGCTCGCCGTCGGTCGACACCAGGATGTTGGCCTCGACAGCAGCGCGCAACGCCGCGTCGAGCGCCGCGGCCGACAGCTCGGTGCCGGTCGCGAGCAGCGGGTGAGAGACCTGCCGCCCGGCGACACTCGCCGCCCGCACCACGAGCCGTCCGTCGTCGCCGACCTGCTCGAGGCGCACCAGCAGCAGGTCGGCGAGGTCGGTGGGCAGCCGGCCGTCACCGGTCGTTGCGGCGGCGACCAGCTCCTCGATGAAGAACGGGTTGCCTTCGGCGCGTGCCAGGATCTGGCGCAGGTCACGCTCGCCGATCGCGTCCGGTTGCAACGTCTGGACGAGCGATCGTGCCTCGGTCGTCGTCAGTGGTCCGAGCTGCAGCCGAGCCACCCGCGGCAGCCGTACCCACTCGGCCAACGTGGCACGAAGTGGGTGGCGCCGATGCAGATCGTCGCTGCGGTAGGTCGTCAGGATCGTGACCGGCGCGTCGAGCCCACGAGTGAACAGCCAGTGCAGCAGGTCGCGCGTCGACTGGTCGGCCCAATGGACGTCCTCCACGACGAACAGCAGTGGCGCGTCGCCGGCGAGGGCGGTGAGCGTGTCGTGGACCGCTTCGAGCAACGCGGCTCGCCGGGTCGGCTCCGAGGACACGTCGGTGTCCGCGAGCATTCGATGGGATGGGTGCAGCCGCTCGATCGCCGGATTCGCCTCAACGAGCGCGCGCGTCAGATCCGGCCGCTCGGTCGCCAGCCGGCCGAGCGCCTCACTGAACGGCAGGTATGGCGGAGACCCGTCGCCGAAGTCCAGGCAGTGCCCGACCAGGACCCGCCAGCCCTCCGACAGCGCGCGGGCTGCGAGCTCCTTGCTCAGCCGGGTCTTCCCAGAACCCGCGTCGCCGCCGAGCAGAACGACCGCGCCGGCGCCCTGAGCCACTGCAGACCCCGCACCGTCGAGTCCGACGAGTGAAGCCAGTTCGGTGAGCTCGTCGACCCTGCCGACGAGCGGCGGGTCCGCCCCTATCGCCACACCCCCATCATCGTCGATGGCGGCGACGGGTTTTCCCGCCGCGGCGAGCACCCGTGCGGCTCAGCCTCGGCCGACAGCGTGATGTGGGCTCGGTCGCAGCGCGTGCACCGGCGTGGCAGCGGCGTCTGGGTGAGGGGTCAACAGTGGCGCCGGGTTGGGCCGACGCCCCCGTTGACCCCTCTTCAGCAGCCCGACCAGCCGGTTGCGGCGGAGCGGTCGCGACTGCTTTTTCCCGAAGTCCGCCTCAATGCGCCGGCGGCGGTACTCCAGCTCTGCTCCGGCAAAGGCCGGGCTGACTGATGCCAACATGGGGATCGCCCTCTTCCGCTGTGCCAACCCGCGTCTCGCGGCTTCGTGTACTCACGATGCGCCGCTAAGGAGGGCCCTCACATCAGTCGGAATCCCTATTTCCGGACAGACCAGGTGCTGGGACGTCTTAGGCCGCCTGAGGGAGGCGTCGGACATCCACCCTCCGCGGCTGGGGCAATGTCGCCGCGCTTTGCGCGGGGCTCGTATGCCCATGCCGCTCCGGGCGGATGTCCGGCGCCTCCAGCTATGCGACTGAGGAGCGCTGGCGCTCGAGGCGTTCGGCGAGCTCGGGGACTCGGTCCCCGGCAGTCCGATCCCCGCATACCGCCAGCCAGTTGGCGAGCATCCGGTGCCCGCCCTGGGTCAGCACCGACTCCGGGTGGAACTGCACGCCTTCGACCGGGTGCTCACGGTGCCGCACGCCCATCACGACACCGCCTGCCGTGCGTGCGGTCGCAATCAGCGCCTCAGGTAGCGGCTCGAGCACGGTGAGGGAGTGGTAGCGGGTCGCGATGCACGGATCCGGCACTTCGGCGAAGACTCCAGAGCCGTCGTGGAGGACCTCGCTGGTCTTGCCGTGGAGCAGCTCCGGAGCGCGATCAACCGTGCCGCCGTAGGCGACCCCGATCGCCTGATGGCCGAGGCATACGCCGAAGATCGGCGTCGACGCGCCGTACTCCTTGATGATCTCGATGCAGCACCCGGCGTCCTCAGGCCGGCCGGGGCCAGGGGAAAGAAGTACGCCGTCAACCTCACCGAACAGCGGGTCGCCGACCGCGATCGCGTCGTTGCGGCGTACCTCCACGTCTGCGCCGAGCTGCTGGAGGTACTGCACGAGGTTGAACACGAAGCTGTCGTAGTTGTCGACCACGAGGACCCGGCTCACGGCGCCGAGCCTCTCATCAGGTCACCAGGAGGAGCCACCGCATAAGTGTCTCGGTCGACGATCGAGAACCCACCGGTTGCGTCCATGACCGCGAGCTCGCCGGTCAGCCACCAGCCGTCGATCGTCGGCGGGGCGACGTCAGCCTCGCGTTGCCAGTAGCCGAGGAACACCTGCGGACCGCTGACCGCGAGCTCTCCGATCTCGCCGACCGGCATCGGTTTGCGCGGGTCTTCGGGATCGACGATCCGGGCCGCCGTGCCAGGCAGCGGCCGTCCCACCGAGCCTGGCCCACCCGGACCGTCCGACGGCCGGCCGAACGCGACTGCGGAGGTCTCGGTCATGCCGTAGAGGTCAGCTGACCCGCCGCCGGTGCCGACATCGGCGTCCGCGGCCTCGTCGGGAGCTGACTGCGGTACGAGATCCACGCTGCCTCCCAGCAGCATCGTCGGGAGCAGGTATCGCGTCAGACCTTCGACTCTGCAAAGCGGCAGCGCCGCGAGATCGCCGCCCTCCCCCTGCTCGCCATCGGACATCCAATGCCGGACCTGGTGCGCAGCGGCCACCAGGTTGGCGTGGGAGAGCATCACGGTCTTCGGCTCGAGCTCTCTCCCGCGGGTGAGCTGAAGGACCGCGACGTCTGCTACCGGCTCGACAGGCGCTTGACGCGCGGGAACGCCGGCACGGATCAGTGCGCGGTAGTCGAGGACCGCGGGGTCGACGGGCTCCTGCGCCACGAGCCGCCGGCGTCGGGCCCGCGCCGAGGGCGTCGGCAGCTCGATGCGGGCCCGTCCGAAGCTGGACAGCCCATCGGCGAGCGACGTTGCGATGACGGACCGCACCAGCGTCGACTCCTGCACGGACAGCACCGCACCGGCGGTCCGATCGAGGCAGACCACGACATTGGCTCCCGTGTTGGTCAGATGCACTGCCAACTCGTCGATCTCCTCGAGCGGGTCGCAGTTGGCGACGACGGCGCCGAGCCGCAGCACCGCAAAGAAGGCAACGACGTGCTGCGGGCAGTCCGGCAGGACGACTGCGACGCGCGTCATCGGACCCACACCGAGACCGGCGAGCGAGCCGGCGAAGCTGTCGACGGCCGACCGCAACGCACGGTAGGTGATGCGGTTGCCGAGGTAGGAGATCGCGGCGGCCTCGGGGCGGGCGCGAGCCGCGTCGTCGATCAAGCGCGTCACCGGAACCGGCGCCACCTCGAGGTCCGACATCAGTCGGGTACGGCGGAGGCGGTTGCGGCAGGCTGCGGTGGCGTTGGGCCGTCGACCGTGACGTGGTTGAACGGAAGCTTCGGACCCGCCCAGGGAAACACGATCAGGAAGAGCAGCGCGAGGACCGCGACCAGTAGGACGAGGACGCCGAACAACTTCCCGGGGATTCCGCCCGGCATGGTGCGCCAGATCCAGACGTACACCTCAGGCGCCCTTCAGCTGGTAGCCGGCCAGCGCTTTGGGCAGACCGGCGGACTTCGGCGCAGAGTCGGTCAACAGCGCATGAACCACGATCCGCTGGGCGGCGGAGTAGCGCGGGTTGCACGAGGTGAACGTCAGGATTCGTTGCGTCCCGGCGAGGGAGGGATCCGACTGGTCGGGCACCGCGTAGGCAACTGCGATGTCGCTGGGCGAGACGATCTCGGAGTAGCGCGCCGTCGTGCCCGGAATGTTCTCGACGGTGTAGGTCAGCCACCGGGTCCGCGTCTCCAGCACGATCGGGTCACCCGAGCGCAGCCGGTTGATCGAGTAGAAGGGATGCAGGTACGTGGTCCGATGGCCGGCGACGGCAAAGTTGCCGACCTGACCGGGCATCGCGGTACCGGGGTAGTGGCCGGGACCCTTGATCAGGTCGGCAGTCGAAGTGCCCTGCACGATGACGAAGGCGTACTTCGGGCCGAATCGCGGGATTCGCAGGATCGCGATTCCGGAGCCGAGCGGCGGGTCCGCGATCGTCACGCCGTGCGCCCACTCGTGGCGCAGCGTGGTGATCAGCTGGTGCTGGTCGCGCTTCGTGGTGAAGCCGGTCCACCACAGCTCGTAGACCACGAAGAGCAAGATCACCAGCCCTGCGGTGACGAACAACTGGCCGGTTCCGCGTACCACGGTGCGCCAGTGGCCGGTGGGGAGACGGTGGTTCGTCCCGTGGCGGCCACCGGTGGGTGCCACCGTCGTGTCCACGCCACTACGCTAGACGGCGAAGCCAGCACCGAGCCGCCATCGAGCGGCTGCACCGCCAGAGAGGGAGAGGTCCGTGCCCAAGTCGCGCGTTCGCGCCAAGGCGGTCTACACGCCTCCGCCAACCCGGTCGACGAAGAAGCGGGTCAGCCCGCCCTGGGTGGGCGCGACGATGCTCGGCTGCTTCCTGATCGGGATCATCTGGCTGGTGCTCTTCTACGTGACCGGTGGCTCCTTGCCGGTAAAGGCGTTCTCGAACTGGAACCTGCTGATCGGCTTCAGCTTCATCATCGCCGGCTTCGGCGTCTCGACCCAGTGGCGTTAGCCGCCGAGAGATCGCGTGGAGATTCGCGCACAACAGCCGCGTAGTCACACTGCTGTGATTTGCCCACAGGGTCCATCCACAATGTGGATAGACCCGTTGTGCCCCGATGCCGGCTAACTCATGCCTATCTATTTGTTCCGCTGCTCCGGTTGCGATGCCGAGCACGAGGAGCTGCTCGCCCTCGGCGAGACAGCCGACCGCCCCTGCCCGGAGTGCGGAAAGCCCGCAACGCACCGCTTCGCCCGGATCGCCGTGAAATACGAGGGCTGGGGCTTCACCGCAACCGACTCCCTCGTGAGCGACAGCCGCGGCAAGGACTACAAAGCCCTGCGCTCAAAAGCGGAGGAGATCAGCGACTC
>DATAUF010000166.1:0-10403 GCA_036268405.1 Mycobacteriales bacterium
CGCCCCCACGATCACCAACGACGGTGTGAGCATCGCCAAGGAGATCGAGCTCGAGGACCCGTACGAGAAGATCGGCGCCGAGCTCGTCAAGGAGGTCGCGAAGAAGACCGACGACGTTGCCGGTGACGGTACGACGACCGCGACCGTTCTGGCCCAGGCTCTGGTCCGTGAGGGCCTTCGCAACGTCGCCGCCGGCGCCAACCCGATGTCGCTCAAGCGCGGCATCGAGGCTGCGGTAGAGCTGGTCAGCGAGGAGCTGTCGAAGCAGGCCAAGGACGTCGAGACCAAGGAGCAGATCGCCTCGACGGCGAGCATCTCCGCGGGCGACCCCGCGATCGGCGGCATGATCGCCGAGGCGATGGACAAGGTCGGCAAGGAAGGCGTCATCACGGTCGAGGAGTCCAACACCTTCGGCCTTGAGCTAGAGCTCGTCGAGGGCATGCGCTTCGACAAGGGCTTCATCTCGCCGTACTTCGTCTCCGACGCCGAGCGCATGGAAGCCGTACTCGACGACCCGTACATCCTCTTCGTCAACTCGAAGATCTCCGCGGTCAAGGACCTGCTGCCGATCCTCGAGAAGGTCATGCAGGGCGGCAAGACGCTCGCGATCATCGCCGAGGACGTCGAGGGCGAGGCGCTCGCGACGCTCGTCGTGAACAAGATCCGCGGCACCTTCAAGTCCGTGGCCATCAAGGCCCCGGGCTTCGGCGACCGCCGCAAGGCGATGCTGCAGGACATGGCCATCCTCACCGGCGGCCAGGTCATCAGCGAAGAGGTCGGCCTGAAGCTCGAGGGCACCACGCTCGACCTGCTCGGCCGCGCCCGCAAGATCGTCGTCACCAAGGACGAGACCACGATCGTCGAGGGCTCCGGTGACACCGACCAGATCGCCGGTCGCGTCAACCAGATCAAGGCCGAGATCGAGAAGTCGGACAGCGACTACGACCGCGAGAAGCTGCAGGAGCGGCTGGCCAAGCTCGCCGGCGGCGTTGCGGTCATCAAGGTCGGTGCCGCGACCGAGGTCGAGCTCAAGGAGCGCAAGCACCGCATCGAGGACGCCGTTCGCAACGCGAAGGCGGCCGTCGAGGAGGGCATCGTCGCCGGTGGCGGCGTCGCACTGCTGCACGCTTCGAAGACCGCATTCGAGAAGCTCGACCTGGTCGGCGACGAGGCCACTGGCGCTCGCATCGTCCAGCTCGCGCTCGAGGCGCCGATCAAGCAGATCGCGACCAACGGCGGGCTCGAGGGCGGCGTCGTGGTGGAGAAGGTGCGCTCGCTCAAGGTGGGCTGGGGCCTCGATGCCTCGTCCGGCGAGTACGTCGACCTCATCAAGGCCGGCATCATCGACCCGGCGAAGGTCACGCGTTCCGCGCTGCAGAACGCCGCGTCGATCGCCGCACTGTTCCTGACCACCGAAGCGGTCATCGCCGACAAGCCGGAGAAGTCCGCGCCGGCGATGCCGGGTGGTGGCGGCGGCATGGGAGACATGGACTTCTAAGTCCATCTCGCTACTTCAGTCCAAAGAGGGGCGGCCCGATCCGGGCCGCCCCTCTTTGCGTGGCGCCTCTCTGGGTGGCGGCGGTCTGGGAGTCCCGTCTCGGGCTGTGGCCCTCGTCGCTTCGCTCCTTTGCGGCCAACGCCCTCGCCGGGACTCCCACACCGCCGGCCCTCTGTTGCGTGACGCCGGTCTGGGAGTCCCGTCTCGGGCTGTGGCCCTAGTCGCTTCGCTCCTTTGCGGCCAACGCCCTCGCCGGGACCCCCCAGACCGGCGTCACGCAGTTGGGTCCTTCCTTTGTTGGGCCCGTGGGGTTGTAGCTCGGTCTCCGGCGAGGGCATGACGTTCCGTCATGTCCCGTTTCGGGGTGCGCATAGGCTCGTTGGTTCAGCAGGAGCGCCGTCGGCGGGCACTGAAAGGACACTGATGAAGCCCAGCGTCATTCGTCGTCTTTCCATGCTCGCGGTGTTCGGCGTTCTTGCGACCGGGGCGCCGGCGTTGGCTGTTACGCAGAGCGCTCCCGCGTCCGGCGTGGTGGCGCTGGTTGACGCGATCCCGGCTTGGGCCAAGGGCGTGCTGCCGGCGGCCCTTGAGCCCGCGACCGCTCCGGTGCAGATCTCGCTGCTCCTCAAGGGCCGTCACGAGGCGGAGCTTCAACGCTTCGTCGCGCAGGTGAGCGACCCGGCGTCACCGAGCTATCGACACTTCCTGACCCGCGCGGAGTACGCCAAGCGCTACGCGCCGACAGCAGCCGAGGCGGGCACGGCTCGGGCGTCCCTGCAGCGGGCCGGCTTCGTCGTGGACGCTACGACGCCCACGCGTGGTCTCATCACCGCCCACGCGACCGCGGCGCTCGTCGGAAAGCTCTTCGACACGACGTTCGGGTTGTTCCACGTCGCGGGCCAGCTGCTGCGTGCACCGCTTTCCCAGCCGACGCTGCCCGCCGCGCTCCGCCCGGTGGTGTCCACCGTGATCGGCCTGGCGCAGAACGCCGCGGTATCCAACGCGACGCCGGCAGCGGCGTTCGTCAACGCGCGGCCGTGCTCGCGCTACTACGGCCAGCGGGTCGCCAAGAAGGACCCCAAGTTTCAGGGCGTTCACCAGCCGTTCGCGATCTGCGGCTACACGATGAAGCAGGTCCGCTCGGTGTACGGCGTCGACCGGGTGCACTCGACCGGGCGCGGTGCGACCGTCGGGGTCGTCGACGCCTTCGCGTCGCCGACGATCGGTGCCGACGTCAACACCTGGTCGCACCGGATGGGGGTGCCGAAGCTGTCGGCGGACCAGCTGACGCAGGTGACGCTGCCCGGGATGTCCAGCCTCCCCGAGCTCACCCCGCTCGGCCTGCCGGTCCTCGACCCGCAGGGGTGGGCGGGCGAGGAGAGCCTCGACGTCGAGGCGGTGCACGGCATGGCTCCGGACGCGAAGATCTTCTACTACTCCGCGCTCAGTGGATTCGGCCTCAACGTCGGGCCCTACGAGGTCGGACTCGAGCCGCTGATCATCGCGCTCGCGCAGGCGGTCGAGGCCGGCAAGGTCGACATCGTCAGCAACTCCTGGGGCGGTGCCAACGACAATCCGACGCCCGGCGACGATCTCGTCATCAACACGATCACCAACCAGGCGGCCGCCGAGGGCATCACCATCGATTTCTCGAGCGGCGACTCTGCCGATGAGGTTGCTGCAGACGGCGCCCGCGCGGCGGACTTCCCGGCGACCAGCCCAGGTGTCACCGCAGTTGGCGGCACGACGCTTGAAGTCGGTCGCAGCGGCAAGCGGATCTCCGAGTCCTACTGGGGCACGCAGAAGGTCACCATGGCCAAGAGCGGTAAGTGGGACTTCAAGGCCAAGACCTTCAGTGGCGGCGCGGGTGGCGGTGTCAGCACGGCGTTTGCCGAACCGGCTTGGCAGCACGGCGTCGTCCCGGCAAGCGAGACGACGTACGGCGGGCTCAGCCGTCCTGGTCGGGTCGAGCCCGACGTCTCGATGGTTGCCGACTCCACCACGGGGATCCTGATCGGCCAGACCCAACACTTCTCCGACGGCACCGACAAGTACAGCGAGTACCGCATCGGCGGAACGAGCGTCTCGTGCCCGTTGTTCTCCGGGCTGCTCGCGCTCGCGGTCGCGAGGGGGAATCACCGCCTCGGGCTGGTCACACCGACGCTGTACGCAAGGTCGCGCACCGCGGCAGGTCGGGCGCGGTTGTTCTACGACCCGGTCGCGATCCCGCGCAGGCACGGCATGTCGACGCTGGCCAACGTCAGGCCCGACTTCACGGCCACCGACAACCCGAAGTCGAAGGTGACCTACAGCCTGCGCATCCTGAGCAACCTCAGCACCCTGCACGCGCTGCACGGGTACGACGACTCGACCGGTCTCGGGACCCCTCGGGCGCCCGCGCTGGTGGCGGCGCTGGCCTGACCGATCTTGCATGACCCGTTAGGCCGAATGGAGCATGGCGCGCTAGGCGATTTGGACGGTATCGTCCCTCCACTTGCCGTAACGACGCCACCATTTCCGACCTGAGGAGCGCAATGCGCCGGTACCGCCGGGGGATCACCGCACTGGGGGCAATCGCACTACTCACGGGATCCGCGGCCGGGGCCGCGACCGCATCGGCCGCGTCAGCCAGGGTGGTCTCGACCACGACGTCGATCCTGAACAGCTGCGCGGTTCCCTCTGCAAATCACGTCAGCTGCTATGCAGTGCTGCGGGCACGGGAGCTGAACCTGTCCAACGGCTCGGTCCGCCCGCAGGCGTCATCCGGTCCGACCGGCTACGGCCCTTCCGATCTTCGCTCGGCGTACAACCTGACCAGCGCATCGACGTCCGGCGGGACTGGCCAGACAGTGGCGGTCGTCGACGCGTTCGATGACCCCAACGCACAGGCCGACCTCAACACCTACCGGGCGCAGTTCGGGCTGCCTGCGTGCGGCGCCGGCTGCTTCAGCAAGGTCAACCAGTCCGGTGCGGCGAGCCCGCTGCCGAAGGTCGACACCGGATGGGCGCAGGAGGAGTCGCTCGACATCGACATGGTGTCGGCGATCTGTCCGAACTGCCACATCCTCCTGGTCGAGGCGAGCTCCACCTCGACTTCGGACCTGGCGGCGTCGGTCAACGAGGCGGCCGCACTCGGCGCGACCGAGATCTCCAACTCCTACGGCGGCGGTGAGGCGTCGTCCGAGACCTCGCTGAACTCCGCCTACAGCCACGCAGGCATCGCGATCACCGCCTCGGCGGGTGACTCCGGCTACGGCGTCGAGTTCCCTGCGGCGGCACCGACGGTGACCGCGGTCGGCGGCACGACGCTGTCACGCGCGAGCAACCCGCGCGGATGGACCGAAACGGTCTGGGGCAGCGCCGGCGGTGGGCTGCTCGGTCTCGGTGGAAGCGCGAGCGGCACTGGTAGCGGATGCTCGGCGTACGAGGCGAAGCCGTCCTGGCAGAAGGACGCGGGCTGCACCAAGCGCACCGTCGCCGACGTGTCGGCGGATGCCAACCCGAGCACGGGCGTCGCGGTCTACGACTCGACCGCGGACTCGAGCGGCAACGTCGGCTGGCTGGAGTTCGGCGGCACGAGCGTCGCGTCGCCGATCATCGCCGCGGTCTACGCGATCGCCGGCAACGCCGCGTCGACAAGCGGTGCGTCGTACGCCTACGCGCACACCTCATCGCTGAACGACGTGACCAGCGGGACCAACGGCTCGTGCGGTGGCCTGCTCAGCGGTGGCAGTGCGAAGAAGTACCTCTGCACCGCCGGAGCCGGTTACGACGGCCCGACAGGTCTGGGTACGCCGAACGGCACCGGCGCCTTCTAACGACGAGCTGTGAGGTGTTGGCGGCAGCAGCCGGCTGCCGCTGACACCTCACAAGGTCCGTGCACTCGCGGTGGTCGTTCGTCCCAGGGTTAGCCTCGGCTGATGGGTTCGGTGGTGCGCCTCGAGGAGCGATTGCGGGAGCTCGGCTCCGTGCTCGTCGCGTTCAGCGGCGGTGCGGACTCGGCGTTCCTGCTCGCAGCAGCGGTGCGGACGCTCGGCGCGGACAACGTGGTCGCCGCCACCGCCGTCTCGGCGAGCCTGCCTGCCTCGGAGCTCGACGCCGCACGAGCGTTCGCGGGGTCGCTCGGTGCCCGTCATATGACGCCGTCGACGGATGAGATGGCGCGCGACGGTTACCGCGCCAACGGTGCCGACCGCTGCTTCTTCTGCAAGGCGGAGCTGCTCGACGTGCTCGCCCCGCTGGCGCGGACCTTGGACCTGGCGCACGTCGCAACGGGCACCAACGCCGACGATGCGGTCGCAGGCTTCCGGCCCGGCATCCGGGCGGCCGCGCAGCGCGGCGCCGTCACGCCGCTGCTCGATGCGGGCCTCACCAAGTCCGAGATTCGGGCGCACAGCCGTGATTGGGCGCTCGTCACGTGGGACAAGCCCGCGGCGGCGTGCCTGTCGAGTCGCATCGCCTACGGCATCGAGGTCTCGCCGTTCCGGCTGTCACGGGTGGAGCGCGCCGAGTCCGATCTTCGCGCCGCGTTCGTCGCAGCGGGGCTCGCGGTGAGCAACCTGCGGGTCCGCGACGTCGGTGACGTCGCGCGCGTGGAGGTTGATGCGGAGCTGATCGAGGAGGTCGCCGCCAGGTCTGATGTGCTGGCAGCGATCACCGGATTCAGCGCCGTTGAGCTCGACCCGCGGGGCTTCCGATCCGGCTCGATGAACGAGGCCCTGGCGGCCGGTGCCAAATAACCCTTGATTCATCCGGCTAGCCTTGTGCGGGCGTACCGATCAGGTGCGACGAGCGACGAGCGAAGTAGGTCTGCAGTGCCCACCGGCAAGGTCAAGTGGTTCGACGAGGAAAAGGGCTTCGGCTTCGTTTCCCGCGATGACGGCGGTAGCGATGTCTACGTGCATGCCTCCTCGCTGCCGGACGGTACGACGCTCAAGCCCGGCGCCCGCGTGGAGTTCGGGGTGGCCGAGGGCAAGCGTGGCGAGCAGGCGTTGTCGCTTCGCGTCCTTGACCCACTTCCGTCGGTTGCTGCGGCGACCCGGCGTCCGGCTGACGAGCTGCACGGCCTGATCGATGACCTGATCAAGCTGTTCGAGGCCAAGGTGCAGCCGGATCTTCGCCGCGGCCGCTATCCCGACAAGACCACCGGGCCGCGGCTCGCGCAGATGATGCGAGCGATCGCCACAGAGCTTGAGGGCTAGCTCGGCGATCGAGGGCTAGCAGCTCCAGCTCACGCAGCGGCCCTGTCCTGGCGCCGCGGCCGGCCGCTGATCGCGGCGATCAGCGCTGCCGCGAGCGCGGCGGCGGCCACGGCGAAGCCGATGCCCGGCCGGGTCGGCAGCACGATGCCGATGCCACCGCCGAGGACCCACGACAGCTGCAGCACGGTCTCGGACCGCGCGAACGTCGAGGTCCGGATGTCCTCGTCGACTCGCTGGATCGTCGCGTCGAGTGCCAACTTCGACATCGCGGCCGCGGCCGACGCGACGACGGCGAGGGCGAAGACCGACACGACCCCGAAGTCGACGGCGGCGTAGACGCACACCGCGACAGTGGCGGCGAGGAGCAGCGCTGATAGCCGGGCGCCGGCAGCCGTGGCCGCTCGGGATCCGAGGACGGTGCCCGCGACGTTGCCCAGGCCGATCCCGAGGGCCAGCTCGCCGAGGCAGATGTTGGCGGACAGCCCGCCGATCGGATGCACCCGGATGACGAATGCGCCGAACAGCAGGAGCAGTCCGGACAGCCACCGCAGGGCGGCCGCGGTACGCAGGGCGTAGCGGATCGTGGGGGTCATCCGGATCCGCCCAGTGGGACGCGGCGTGGAGCGCTTGCCGCGGCCCCCGTCGGCAGCGCGGGGCAGCCGCAGCGCGGTGACCGCGGCGCAGACGTACACCGCCGCGCCGAGCGCGAGCTCGGTGCGATGGCCGAGGACGGTGATCACCGCTGCCGCGATGCTGCCTGCCAGGGCGGGGGCGATGACCCCGGCGAGGGTGATCCGGGAGTTGGCCTGGACCAGCGTCATCTCCGGCGGCAGCACTCGTGGGACGGCGGCGCTGCGGGTCACGCCGTACGCCTTGCTCGCAACCAGGACGCCGAGGGCGGCGGGATAGAGCGTCAGCGCCTGGGTGACCGAGGTGTGTCCCCCGGAGCCCAGGCTGTGACTGATAGCCAGTGCGAGGGCGGCGCGCGCCAGCATTGTCAGGGCGAGCGCCAGGCGGCGGCCGTGTCGGAGCCGGTCGAGCAGCGGCCCGAGAACCGGCGCCACGACCGCGAAGGGAGCCATCGTGACGAGCAGGTAGAGCGCGACGCGACTGCGCGCCTCATGTGTCGGGACGGAGAAGAACAGCGAACCGGCGAGAGCGACGGTGATCGTGGCGTCGCCTGCCGCCTGCAGCGCATGGGTCTCGACAAGTGCGGCCAGCCCGGAGGCTCCGGCGCCGCCGCGGTCGTTCCAGCGCCGCAGCCGGCGGGTCCCTCGACGGGTCGAGGCAACCGTCGCTCGGAGAAGGTGGCCGACTGCGGCACCCAGTCGTTCGCCGTCGGCGGGTCGCTCGCTGTCGCTGGGACGCACGTCGGCGGCAGGTGCCGCGTCGCTACGCGGTTCGCCGTCGCCGGTGGTCATGAGCGACACTAAACATATGACCGGTACCGAAGCGCCAGTGCATGACGGTGCCGTTGTGGACGTCGCGTCCGACGAGCTCCCTGGCCCGGCCCTCTTGTCCGACGAGCCCAGAAATGAGCCCGGCGATGCGTCGGGAGCAGCTGTTGAGGTCGACGCCGTGGGCGCAGCCGCGGTCGACCTTGCTCGCGAGGCCGCCGAATCCGAGGCCGCCGGCCTGGTGGGCGAGCATCTGGGCGCCGATGCTGACGAGGCAAGGGTCGTCACCCACTACTTCGCGACGCTTGACCCGGGGTACGTCGGCTGGCGCTGGGCTGTCACCGTCGCCCGCGCCTCCCGCGCGAAGAACGTCACGGTCGACGATGTTGTCCTGCTGCCAGGTGCTGACGCGGTGCTCGCGCCCGAATGGCTGCCCTGGAGCGAGCGACTGCGCCCCGGCGACCTCGGTGCCGGCGATCTGCTGCCCACCTCGGCTGATGACCCTCGACTGATCGCGGCGTACTTCTCGACGGAAGATGCCGACGAGGCCGCTATCGGTTACGAGGTCGGCCTCGGCCGCGAGCGGGTGCTGTCCTACGACGGGATGCTCGACGCGGTCGACCGCTGGTACGCCGGCGCCCCTGGCCCTCGGGCCGACGTCGCGAAGGTGGCACCGGCGTCGTGCGCGACCTGTGGCTTCTTCGTTCCGCTGGCCGGTGGGCTGCGTCAGGCGTTCGGCGCGTGCGCCAACGGGTTCGCTCCTGATGACGGCAAGGTTGTCGCGGTCGACCACGGCTGCGGCGCGCACTCAGAAGCGGTCGTGGTGCCGATCTCGCAACCGCCACCACCGCCGCTCATCGACGAGGCCGGCTACGACATCGTCGATCCGGCTGACCTTGCCGCGATCGAGGACCTCCCTCAGCCAGAGGTTGTCGATGTCGCCGAAGAGATTGATGTCCCCGAAGCAGCAGATGCCGCCGAAGAAGCGGGGCTCGAGCTTCCGGCGGTAGACGAGCCTGCGGCGGTCGATGAGGTCGACGAGATCGCCGAGGTGACCGTGGCTGACCCGGTTGTCGACGAAGCGGGCGAGGGAATCGACACCGTCTGACCCGTTCGGGACCGAAGAGCTGCGTCGGCGGGTCCTCGAAGCCTGGCGCGCGTCGCCCGCTCGGTTTCGCGCCGACGCCAACGTCGAGGATGACCTCGCACTGGTCGGTTACCGCGACCGGCTGGTGGTCGAGCTGGCGCAGAACGCCTCGGACGCCGCCGCCCGCGCCGGTCATGCGGGAGGGCTTCGCCTGACGCTCGACGGCCCGCGGCTGCTCGCCGCGAACACCGGCGCTGCGCTGGACGCCGCCGGGCTCGAGTCGATCGCCGTCGCGCGGGCTTCTGCCAAACGTGGCGACGTCGCACTCGTCGGACGCTTCGGCGTCGGCTTCGCCGCGGTCCTGTCGGTCAGCGACGAGCCAGCGATCCGCTCGACGTCCGGGGCGGTCCGATGGTCTCGCGCGGAGTCGCTCGCGACCGTGTCGGGGCTCCCTGAGCTCGCGGAGGAGCTTGCCGCAAGTGGTGGTCACACCGCGGTACTCCGACTGCCAATGCCGGCAAGTGGCGAGCCACCCGCCGGCTATGACACCGAGATCGAGCTGCCGCTGCGCGACGACACAGCGGTCGACGCCGTCCGCGCCCAGCTCGCCGATCTCGATCCGACGCTGTTGCTTTCGCTTACGGGGCTGTCCGAGATCGTCGTGTCGACGGGCGACTTCGAGCGGCGGCTTCGCCGTGAGGACGGCGAGGGCGACAGCGTCATGCTCTACGACGACGACCGTCTCAGCCGCTGGGTCGTTGTTGAGGCCAGCGGTGCGCTCGACCCCGCGCTGCTCGTGGGCCAGCCGGCCGAGGCGCGTGATCGTGACCGCTGGTCGGTCCGGTGTGCGCTGCCGGTTGACTCGGCGGGGACACTCGCGCCACTGCCCGATGACGTTGCGCGAGTGGTACGTGCACCGACCGCGACCGACGACGCGTGCAGCCTGCCCTTGGTCGTCATTGGGTCCTACCCGCTCGATGCCATCAGACGGCGGATCACGCCGGGTCCGCTGACGGACGCGGTGAGCCACGAGTTGGCACGGCTCCTCGTCGACCGCATCGCGTCGATGCCTGCGACCACGTCGCTCATCACGCTGGTGCCGAGAGGCTTGCCGTCTGGCGAGGTTGACGCGGTCCTGCAGGAAGCGGTTCGGGTCGAGCTGCAGGAAACCGCATGGCTGCCCGCAGCGAGCGACACGACGGCGCGGCTCCGGCCGAGCG
>DATAUF010000167.1:0-17875 GCA_036268405.1 Mycobacteriales bacterium
CGTCCCCCTCTACTCCGTCGTGAGTGGGCGGCATCACCTGCACTTCACATATCCGCCGTTCGCGGCGTTGTTCGCCGCGGTGTTGAGTGCATTGCCGTTGTGGCTGGCGAAGCTCGGGCTCTCGGTGCTCACGGCCGCGGCCCTGCTGATAGCCCTGAGGGTGTTCGTCCGGCGCGTCGAGCAGGAGTCAGGCCGGTTCGCACTCCCCATGACTGCGCTGTCGTTCGGCGTGGCGATCTGGCTCGAGCCGGTACGCGCGACGTTCGCGTTCGGTCAGGTCAACGTGCTGCTGATGTGCCTGGTCCTGCTCGACCTGTTGTCGGCCGACGCGCGGAAATGGGGCGGCATCGGGATCGGGCTGGCCGGCGCGATCAAGCTCACCCCGCTGGCGTTCGTTCCGTACCTGTTCCTGACCGGCCGGGTCCGGCAAGGCCTGACCGCGATCGCAACGTTCGTGATCTGCGGACTGATCGGTGCCGCGGTCGATCCGAGCGCGTCGAAGGTCTACTGGTGGCACCATCGCTTCCTCTCGGCGCACCGGATCGGGCGGGTCGAGAACGCGAGCAACCAGTCGATCCGCGGCATCCTCGCGCGGCTCCTACGGACCCAGGACGTCCCAAGTTGGTGGTTGGCCGTCGCGATCCTCATTTTCATCGCCGGCTTGTGGCTTGCGCGGCATGCTCACGGTGGCGGCCGCGAGCCAGAGGCGATCGTCGTGGTGGCCGTCGCGATGCTCTGCGCGTCGCCGGTGAGCTGGTCGCATCACTGGGTGTGGTGTGCACCGATCGGCATCGTGTGCGTCGACGTCGCGCGTCGGCATTCGAGCGGCCTGGTGATCGCGGGCTCGATCGCCGTGATGGCTCCGTTTGTCTTAGGCCTCGTGTTCTGGCCACCGCACACCGCGCATCTCGAACTGCACGACTCGGTGTTTCAGCAGATCCTCTCGGCGACCTACGTGCTAGCAGGCTTACTCGCGTGTGCGCTCATCGCATACGACCTGTGGCGGCGGTCAGAGCAGCTGGAAGGCCTGCACACCTGACAGCGGGGACAGCGGTGACTGACCGACGGTGCGCTCGATGCTCGGCGGGATCGCCAGGTTGAGTGCCTTGTACTCGAGGTCGGTCTCGTTGGTGCCGGTGCCGACGTAGATCGATGAGCCGCTGACGACTGCCGTCGACGACGGTGGTCCGAGAATCGGTCCGACCCACAGCGGCAAGCCGGTCTTGAGATCGACCGCGATGACCGAGCTCGCGACGGTGAGCGGCAACAGCGCGATGTCGTTGACCACCGAGGCCGAGCCGTACGTCGGCACGACGAGCCGGTCGCTCCAGAGCACCTTGCCGGTGGTGGCGTCGAAGCTATGGATGTCCTCGAGCGAGCCGAGCAGGTTGCCGCCCATCTTGGGCGTCGGGATCGGGATCGCCGTGCCGCCGACGATCTGTGTCGCCCGCCCGCGGGCGTCCGAGGCGACGGCGAGCGAGCCGATGAAGCCGCCCACAGCGAAGCCCTCGGACAGGTTGCCGGGGGACCCGTCTTCGGTCTGCCACAGCTGCCGTCCGGTTCGAGCCGTCCGGGCGTAATAGATGGAGCCCTTGGAGCCGTCGCCGGCGACGACCTGGCCGCGGGCATTGCGGTAGATGTTCACTGAGGAGCCGAAGTCGTCGTCGAGGCCGGCTTGGTAGAGGTCGGCCTTGGTCGACCCGTGGTGGTCGGCCGGCGCATAGCGCCAGAGGAACTTGCCCGTGGCCGCGTCGACCGCCATCAGCGACTCGGAGAAATGCTGGTGGTGGGCTTTCGCGACTGACGGGTGATCGCAGTTGCCGACGCCGTAGACCATCACGCCCGAGGCGCTGTCGACTGCCGGCGATGACCACACGTCGCCACAGCCCTGACCCTGTCCCGAACCCTCGGTCAGACCCTTTTCGCCGTAGTAGGTGCGGTTGGTCTCGGCATCGCTCTTCCAGAGCGGTTTGAACGACCAATGTCCATCGCCGGACGAAAGCAGACGGAGGGCGACGACGCCGGTGCGGCCGACCCCGTCGTTGTTGTGGACGTCGAGGCCGACGAAGATGCGCTGTTGCGGCTGGCCGTCGACCATGACGTTGGACACCGCGGGCGAGGACTCGATCTCGACAGTCGGTGAGTTAGGGGAGGTCTGCTGCTTCTTGCGCAGCTTCGGCTTGCGCGGATCGAGGTCGATCGACGCAAGCAGCTTGCCGGTCTTCGCATCCAGTGCCCACACCGATGAGCTGCCACCGAAGATCACGGCCTGTTCGGAGCGGTGGGTGTCACCGATCGGGACCGGGACCACTGCTGCGCTGGACACGATCTGGCCGAACGCGACCGGGTTGGTGACGTTGATGTCGAAGACCCACTGCTTCTGGCCGGTCTTCGCGTTGAGGGAGAAGAACTTCCCGTCCCACGTGCCGACATAAACGCTGTTGCCGACGATTGCGGGGGACGCCGTGACCGAGTCATCGGTGTGGAAGAACCACTTCGGGACCATGGTCGCGATGTTCTTCGACGAGATCGGCGAGCAGCCGGCCGGAACCGCGAAGCTGTGGTCGGAGTCGTAGCCGTACTGCCGCCAGTCGGTGCTCGCGCACCCCGCTGCCGGGTGGAACGAGGCGCCGTGAGCGCCCGGCACCGCGCCTGACGCCGCGATCGAACCCGCTGCGGTCAGCGCGACCGTCGCCCCCCACAACGCAACGCTGCGTCTCATCCGTCGCCTCTCCAAGATCCCGCCCCCGGGTGCACTTCGACGCCTGACCCTCCCTCACCTACCAACGACGCGAGGCTCTGCGGCGATACTCGGGTATGCGGTGATCAAGTACCTCGGCTCGAAGCGCACCCTGGTGCCGGTGCTCGGCGCGATCGCGTCAGCGGTCGGCGCCGTCACCGCGCTCGACCTGTTCACCGGAACGACGCGCGTGGCGCAGGAGCTCAAGCGTCGCGGGATGCACGTGACCGCGGTCGACGTCGCTACGTATGCCGAGGTGCTGGCGCGGTGCTTCATCGCGTCCGACGCCGCCGAGGTCGATCCGGACGAGCTCGCCACCGCGCTGGCCCGCCTCGCCGACGTGCCTGGGCGGCGCGGTTACGTCACAAGGACGTTCTGTGAGGAGGCGCGCTATTTCCAGCCCAAGAACGGGCAGCGAATCGACGCGATCCGCGACGCCCTCGACGAGTGGTACGCCGGCACGCCGCTGTTCCCGATCCTGCTGACCTCGCTGATGCTCGCGGCGGATCGGGTCGACTCGACCACCGGCGTGCAGATGGCCTACCTCAAGGAGTGGGCGCCTCGGTCCCACAACGACCTCGAGCTGCGGTTGCCGGAGCTGATCCGTGGGCCGGGCTCGGCGGTGCGCGGCGACGCCACGGCGTTGGTCGGTGCGCTGCCTCGGGTCGACCTCGCCTACGTCGACCCGCCGTACAACCAGCATCGCTACTTCACGAACTACCACGTGTGGGAGACCCTCGTCCGGTGGGATGCACCCGAGCACTACGGAGTTGCCTGCAAGCGTCTCGACAGTCGTGATGTGGCAACCAAGAGCGCCTTCAACCGCCGCCGTGAGATGCCGGACGCCCTGCGCGATGTGCTGACCCGGTTGTCAGCGGATGTCGTCGTCGTCTCGCACAACAACGAGGCGTGGGTCTCTCCCGGGGAGATCGCGGACTGGCTGCGGGCGGCGGGCCACGAGCAGATTGCGACGCTGGATTTCGACCGGAAGCGCTACGTCGGCGCGCAGATCGGGATCCACGACCCGCAGGGGCGCAAGGTCGGCGCGGTGTCGCACCTGCGCAACATCGAGCACGTCCTGGTCGCCGGGCCGATCGACCGCGTCGAGGCAGCGGTGGAAGCCGCTACGTCCTCCACCCGTTGATCGATGGCGGCTATGCCGCCGGCTACTTCTTCTTCTTGTGGTGGTGCTTCTTGACCTTCGGCGCCTTGTAGGAGATGCCCAGGCCCACCGGCAGCGCCCGCTCCTCGCCGTCGGCGGGGTAGGTGCGCAGCTTCAGCGTCGAGGTGCCCGGCATCTTGGCCAGCAGCTCGGTCGAGCCCGAGCCGTCGACGTCAAAGGCGCGGTCGACGCCGAGCTGAGCCATGAAACCCGACATCTGGTTCTCATCGAGGCCGTGGACGCTCGTGCCCGGGTGGTCCTCGACCTCGCCGATCACGAGGATCTTGCCGTCGTCCGCGATGCCGTAGGCGGTGCGTGCCGGTTGGTCGGTGTTCGCGCTGTCGCACGAGAGGTTGGTGCGGGTCTTGCCGAAGTGCTTCACGACCTCCGCGCCGACCCCGTACGCCTGCACGAATGGCCTCTTGGTCGTGGTCCTGACCTTTCCGGCGATGCCGGCCTTCGAGCCCGAGGACAGGCCGGACAGCCAGTGCGTGGCCGACGTCCCCTGGGCCATCAGCTCGTAGCCACCTTGCGGGACGTGGGCGTTGCGTCCCGCGCTGCTTCCGAGCTTGTTGGCCACCACCGAGCGAGCGAGGGCCTGCCACCCAGCAGGGATGGCCTTGCCGCCCCACGCGGGGTTGTACGCCTGCAGCCCGCCGTTGCCTTCCACCTCGTTGATGCCCGTGACGCCGCGGGTCTGCTTGCCGTCGAACAGGGTCGCCGCGAGGTGGACCTTGCCGGTCTGTAGTGCACCGCTGGCGTCGAAGCCGAGGACACGCTGATGGCGGCTGGAGATCACCATCGGGCTTCCCTTGACGATCAGCGGCTGGGTCGGAGCGCCGGTGGTGAAGTCGAAGTAGCCGGTGTTGACCGCAGCCACGAGGCTGGCGTGGTTGGCCGCGAGCTTGCTCAGCACGGTTCGCTGCGCGACCGCATGCATCAGCGGGTGGAAGGACACGCCAGGTTTGCCGACGACGATCCGCAGCACGTGCATCTTGACGAGACCCCGCCCGTTCTGGTCGGTGCGGTTGCCCTCCGACAGCGTCACGCCCGGGGCGAGCTTGTGCGTGTGCCAGGTGGTGCCCGAGACGAGGGTCTCAGCTGCCGGGCAGGACCCGCCGCCCCAACGCCCGCCGGCGGCATGGGCTGTGACGGGCGCCAACGTCAGGCCGACCCCGAGTGCGGCGCAGGCGAGCACCGCCGCCGCACGGGCTGGGCTCTTGAGATGAATGCGGTGGGCTTCCACGACCGATCTATCGACGGCCGATGATCTTCGACACGGCCATTTCGGACATGACCGCCAAGGTTCACCCAGTTGGCAGATGAACGATTCCGGCAAATCCGGACGAGCCCGACTGGCTCGGGCTTACTTCGCCGCGTCGACCTTCAGGCCCGACAACAGCGCAAGGATCAGATCGCCCACCTCGGCCCGCGCGGCGCCCGCATCCTCGGCTGCGGCGACGTAGAGGCAGGCCTCGCTCAGGGCGCCGATCAGCATCAGCGCAAGCGGTCGTAGCGGCTGCCGCGTGATGACCCCGGCATGCATCGCCTTGCGCAGCGCGCCGCGCAACGCGACGGTGCTGAAGCGGGTCTCGATCTCGCGCGCGGTCTGCCAGCCGAGCACCACTCGTGCATCGATCAGGACGATCTGGCGGACCGCCGGATCCGCGTGGGCCTCCACCCACAGCCGGCAACCGGAGACGAGCGCCGCCCATGAGTCCGGCTGGATGAACTCCACCACGGCGGAGTCGGAGACCTCGCGCTGGACCTGCTCGAAGACGGCGCGGAAGAGGCTCTCCTTGTCCGCAAAGTGGTGATACAGCGCGCCTTTGGTGACCCCAGCGTGCTCGACGATGTCCTCGGTCGACGTGGCGGCGTACCCCTGTCGACCGAACAGCTCGCGCGCGGCCGCGACCAGGGCGACGCGGGTCTCGAGGCCCTGGGCGACGCGCTTGTCGCCGCGTTGGTTGCGGCGGGCCTTGACATCCATACTCACAGTATGTGAGTCTCCGTTCCGTCGGAATGTTTCCGTCGTACTAACGGTACGCTAACACAGGAGGGGTCATGCCCAAGTACGTCATCGAGCGGGATCTGCCGGGAGCCGGCAAGCTGTCGAGCGAGGAGCTTCGGTCGATCAGCCAGAAGTCCAACCAGGTGCTCTCGGACCTCGGACCGGAGATCCACTGGCTGCACAGCTACGTCACGGACGACAAGCTCTACTGCGTCTACCACGCACCTGACAGCGACATCATCTTCGAGCACGCGCGCTGCGGTGGGTTCCCCGCCGACCGCGTGAGCCTGATCGCCACCGAGATCGACCCGTCCACCGGCGACTGACCGTGGATGGCGCCCGGCTGCGTGAGGTGCAGCAGCCCCTGAAGGACTCCTACCGCGCGGAACCGGCTTCCGCGATGGTCACCCTTCACGCGTCGGGCTCGCTCAGCGACGGCGAGGTGTCCTGCTCGGTCCAGACCGGGCGGGCCCTCGTCGACGCCGGGCTGCACCCGGCTACCGGAGGCGATGGGTCGTTGGCGTGCTCCGGCGACATGTTGCTGGAGGCGCTCGTGGCCTGCGCGGGCGTCACGCTGCGCGCCGTGGCCACCAGCCGCGGGATCGACGTCCAAGGGACCGTACGAGCCGAGGGGGACCTCGACTTTCGAGGGACGCTCGGCCTCGATCGCGAGGCGCCCGTCGGCTTCGGCGAGGTCAGGTTGCTGTTCGACCTGACGTCATCGGCGGACGACGAGGAGATCGAGGCGCTGATCGAGACGACGCGTCGGTACTGCGTCGTCTATCAAACCCTGGCGCAGCCCCCGAAGCTCTCGGTCGAGCGCACCTGACCTGTCCAGGGATACTGGGAAATGTGCTGGTAAGCGTTCTCGCGTTCATTGGTGCGGCCTCGCTGATCATCCTGCTTCCCGGGCCGGACACGCTCGTCGTGCTGCGAAGCCTGCTGCGGCAGGGACCGCACACCGCTCGGCGCACCGCGCTCGGAGTGCTCACCGGATTGACTGTCTGGGCGGTTGCCGCGGTGGTGGGCCTGTCGGCGTTGCTGCGGGCGAGCCGCGACGGGTACGACGCGCTGCGGATCGCAGGTGCCGTCTACCTGTGCGTCATAGGTGTCCAGGCCCTCCGGTCGCGAGGCGTGACCGCGGAGCTCGACTCATCGCCGGCAAGGCGCCGGATCCTCGGAACCGGCTTTGTCGGCGGCTTGACCACGGACCTGCTCAACCCGAAGGTCGGCGTGTTCTTCGTGACCTTCCTGCCCGCCTTCGTGCCGCGACATGAGCCGGTCGGACTGGTGACCCTTCTGCTCGGCGCGATCTTCGTGGTCGAGACCGGCCTCTACTTCGTGGTGTTCCTGCGGTTCGCGGAACGCATCGTGGGGTGGCTACGCCGCCCGAGGCTGCGGAAGATGCTGGACCGCGGCACCGGTGCGGTGCTCATCGGCTTCGGGGTGAGGCTCGCGCTCGAGCCCTGACCGCCGGCGGGCTGGACGTCGGGAAGCGTGACACCGCGCGCGCCGAACGGCGTCACGACGACCGTGTTGATCGGCAGCAGATACGCCCGCGACGCGGCGTCGCCGACGTTGCCGACACCGGGAGGCAGGACCAGCTGGTTGTCCGACGCGTCGATCTCGTCGACCGGCACCGTGAGCTCGGCGTTGTCGCTTTCGGCGACTGCCACCATGTGCAGCCCGTGGGTGGCGACGTCGCCCTGGAGGTAGCGAACGTCGCCCTGCGAACCGAAGTGCGCGTCCGGCGCCGGGTCCGGGTGCTGCACGCGCTTCGACGCATCGAAGGTCGCCGTACCGCGGATGTTGTAGGGCGTGCCGTTCGGCTCGTGGTTCCAGCACCGCCGCAGGTAGGCGCGAGTGCCGGCGTATCGCTTGCCGCCGTCCCGCACGACCCCGTGGAAACGGTCCGCGACCGCCGGGGCGGGGGTCTGGGCGACAGGCTTGCCGTCGACGTCGGCGAAGCCCCACGTGGTCGGTTCATCGGGGCTGCGCAACGCGACATGGGGACCGGGGTTGTCACCCGTCCCGTCGTCGAAACAGGAGTCATCGACGTAGTAGGGCTGCGCGACGAGGAGTCCTTGCGCGTCGCCAGGAGATACCGGTTGGTTCTGCGAGAGGCCCCACTTCTCGACCATCGTTCCCGCCGGGCCGGTCATCTCCTCCCACGACAGCGCCTCGGGCCCAACTCCGGAGAACGTCGCGTCCGGCAGGTTGAACGAGCCGTAGACACAGGCGTCCGAGGTGCATTTCGCGTTGTCCGGGTTGCCGACCGTCACTGGTTTGCCACCGGTCAGTGACTTCTCGATTCGCCCGAGCTTGTCGTTGCTCGACTCGGAGATCCCGTCCGGTCCGATGTGCGCGTTGATGTCGCCGTACAGCACGGGGTTGATGCCGTCGATCGGCACACCCTTCGGGTTGTAGGGGTTGTAGTAGCGGGTGACCTGGCCCGCCGCCATGTCCCACTGCGTGTAGATGCCGTCGAGTGGCGGAATCGGGTGCACTCGCATGCCGTAGTCGTGAAGGATCGAGTACGCGTAGAAGATGTCGGTACGGGTGACGTTGGTCCCGGAGTCCGAGCCCCACGTGACGCGGATGTCGCGGACCGGGCCGACCTTGATGCCCATCGTCATCGAGGAGCCGCCCCAGTTGTTCTGCTCGTCCTCGTAGCCGCAGCACGGGGTCTGCCCGGCCGGGGTCTGCTGGAATGCGCGCGCCTTGAACCGGTCGATCAAGCTCGGACCGAACTTGGCGCCGGTCAGGCCACGGTCGCGCTTCGAGACCTGCAGGTCGTCCATCAGCCATCTGCCGTCGTACCGGAACCGGTAGCGCGGCGTCGTGACCGTGGCGTTGTCGACTGTGCGGCGCTGCACGTAGGTCTTCGGGTCCAGCACGACGTCGTGGTGCGCGTTGTAGCGGAAGCCCTGGCCGATGACGGCTTCTCCGTCGGTCGTGCAGGCCGGACCGTAGGGAGCGTTGCCGTAGTCGCCGTAGGAGCTCTGCGAGTAGACCATCGTGTTGGCGTCGGCGTCGGGGGTGTAGCGCACGTACGGCGAGTTGTGCGCGGTGTAGCGCATGCGGACCGCCCAGCCTTTGCCATGACTTCCGGCCGCGGACTCCATCACGTACGCGTAGCGGATCGCGCCGGTGGCGGGGTCGACGACGGTCACCTGGTTGGCGGATGCGATCCCGTTGGGCAGCGCCGCTGCCAACGGCGCCGCGGGCCCGGCGTCGCGCGCCATGAATGCCAGCTGGTCAGTGTCGATCAACCCTGCATTCGGATCCGGGGTCGGGTCGGGACTGCCCTTCGGTGCCTTGGCCTGGCAGACGAGGCCCGCGCGCTGGAGCTGGTGACGCCCGGGCGGGACGCATCCCGTGGTGGCGGCGCCCTTGCCCGCCTTGCAGTCCGCCGGCAGCGCCGCGTTGGTCGTCTCGAGGAACGGCTCGTGGTCGAAGGAGTAGGTCAGGAACTGGTCGGTGCCCGAATAGACCGCGAAGCCCGACGCGTTGTTCGAGATGTAGTGGTTCCACATGGCGTCGACCTGGAACGGGATCTGCACGAAGCGATGCCCGTTCCACGCGTAGCCGCGCAGGCTTGCGGTCGGGACGCCGTGCAGCAAGGTTCGCACCGGGAGCTGGCTCGGCTGGAAGCAGTTGTGGTCGTCGTGGCTCTTGTCGACGTAGCCGTTGACGTCGGGCTTCGGGTTCGCCTGATAGCAGGCACTGCGAAGCTGCGGCGGAAGGTCGGCCTGGGTATTCGCGACGCCGTAGTAGTTGGGCACTTGTGGCGCTCGTGCCGTGAGCTCCGGGCCACTCGACCAACCGGGGAAGTCCGCGCCGGTCAGCACGACCGGCTGGGTCGCGAACTGCGATACGTCGACCTTGACATGCTGCGATGCGGGCTGCGCGGTGTGAGTTGCTTCGTGCTGCGCACTTGGGTGTGCGGTGTGAGGCGCCGCGTGGTTGGCGACGACGGCCGGGGCGACAGCGGCGAGGAGGCCGATCACGATCGCGGAGAACTTTGTGGCTGGCGCTGCCAGGGTCACCGACGTGGCGCGCAAGTCCGCTCCTCGGATTGATGTCTCCGAGTCAGGTTCGCCGTCCCCCCTGCGGGTCCTGCCTGATGCTGCGTCGCCTTCGCCACGCGATCGACGTACCGACGGCCGCAATCAGGACTGTCACGATCGCCAACGCGATCACAACGTTGCGCGTGAAGTGGTCCGCGGACCGCGCCGGCAGGCTGACCGCCGGCGTAGCCGTGGCCGGTGGCGGTCGGGGTGTTCCGGGAATCGCCGTGTGGTGTGGGCGAGCGGTCGGCGACGGGCGGTGGTGGCGGTGCGGCGAGTGAGTGGGCGTCGGCGTGGTGGACCCCGGTTGGTGCGCGGGCGATGCCGAGTTGGAGGGCGTCGACTGGGAGCTGTCGCTTGCCGTCGGCGTCGGCCTCGACGGCAGGCTGACGGCCGTGACGAGCGGTGACCTGAAGGAGATCGCAAAGGTCGGCTCAAGCGTGGTGCCCGGCGTCGGTGCGGGAAGCAGCTCGATGCCCTTGGCGAGTGCCGCAGCGGGAACGATCAGCGACATGCGCGTCTGTGCGGCGTCGTACACGCCATGTCCCAGCGGCGCGGAACCGTCGTATCTCGGGCGGGACGACCAGGGCTGCGGCCCGCCGGACTGCCACGACGACGTCGCGGGGTAGGCCTCGATGTCTGGTGGGTTGATCACTTGGCGCTGGGCGACCTGGAGGAGCAGGCGCACGAAGCCGCTGCGGATCGGCGTCGTGATGCTCAGGGCGGACAACGCCTGTGTCCCGCTTGGGCTCGAAGCGACATAGAGACCGCCGGCCGGCACACCGGGCGCAGGGATCAGTCCCGTTACCGGTTCGGGTTGCCACCAATACGCGTCACGAACGGATCCGGCTGCACCCGCGTGCGCAGTGCCCTGGTCTGCGACCAGCGTGCCGCCCACGCAGAGCACGACGAGCAGCGCCGCGACCGTTGCCCGGGCGACAGCTGTCTGGCGGTGGGTCGCGCCGCGCGCTCCCCCCGTCGGGAGGTGGCTCTCCCCGGTCACGGTCCCAGTGTGGCTGGTTTCCGCCCTGGCAGCGCCGTGGGGCATCGACCGGTCGGCTCAGCCGAATGTTGGCCAACGCACTAAAGATCGCGCTCCGACGCTCGGCCGCGAGTAGTCGCAGACGCCGGTCGGGAAGGTCGATTTGAGCTGGCCCCATTGACTCGACGTGAACGCGACGGCGTACGCCGAACGCTTGGGCCGTGAGAGCGCGCACTTCAGGACGTTGTCCTGCAACGGTCCGCCGGCCGCGATCCGCGGGTCGGTGCCGTGGGCGAACAGCGCCTGGCAGTCGGTCCAGGTGGTGATCTGCTGATTGGCCAGCCAGCACGAGTCGACGGCACCGGCCGGCCGGTCGGCGGCGACCTTGGCCGCGGCACTGCTCGTGCCGCGATCCTGCTGGATCGCGGAGAGCCAGCTGTCCAGCCGGTCGAAGGCGATCGCGGTGACCGTGGGGTCCTGTGCGTCGTCGCCGAGCTCGAGCCAGAGCGCCTGGTTGCGATGTCCCCCGGTCGCCGCGTCGAGGCGGGCGCGCTCGACGTAGCTGTCGATGTCGAGGTGGATCTCCTCGTTGTCCTGTCCGCGAAGGTCGATGATCGGCACGTCGGCCTGCGCGTGCGGGTCGAGGACCTGACCCGTCCGGTACGCGACGGCGAGTGCGGCGTGGTCGGCCACGCTGCGACCGGTCGTGTGACCCCAGTCGATGTCGAGTCCGCCGACCGCGCGGTTGAGCGCGAGGAACTGCGACACGGAGATGTGGTGATGGTTGAGCGCAGCGAGGCCGTACTGCACCCCGACGTTGTCGAACGGTCGGTTGGCGAAGCCGCGGCCGATGCGTCGCTCGACCGCCGACCACGAGGTGCGCGGGCGCCGGCCCCAGATCGCGACCTGGTAGTCCTGCAGCGTGCAGCGCGCGCCGGCCGGGTTCGTCGTCGCGTTGTAGACCCATGCCGCCCCCGCCTTTGCGGTGCAGGCGGCGCCGTTGCTCGGGTCGAACAGCGAGCGCGCATAGTCCGGGACCTTGCTGCTGACGCCGCCTTGCGGTCCGTCGAAGAACCCGCGGCAGGTTGTCGGCTCGAGGAACCCGGTCACCTCGTCCTGCAAGGTCACCGACCATTGCAGCGGGTGCTGGTCGAACACCCGGTCGAGCAGGTGGCAGTCCTCGGCTTGCTGAGCCACCTGCCAGATGTCGGGGAAGCTGCACATCAGCAGCAGTCCGTCGATGATGCCCGGGTAGTTCGCGGTGACTGCGTTCAGCACGATCGAGCCACCCGAGCAGCCTTCTCCGACTGTGTAGCGGACCACCCCGTACTCGTCGATCAGCCGCGTCTTGACCATCGCGAGCGACTCGGCCGCGACCACGGGGTTGCAGTCGTCGCCGAGGGTCTCGAGACCTCCCGCCATGACGGCGTAGCCGCGGCTCAGCGCATGTGCGTCGAAGACCGGAAGCCCTGCCGCCTGGTCGTGCCACGGCCGGCAGTCGCCGCCCACCTCGACGTCCACCTTGTGGTTCCAGGCCGGCTGCGTATGCCACGGCTTCCAGGCGCGGCCAGGCGCTGCCAGCACCGCGATGCGGTACGTGTCACGGTCGAGGACGCCGGTCTCCACGCGCACGACGTACGGCACCGTGACGCCATCGTCGGTGGTGGTACGTGCAACTGCTGCCGGTGATGGCGGCTGCGACGGGTCGTACCTAAGGAACTGGCTCGACAGCGGCGGCGATCCGACCGCCGGTTCGTTTCCGACTCCGGCAGCCGCGAGCGGCAGGTAGTAGTAGGTATACCTCGTCGGCGCGGCACAGTCGGCGGACTTGGAGGCGTCGTTGCAGATCCAGGGCGTCACCTGTCGGCCGGCGAACATCGGGCCGCTGTCGGGGTAGTCGGTCAGCCCGACAGCGTCCGACCGCCCGTTGGGCAGGACGGCGCGGAGCATGTGGTGCCCCGGGGTGAGGTGGACCAGGCCGACCAGCGCCGATGCCGACCGGGACAGCCCGACGTTCTTCGGCTCCGGAACGCCGGTGAGCAGGCCCTGGAGTCGGCCGCTCCGCAGTTCACGTGTGACGTCGTGGCGACCGAGGGTTACTCGCACGACCCGCAGGTCCGCGGCTCCCGGTACGACGACGGCGACGAGCGCGTCGGGACCCGACGCCCAGGCCGGCCGGCTCGACAGGACGATGATTCGCGGGCCCGCCGAGCTCGGCGACGCGGCCGGGGCGACGGAAGGTACGACCGCGGTCGCGACGCAGCCGGCGAGAAGCGCGACAACCGCGCCGGCCCGCCGGGTCATCGGCGGCAGACGGGTTCGGGTGCGAGTGGTGCGCACGGCTACCTTTTCGCCGTCGCCGCCCGGATGCCTATCGCGATCCAGTGCCAGCCGCTCGGAATGGCGGAGCCGGCGGGGAAGGACGTCTGCTGCGCTGAGTGGGCGGGCATCTGCACCGTGAAGTGCAGGCGGCCGTCCGGCCCGGCGGTCGCCGCGTGTCCAGCCACCCGCCAGTGGCTTCCTGGCCGGTAGTCGGCGGCGGTCACTACATGCAGCGTCCCGCTGCCAGCGACCTGGAAGCCCTGCTTCGAGACGTTGCGTAGATAGGTGAACTCCTCGACCGAGCGATGCGCTGTGAACTGCCAGCCCCATGCTTGGAACGAGTCGGCAGCGCTGCGGTCGCTGAACGACCCCGGTTGGGCGTCGGGATGCCGCCAGGCGCCGGCCATGATCGGGACGAAGTGGGTGAGGTCTCGCTCCCAGTACGGCCAGGCGTGCGTGCCCGCGCCGTAGAAGTAGTCGGTGTGCGCGACGTGGGACGCGTTGAGCGAGGCGACGAAGGCCGCGTTCATCTGGCTGACGTCGAGCTCGACCACGCCGGCGCCCTCGGCCGCGACGAGGTTCGCAGGTCCGGTGCCGTCGAGCGGCCCCGGCGTCCCGTTACCGCTCGCGAGGTAGAGGCGGGTGTCTGCGAGGTCCGGCGCGAGGTAGGTCGGGTCGGCCGCCTCGAAGCCGATTTGATGCGTCACCGGGTCACCCCAGATGCACAGGGTCGGGGCGCCGAGGGTGAAGGCCGGGCTAGTCCCCTCGAGGACGATCGCCTCGTACGGGTTGTTCAGGTCGATGTCGTCGGCACCCGAGAAGCTGCCGACCGCGGAGAACAGTCCGGGGTTGCGCGCCGCGAGGCTGGTGGCGCCGAAGCCGCCCATCGACAACCCGGCGATCGCCCGACCGCGACGTGACGCGATCGTCGGGTAGTGCGAGTCGATGTAAGGGATGAGCTCGTCGATGTCGTACGTCGCCCAGGCGGGAGCGATCCTCTCCGCGGGGTTGAGCAGGTCGGTGCCGTACCAATCGCTGTAGTAGCCCTCGAGCCCTCCGTCGGGCATGACGGTGATCGTGGCCGGCAGATGTGCCCGAGCTGCCGCTGTGTCGATCAGCTTCTGCGCGCCGTGCTCGGCCCAGTCGACCTGGCTGCCGCCGGACCCGTGCAGGAGATAGAGCACGTGATAGCGGTGCGACGGGTGCGCCGAGTAACGCTCCGGCAGCAGCACGTTGACCTTGACGTCACCGGCCATGGCGGGGGAGCGCAGGGTCAGTTCGTGAAGCCGGCCGCCGTGACCTGCGAGCCGCTTGTCGCTGACCAGGTGTGCGGGTCCGTTGGGTACCGGCGTGGTCCGCGCGATGCACCCCGGAGAGGGCAGCGACGCGGCGCTTGCGGAGCCCAGCGTCGGGACCGTGCCGACGGCAACTGCGAAGAGCAGCGCGGCAGCAAGCGGACGTCGGGCGGTCACCTCACATCAGTTCGCCGTCGCTGGCCGGATGCCTACCTCCACCCAGTGCCAGCCGCTCGGGATAGCTGATCCGGCGGGGAACGACGTCTGCTGCACGGTGTGATCGGGCATCGTGATCGCGAAACGGAGGCGGCCGCCAGGCCCGGCGGTCGCGGCATGTCCAGCCACCCGCCAGTGACTTCCTGGCGAGTAGTCGGCGGCGGTCACTACATGCAGCGTCCCGCTTCCGGCGACCTGCAGCCCGCGCTTGGAGACGTCGCGCAGGTACGTGAACTCCTCAACTGCACGCTGCGCGGTGAAGTGCCATCCCCACGCCTGGAACGAGGTTGCGGCGTTGCGGTCGTTGAAGGATCGTGGCGCCGGATCTGGATGCCGCCAGCTTCTTGCCAGGAAGGGCACGAAGCGACTCAGGTCGCGTTGCCAGTACGCCCAGGTATGCGTCCCCGCGCCGTACAGATCAGTGGTGTGGGTGACCTGGGCAGCGTTGAGGCTCTTGAGGAAGCCCTGGTTCGTGACGGAGATGAGCGCTTCGATCGCCGCTCGCTCAGTCGTATACGGCAGGTCGGCGGGCGCGGTGCTGTCGAGGGGACCGGGGACGCCGTTGCCCGTCGTCACGTAGAGCCCGGTGCGCTTGAGGTCGGGCGCGAGATAGGCCGGGTCGCTCGCTTCCCAGCCGATCTGGTGCGTGAGTGGGTCCCCGAAAACACACAGGTCCGGAGGGGTGCCCGTGAAGGTCGGACTGAGGCCATCGACCAACAGGTTGAAGGTCGGGCTGTCCAGGTCCGTGTCGACGATCCCCGAGACGGTGCCGACTACCGAGAACAGGCCGGGATCGCGAGCCGCGAGGCTTGTTGCACCGAAGCCGCCCATCGAGAAGCCAGCGACGGCGCGCCCGCCGCGACGCGCGACGGTGCGATAGCGCGAATCGATAAGGGGAATGAGCTCGTGGATGTCGTACGTCGACCAGGCGGGTGCGACACCCTCTGATTGGTCGACGTCAGTGCCGTACCAGTCGGTGTAGAAGCCGAAATAGCCCGCGTCCGGCATGACGGTGATGAACGGCTCGTGGGTCTTTCGGGTGGCCCGCTCGATCAGCTGCTGCGCTCCGTTCTGCACCCATGACCGGTAGTCGTCGCTTGCGCCGTGCAGCAGGTACAGGACGTGAAATCGACGACGAGACGCGGTCGTGTGCTGCTTGGGGAGCAGGACGTAGACGTGCGTCGCACCGCCGAGGGCGGGCGAGCTGAGGGTGAGGAGATGAAGCCGTCCGTGATGGCCGTCCGCGAGCTGGTCTCGCCGAAGCCGGGCGGGGCCTTGCGATATCGGCACGGTCCGCGCGACGCACTCGGGTGACGGCAGGCCGGACGCCGACGCCGTTGTGTGCACTGGCGCAGCAAGCGTGGCGGCGGCGATTGCGAGGGCACATCCGGCTCCCCGAAGCTTCATGTGGACAGCCTCACAGGGGCTGTTAACAGATTTGTTGCGCGCGTCAGATGTCGATGGCGCAGGACTGGTCGACGCCCAGCACGGCGAGCGTGCGGCCAAGACCGAGGAAGACCGCAACGCACAACGTGAGGTCGAGGACCTCGTCGTCGCTGAACTCCGCGCGCAGCCCGACGAAGAAGTCGTCGTCGAGCGAGGCATGGTCGGTGGCGAAGCGGTCGGCGTACTCGATCGCGAGACGCTGGCGAGCGGTGTAGCCGGGGTACGTCGCGTAGTCGGCGACGTGGTCATAGAGCTCCGGGGCCACGCCGGCCTCGAGGACCGATGGTGCGCGGAAGTCCGAGCACGCGACGCAGTCGTTGATCTGGGCGATCCGCATCCGGGCGAGCTCGCGCTCATCGGGCGGCAACACGCTCTGGTTGTAGGCGCCCTTGATCATGCGCTCGACCATGCCGCCGAGCTCCGGCCGCAGCGTCCAGATCATGGCGGCCTCGCCGCCGGGTCCGTCCGGAACGTCGAGTCTGGCCATGTCGTCACCTTAGGATCCGAAGGCGATGACGGTCACCCTGTCCCCTGAGCTCGAGGACCTCGAGCCGCACCGTCGCGAGCTGACGGCCTACTGCTACCGGATGCTCGGTTCGGGCTTCGACGCAGAGGACGCGGTCCAGGAGACGATGGTCCGCGCCTGGCGGGCCGCCGACTCCTTCGAAGGCCGCTCCAGCGTCCGCTCGTGGCTCTATCGGATCGCGACGAACATCTGCCTCGACATGTTGCGCAGCCAGCAGCGCCGGGCGCGGCCGATGGAGATGGGCCCGTCGATGCCGCCGACCGAGGAGTCCCTCGCCGGAATGCTGCCGGAGGGCTCGTGGGTGTCTCCGGTCGCCGACGAGCGCGTGCTTCCCCTCGAAGCCGATCCGGCGGAGCTGGCGATTGCGCGGGAGAGCGTTCGGCTCGCGTTCGTGGCGGCACTGCAGCAACTACCGCCGAAGCAGCGGGCGACGCTGATCCTTTGCGAGGTCCTTCGCTGGCAGGCCGCCGAGGCCGCCGACCTGCTCGACACCACGGTCGCGGCAGTCAACAGTGCGTTGCAGCGTGCCCGAGCCACCCTCGCGTCCAACGACGCGGCTTCACCGGTTGCGATCCAGGGGGACACCGGTGACCTGCTCGAACGCTACGTCGACGCCTTCGAGCGGTACGACGTCGACGAGCTCGTCACCTTGCTCCATGCGGACGCGGTCCAGTCGATGCCGCCGTTCGCGATGTGGCTGCAGGGCACCGATGACATCCGGGCGTGGATGCTCGGCCCCGGGAGCGGCTGCCGCGGGTCGCGCATGATCTCCACGTCCGCGAACGGCTGCCCGGCGGCCGCGCAGTACCGGCCGGACCCCGCAGGCGGTCACCTGCCGTGGGGGCTGCATGTCTTCGACGTGCGCGACGGCAAGGTGTGCGCGATCAATACGTTCCTCGACACGGACCGGTTGTTCCCAGCCTTCGGGCTGCCGGCACATCTATGACACGAGAAGCTAGGCCGCAGCTGTCGCGGGCGGGTCGGGGTCGCCGGTGAGTGGGTCGGTGTTCTGGGTGGTGTAGGTGAAGCCGAGGAAGCTGGTCCAGGTCAGTGAGTGGTCTTGGTTGGCTCCGACTTTCCACTGTTTCTTCGTTTTCATCTGGTG
>DATAUF010000168.1:0-2802 GCA_036268405.1 Mycobacteriales bacterium
TGGTGGGTCGCCATCGTCTCGCTGTGGCCGGCGTCGAGCCGCCCCTACATCGGCGGCTCCCAGAACAACACCATCCTCAACCTGATCTTCGGCTACAACGGCTTCGGCCGGATCACCGGCAACGAAACCGGCAGCGTCGGCAGCACCACGTGGGGCAAGTCCGGCCTGTTACGAATGTTCAGCTCGCAGTATGGATCGCAAGCCGCGTGGCTGATCCCGGCCGCGCTGCTGCTGCTCGTCACGATGCTCTGGCTGGTACGCCGCGCCCCGCGCACCGACCCGCGCCGAGCCCAGCTCGTCATCTGGGGCGGCTGGCTGCTCGCCACCGGGCTGACCTTCAGCTACATGTCCGGCATCATCCACCCCTACTACACCGTCGCACTCGCCCCCGCGACCGGCGCGTTGATCGGCATCGGAGCCACCACACTGTGGACACGGCGCCCCGAGCTGCTGCCGAGACTCATCCTTGCCGCAGCCGTGGGTCTCACGACCTGGTGGGCGGTGGCGCTGATGGACCGATCGCCGACCTGGCACCCGTGGCTTCGCGCATGTGTGCTCATCGCCGGTGCGGCCGGGCTGCTCGGCATCGTGGCGGCGCCATATCTCAACCGGCGGCTGGCTCCGGCGATCGCCGCCGTGGCCGTGGTGGCGTCGCTCGCGAGCCCCGCGGCGTACACCATCGCAACGGCGGCCACCACGCATACGGGCTCGCTACCGACGGCTGGGCCGTCCGCCGCAACCGGTCCGCGGTTGACCGGTCGAGGCGGTTTCGGGGGCAGGCTGGGCGGGCAGATCCCCCAAGGCACCCAAGGATTCGGTGGATCCCCCGGTGGCGGTTTCGGGCCGGGCGGTCAGTCGACTACGGGCAGGCTTCCCGGTTTCGGTGGCCAGCTTGGAGTCGGCGGACCGCTCGGCCAGAACAATCCTCCCGGCGGGCTGATCAATGCCCCGACTCCGTCAGCCGCGCTGGTCAGCGCGCTCAAGTCGGACGCTTCGCGCTACCGCTGGGTTGCCGCGACCGTGGGGGCGCAGAACGCCTCCGGCTACCAGCTCGGCAGCGACGAACCCGTCATGGCGGTCGGCGGCTTCAACGGCACCGACCCGTCACCGACGCTCGCGCAGTTCGAGGCCTGGATCACCCAAGGCAAGATCCACTACTTCATCCCGGGTGGCACGGGCGTGGCTCCGCGAGGCGGCGGCGGCGCGTCCGGTACGTCTTCGCAGATCACGTCGTGGGTCAAGGCGCACCACACCGCAACGACGATCGGCGGCACCATCGTCTACGACCTGAGTGCGAGCTGACCGCACCACGTCCGCTGCACTCACAGCAAGCTCGCAGGTGGCCCTCACGTGGCGTTGATGTCCGACCGCGACTGTGATCGTCATGAGCACCGCACTCGACTTCTCACCCCGATTGCAACTGGCGACCCGAACCGCGCCCGCGGTCGACATCGTGATCCCGGTCTACAACGAACAGGCCACTCTCGAGGCCTCGGTACGCCGGCTGCACCACTACCTCGCGATGTCCTTCCCGCTGACCGCGCGGATCACAGTCGTCGACAACGCGAGCACCGACGCGACACACGCCGTGGCACTCGACGTTGCGGCCGACCTGCCCTATGTCCACGTCATTCGTCTCGAGGAGAAGGGCCGTGGTCGCGCGTTGCGCCGCGCCTGGTCGACGAGCGACGCCGACGTCCTCGCCTACATGGACGTCGACCTGTCGACGGACCTCAACGCCTTGCTACCGCTCGTCGCGCCACTGCTCAGCGGTCACAGCGATGTCGCGATCGGCACCCGCCTCGACGGCAGCGCCCGCGTGCTGCGCGGCCCGAAGCGTGAGCTGATCTCTCGCAGCTACAACGCAATCCTGCACACCGTTCTCCGGACGCGGTTCAGCGACGCGCAATGCGGATTCAAGGCGATCCGCGCCGACGTGGCACGTGACCTCCTGCCTCAGGTCCAGGACGAGGCGTGGTTCTTCGACACCGAGGTCCTCGTGCTCGCCGAGCGTGCCGGGCTGCGGATCCATGAGGTTCCCGTCGACTGGGTCGATGACCCCGACAGTCGCGTCGAGATCGTGCCGACAGCGATCGCGGACCTCAAGGGAGTCGCGAGACTCGCGCTTGGATCGACCCGCGAGGTCACCCGATTCGCCGCAATCGGGCTGCTCAGCACCCTCGCATACGTCGGCCTGTACGCCGGGCTCCGCACGGCGACGCCGGCGCTGTTCGCCAACGCGCTCGCGTTGCTCGTCACGGCAGTCGCCAACACTGCTGCCAATCGGCGGATGACGTTCGGCGTTCACGGCCGAGCCGGAGCGTTGCGCCACCAGGTGCACGGCCTCGGGGTCTTCGTCGTCGCGCTCGCCGTCACGTCGGGTTCGCTCGGCGCACTGCACCTGGCATCCGCACACCCCGCGTTGGGGGCCGAGATCGCCGTACTCGTCATCGCCAACCTCGTCGCGACCGCGCTGCGGTTCGTACTGCTCCGCCGCGTCTTCCGCGGCGGAGACGCGGCCCGACCCATCGCCCCCACCACACGCGAGATGCTGCGCGGAATCCGGAGCCTGCCATGAGCACCACTTTCATCGACTCGCTGCCGGCGTCTGCCGCACCAGTCGTCGACGACAGCGACCCGTACGACGTCTCGCCCCCCTCCAGTGGCGGCCGGATGCGCCGACTCGTGCGCGGTCGGCCGGAGGATCCGGCGTGGGTGCGGCCGGGTGTGTGGTCGTTGTTGACCGGCACTGCGCTGCTGTATATCTGGGGGCTCGGCGCGTCCGGGTGGGCGAACAGCTTC
>DATAUF010000169.1:0-10774 GCA_036268405.1 Mycobacteriales bacterium
AGCTCCTGTCGAACCCGGCGTTCAAGCGGCTGCGCGAGCGCGACGGCGCGGATCTCAGCGGTCTGCTCGACGGCCACATCGCCGTTCTCGAAGGCGACCTGGACGACATCCCGCCGCTGCCCGACGACCTGGACGTGGTCATCCACTGCGCCGGTGAGGTGTCGTTCGACCCGGCGATCGACGACGGCTTCGCGACCAACGTCCACGGCACGCTGAACCTGCTCGCCGCGATCGACGCCAGCGAGAGCCGGCCGCACTACGTCCATGTCTCCACGGCGTACGTCGCCGGTCGCCAGCAGGGCCACATCCGCGAGGGCCGCCTGGATCACACCGTCGACTGGCGGCACGAGGCCGCGCTCGCCGCCCAGCTGCGCGAGCGCGCCGAGATCGACAGCCGGTCAGCGGAGCGGCTGCTGAAGTTCCTCGCCGAGGCAGAGGCGGAGCACAGCTCGGTCGGCGCGTCGTCGGTGACGGTGGCGGCCGAGCGCCGGCGCCGGGAGTGGGTCCAGGACTCGCTGGTAGCCGCCGGCCGCGAGCGCGGTCGCAGCCTCGGCTGGACCGACTGCTACACGTTCACCAAGGCGATGGCCGAGCGAGCGGTCGAGGAGACCGCGACGCATCTTCCGGTCACGGTGCTGAGACCGAGCATCATCGAGAGCGCGCTGGAGCAGCCGTACCCAGGTTGGATCCAGGGCTTCAAGATGGCTGAGCCGATCATCCTCGCCTTCGGCCGCGGGGACCTTCCGGAGTTCCCGGGAAACCCCGACGGAATCATCGACATCATCCCCGTCGACCTGGTCGTCAACGCGACGCTCGCGGCCGCGGCGCAGCGGCCCGAACCTGGCCGACCTGCGTACTTCACGATCTGCTCCGGCGCGCGGAACCCGCTGCGCTTCGCGCGGCTCTACGAGCTGGTGCGGGAGTACTTCCTCGAGCACCCGATGGTGCAACGCGACCGCGGTGAGGTGAAGGTCCCCCAGTGGAACTGGCCCGGCTCGGCGCGAGTCGGCCAGCTCATCGGAATCGCCGAACGCGCGCAGCGCACCGCGGACCGGGTCGTCACCTCGCTCCCCCGGTCGAACCGGACGCGCGGATGGGCCAAGTCACTGGACCGCCAACGCGGGCGGGTCGACTTCTTGCGCCGTTACTTCGACCTCTACCAGCCCTACACCGAAGCCGTGCTGAACTTCACCGACGCCGCGACCTTCGAGTTGCATACCGCTCTCGATCCGGCCGATGCCGAGCGGTTCGGCTTCGACTCGGCAGTCATCGACTGGCGCCACTACCTGAAGGACGTCCACGTGCCGGCCGTGGTCACGCCGATGACCGCGTTGCAGGCGATGCGAGGTCCGCGACCGGAGCCAGCACGGCAGGTCGCGACCGAAGGCTCGAACGTCGTCGCCGTCTTCGACATGGACGGCACGCTGCTCTCGAGCAACGTCATCGAGGCCTATCTGGGGTTGCGGCTGCGTGAGCTCGGCATGCCGGCGAAGGCCAGGGAGGTCGGCGAGGTCGCCCGTGCTCTGCCTCGGTGGCTCGCAACCGAGCGCCGTGACCGCTCGGCGTTCCTGCGGATGGTCTACCGCCGCTACGAAGGAGCTTCCCTCGCGGAGCTCGACCGCATCGTCGACGAGCAGGTCCGCGCATCAATGCTGACGCGACTTGCCCCGTCAGCGGTCCGGGCGATCCGCGAGCACCGCGCCGCCGGCCATCATCTGGTCCTGGTCACCGGCGCGATCACGCCGCTCACGCGCCCGATCGCGCCGCTGTTCGACGAGATTGTCGCCGCGGAGCTCGCGATCGACTCGGCAGGTCGCTGCACCGGTTTGCTGCAGCAGCCGCCGCTGGTCGGTGAGTCGCGGGCAGCCTGGCTGCACCATCGCGCGGCGGTAGCCGGCTGGGACCTCTCGGTCAGCTATGCCTACGCCGACTCGGCAAGCGACCTGCCGTTGCTGCGCGCCGTCGGGCACCCGATCGTGATCGACCCCGACGTCGTACTGTCGCGGGTGGCCCGCAAGGAACGATGGCCCGTGGAGCTGTGGCACGCCGGGCCGCAGAAGGCGGCCCAGTGATCTCCGCGCTAGAGGTCTATCGCTCGCTCCCCCGCTACGTCGCCGCCCGGGCGATCGGACCGCGCGTGCCCGGGTTGCTTGCCGGTCCACTCGCTCCGCTGCGCCTCGTCCATCGCGACGGACCACGCACGCCGGGTGACGGCTGGGTTCGAGTACGCCCACGGCTGTCCGGCATCTGCGGCAGCGATCTCGCGACCCTTTCCGGTCACACCTCTCTTTACTTCACGCCGCTGGTCTCGATGCCGTTCGTCCCGGGCCACGAGATCGTCGGCGAGACCCGCGACGACGCACCTGGCGTGCCCGCGGGCAGCCGAGTCGTCATAGACCCGCTCTTGGGGTGCGAAGCCCGTGGCCTGAACAAGTGCGCAGCCTGCGAAGCAGGACAGCACAACCGTTGTGACCGCATCACCGTCGGCCATCTGTCCCCCGGCCTGCAGACCGGCTACTGCAAGGACACCGGCGGCGGCTGGAGCGGAGAGCTCGTCGCGCATGTCTCACAGCTGCATGTCGTCCCTGATGACCTGCCGGACGAGCGAGCGGTCCTGATCGAGCCGCTCGCGTGTGCGGTCCACATTGCGCGCCGCGCCGCGCTGCCTGATGGCGGCTCGGCGCTGGTCGTCGGCGCAGGTGCGGTCGGGCTGTTCACCGCGCTGGCGCTGCGCGAGCTCACCCCCGCGGGCCATGTAACAGTCGTCGCAAAGCACCGCCGGCAAGCCGAGCTTGCGAGGCTGTTCGGCGCAAGCGACGTCGTGACGCCGAGCGAAGTCACGGGCGCGGTACGCCGCTCGACACGCGCGTTGCGGCTCGAGCCGGAACGCGGACCGGCGTACCTGCTCGGCGGGGTCGACGTCGCGATCGATGCAGTCGGCTCGCGCGGCTCGATCGACACTGCGCTGCGCACCGCGCGGTCCGGCGGACGCGTCGTGCTGGCCGGCGTACCGGGCGACGGCGTCGACATGACGCCGGCGTGGTTCCGCGAGCTCGATGTCACCGGCGCGTACGCCAGCGCGGGTGACGCATTCGAGGTCGCGATGCGCTTGGCGAAGGAAGCTCCACTCGACGATCTCGTCGGCGTTGCCTACCCGCTCGGCCGCTGGCGGGAGGCGCTCGACCACGCGCATGACGGCGGCCGGCTCGGAACACTGAAAGTTGCGTTCGACCTGAGGAGTGCAAGTTGAGCAGGCCCGGCTTTGTCCTCAACGTCGACGAGCGAACTCCGCCGCTGCTCATGCACGCCGGCGAGTCATTCGGGCTGCAGGAGTTCCCGCTCGGCACCCGGGTGATCTATCCGCCGGAGTCCTTGCCGGCCGTGGTCGACATCGACGAGACGATCGAGCAGGCGTTGCTGCACCCGATCGACTCGGAGCCGCTTCCGGCGCTGCTGCGTCCCGGTATGAAGCTGACGATCGCCTTCGATGACCTGTCACTTCCGCTTCCGCCGATGCGCAAGCCCGACATCCGGCAGCGCGTCCTCGAGCACGTTCTGCAGCACGCGGCGGATGCCGGCGTCGACGACGTGCAGCTGATCGTTGCGACGGCCCTTCACCGGCGGATGACCGGCGCGGAGATCAAGGCCGTCGTGGGCGAGCGGGTGTATCGCTCGTTCTGGCCCGACAACCTCTACAACTTCGATGCAGAGGACCAGACCAACCTGTCCCACCTCGGCACGACGGAGCACGGCGAGGACGTCGAGATCTCCAAGCGCGCCGCTGAGTCCGACCTGCTGGTCTACGTCAACGTCAACCTCGTGGCGATGGACGGCGGCTGGAAGTCGACGGCGATCGGGTTGGCGTCGTACAAGTCGCTGCGCCATCACCACAACGAGCACACGATGGTCAACTCGAAGTCGTTCATGGACCCCCGTCATTCGGAGCTGCACTCGAGCGCGTGGCGCATGGGCCGGATCATCAACGAGCACGTCAAGGTCTTCCAGATCGAGACCACGCTGAACAACGACGCGTTCCCATCGCAGTACGGCTTCCTGACCAAGCGCGAGTGGGAGTGGTCGCTGCGCGACCAGGCGATGTTCCTCGGCGCCAAGCGCGGCTTGGACCTGCTACCGGCGAAGCAGCGGCGACGCACCTTCCAGAAGATGGAGGCGCCGTACGGCGTGACCGGCGTGACTGCGGGAGCCGTCGAACCGGTCCACGAGAAGACGCTCGAGATGGTGCACCGCCAGCAGCTCGTCGAGGTAGACGGTCAGACCGACGTGCTGGTCATGGGGCTGCCGTACCTGTGCCCCTACAACGTCAACAGCGTGATGAATCCGATCCTCGCCGCGTGCCTCGGGCTGGGCTACCTGTTCAACATGTACCGCGGCAAGCCACTGGTCCGCGAGGGCGGCGTGGTCATCCTCAACCACCCGGTGCCGTGGGAGTTCTCAACGCTGCACCACCCGAGCTACGTCGACTTCTTCGAAGAGGTCCTCGCCGAGAGCACCGACCCCAAGGTCATCGGACCGAAGTTCGAGGAGCAGTACGCCACCGATCCCTGGTACACGCATCTGTATCGGACCTCGCACGCGTACCACGGCGTCCACCCCTTCTACATGTGGTACTGGTGTGCCCACGCTCTCGACCACGTCGGGCAGGTCATCTGGGTCGGCGGCGACCGGCGAGCGGTCGCGCGCATGGGGATGCGGTCGGCGTCAACGTTCGCCGATGCCCTCGAGCTCGCCCGCGACACCGTCGGCAGCAGCCCGACGATCACCTATACCCACAACCCACCGCACCTGCTGGCCGACGTGAGATGACCCGACTCTCGAAGGACATCGAGGCGCTGTCGCGTGGCTGGCGATGGGGGCACCGCAAGCTGCCACCGCACTCGGCCGAGCCGCATCACTCCTTCGGCGACCGCAAGGAGTTTCCGACCGACTGGGCGCGGTCCCGGCCGGCCCGAGCGGCACGCGAGGTGATTCTGCGAGGCGGGCTGACGCCGCTGGTCCACCGCGAGACCACGATGACGATCGATGGGCTCGATGTCTTCGACGGCCTGGAAGGGCCGGTCGTGATCGTCGCGAACCACACTTCGCATCTCGACACCGCGCTGCTCCTCACCACGCTGCCGACGGAGTGGCAGCGAAAGGTGACGGTCGGCGCTGCCGCGGACTACTTCTTCGACGCGTGGTGGCGGGCGATCGGCTCGGCGCTGATATTCGCGACCTTCCCGATCGAGCGTCACGGCCACGGCCTGTCGGACACGCCGACGAAGCTCATCGCGGACGGCTGGTCGATCGTGATGTTCCCCGAGGGCACCCGCTCTCCGGACGGCTGGACCCGCCGCTTCCGCCCTGGTGCCGCGGCGGTGGCAATGGCGCACGGCATCCCCGTGCTGCCGGTCGCGATCCGCGGCTCGTACGCCGCGATGCCGCGTGGCCGAGGTTGGCCGAAGCCTGGTCGACCGCCGGTTCACGTCCGCTATGGCCGTCCGATCCGCGCGGTCGATGGCGAGAACACCCTCACCTTCAACAGCCGCATCACAGCGGCGATTGCCACGCTGCTCGACGAGGACTCCACCGACTGGTACGCCGCTTCGCTTCGCGCCAGCAGTGAGCAGACACCGCCTTCGTCCGGTCCGGATGGGGCGGACTGGCGCCGGGTATGGGCATCAACAGCCGGACCAGGCGAGTCCGCATCGCGCGCCAGAGCGTGGAGGTCGTGACAGTGACAGCAGCTGATGAGAAGCGCGTTGTCGAATCGGTCCCGAAGGACCTGTTCATCGGTGGCAAGTGGCGCGAAAGCTCGAGCGGATCGACGCTCGCCGTCGAGGACCCGTCCACCGAGCAGGCCCTGTGCGCGATTGCCGACGGAACGGCCGAGGACGCCAAGGCGGCCCTCGATGCCGCGTGCGATGCCGCCGACGCATGGGCCGCAACCCCGCCGCGCGAGCGCGGCGAGATCCTGCGACGCACCTACGAGCTGATGAACGAGCGGGTCGACGACCTCGCCCTGCTGATGACTCTGGAGATGGGCAAGCCCCTCGCCGAGTCCCGTGGCGAGATCACCTACGCATCCGACTTCATCCGCTGGTTCTCCGAACAGGCCGTTCGCATCGATGGCCGCTTCGCGACGAACCCGAGCGGGGCCGGCCGGCTCCTCACGATGAAGCAGCCGATCGGTCCCTGTCTGCTGATCACGCCGTGGAACTTCCCAACGGCGATGGGCACGCGCAAGATCGGCCCGGCGCTTGCCGCCGGGTGCACGATGGTCGTGAAGCCTGCCCAGCTGACCCCGCTGTCGATGCTCGCCCTCGCGGAGATCCTCGCCGAGGCCGGGCTGCCGGGTGGCGTACTCAATATCATCTCGTCGAGCAGCGCCAGCCGCGTCACTGAGCCGCTCTTCGACGACCCTCGACTGCGAAAGATGTCCTTCACCGGCTCAACGCCCGTCGGCAAGAAGCTGATGGAGATGGCGTCGAAGCGACTGGTCAAGTGCTCGATGGAACTGGGCGGCAACGCGCCCTTCGTGGTCTTCGGAGACGCGGACATCGACCACGCGGTGGACCAGGCGGTCATCGCGAAGATGCGCAACGGCGGCGAGTCGTGCGTGGCGGCCAACCGCTTCCATGTTCATGAGTCGGTCGCTGAAGAGTTCGCCGCCCGGCTGGCGGAGCGGCTTGCCGCGATGCCGGTCGGGCGGGGTACTGACGACGGGGTGCAGGTCGGCCCGCTGATCGACGCCGACCAGCGGGACAAGGTCGCCGAGCTCGTCGACGACGCCGTCAGCAAGGGCGCCGCGGTCCTGACCGGCGCGGAGAAGGTCGGCGACAAGGGCCACTTCTTCGCTCCGACGGTGCTGTCAGGCATCGCCGCTGACAGTGAGCTGTTGCGCGAGGAGATCTTCGGTCCGGTGGCTGCGATCAAGACGTTCAAGACCGACGACGAGGCGATCGCTGCTGCCAACAAGACCGAGTACGGCCTGGTCGCCTACGTCTTCACCCAGGACATCAACCGCGCCTTCAAGGTCGCCGAGGCCCTCGAGGTCGGCATGCTCGGCCTCAACCGCGGTCTGGTGTCCAATGCGGCTGCGCCGTTCGGCGGGATCAAGGAGTCCGGCTTCGGCCGTGAAGGTGGACCGGAAGGCATCGACGAATACCTCACGACCAAGTACGTAGCCCTCGACCTGTAGCGAGAGCAGGAACCGTGAAGCGTCGGTCATCGGCAACGGCGCTGATCATCGCGGTGCTAGGGGTCGCCCTCGTCGCCGGCGACGTCACCGTCGCAGTCGTGCGGAGCGGCCCGCCAAGTCACCCCCGCCACGTGGTGACGGCGCAACCGCTGTCCGTCAACATCCCGCAACGCTCCTACGACGTCGCGCCCCCGCTCGCCTTGATCATCGGCGGGGTAACCGCGCGGTATCCCCTTTGCCGGCTTTCCGACCTCCGGGCGACCGCCGCACTACATCCCGACGGGACCTTGGTCGAAGGCGCCGCGGTCGTGCAAGGCCACCGTTGCTCGCTGTCGGTATCCGCCGCGCCCACGCTGGTTGACCGGACCGGGCGACAGCTGCCGATCCCGGTCGTCAGGCCGCCGGTGACCGACTCCCCGCCGGGCTACGACTTCGCATTCGGTCTGTCCGGCGAAGTCACCGTCGGCTTCACCTGGCGCGGCTCCTGGTGCGGCGCAAGAGCGGCCTCACTGCAGCTGCGGGTGAACGGCGGCGATCTGCGGATTCCGCTGTCCGGCGCCCAGCCGACGTGCGCCGGCAGCTCGAACACCGAACTCATTCCCGGGATCGTCGGCGGCTCGCCGAACCCGAATCAGGCCGTGCAGGGGCCGCCGCCCGAGTGGTCGAAGCTGAAGGTCTCCGTGACTGCCCAGCCATTCGTCCGCGACACCCACCTCGGCGTGCTGAGGGTAGTGCTGCTCAATCCGACGTCACGTCCGGTCGTGCTCACCCCCGACCCGACGTACCTCGTCGGCCTGTGGGACACCCACGGCGAAGGCACCGCGGGCATTGCCGAACGACCACTTCCGGCGAAGCTCGCCGGCACGGTGGTGCCGGCCCACGGCTATGCCCGAATCTCCCTGCCGCCGATCCGATTCAACGACCGCGGCGAGTACCCGCGAAACGGTTTGTTACGCATCGACTTCTCTGTCGCGGGCGCACCGTCCGCAACGACCTACACCATCCTGCGCTGCCGTCGAACCACCGTACGGTTTGGTGGGGCGCCTCGCTGCAGCAGTCCACTCCGGCCGTCGGCAAACTGATGACGTGGCGGGCGAAATTAGTCCCTTCGGCGGTACAGAGCGGCCTCCTTTGATCGACTCGGTTGAGGGACCCAAAACCGGGCTACTCTGGGCGGCGCCGTCCTCACGGGGACGGCCCCCTCGGCGGTACGTCAGCACGGGAGAGGCAGTTCGTGAGCAGCGCACGTCAAGCCACCGCGGACCCGGCCAAGCGCGCCACCCGCACCCGCAAGCCAGCGATTTCTGTGGTGGCCGAGACGTCGGATGACGGCGATGCAGAGCCGAACGTGGCCGCGGTGACAGATCCCGCCGCCGACGGAGTGGTCGTCGCGCCCGCGCCCATCGACGCCGACACCGAACCACCGGAAGCCGAGCTCGTCGAAGAGGAAGAAGACGACGACGAAGAGGTCGTCGTCGTCGAGGATGACAACTCCGGGCCGTCGACCGACTTGGTCCGCGCGTACCTCAAGGAGATCGGTCGCGTCGCCCTGCTCAACGCCGAGCAGGAGGTCGAGCTCGCGAAGCGCATCGAGGCGGGACTGTTCGCCGCCGAGCGTGAGCGCGCCGCCGATGCCGGCGAGTCCCGCGTCGCCAAGGCGCTGCGCAAGGACTACGACTGGCTGATCGCCGACGGCCAACGCGCCAAGGACCACCTGCTCGAAGCCAACCTTCGCCTCGTCGTGTCGGTCGCGAAGCGCTACACCGGTCGCGGCATGGCGTTCCTGGACCTCATCCAGGAAGGCAACCTCGGTTTGATCCGCGCGGTCGAGAAGTTCGACTACACCAAGGGCTACAAGTTCTCGACGTACGCCACGTGGTGGATCCGGCAGGCGATCACCCGGGCGATGGCCGACCAGGCCCGCACGATCCGCATCCCGGTACACATGGTCGAGCAGATCAACAAGCTCACCCGGGTTCAGCGCCAGATGCTGCAGGACCTGGGCCGGGAGCCCACTCCGGACGAGCTCGCCAAGGAGCTCGACATGACCCCTGACAAGGTCGTCGAGATCCAGGGGTACGCCCGCGAGCCAGTGTCCCTCGAGCAGAACGTCGGCGACGAGGGCGACAGCTCCCTCGGCGACTTCATCGAGGATGCCGACGCTCCGATCGCCTCCGAGGTCGTCTCCTTCGGCCTGCTGCAGCGCGAGCTCGACAGCGTCCTGAAGACGCTGCCCGAGCGCGAGGCTGCGGTCGTCGCGCTTCGCTTCGGTCTCACGGACGGCCAGCCGCGCACCCTCGACGAGATCGGCCGCGAGTTCGGGCTCACCCGCGAGCGGATCCGCCAGATCGAGGCGAAGACGCTGTCGAAGCTCCGCCACCCGAGCCGCTCACAGAAGCTGCGCGACTACCTCGAGTAGCCGCAACGCGCAGTCACCTGCGATCAGTTGGCACTGAACCGCGGGTCGTTCGGCGAGGCAAGCGTCAACGACCCGGCGACCTGCTTGATCTCGGCTTCGCTCGCGCCAGTGATCACCAGGCTGACCTCGACATCGGGCGCCTCCTGCCAGAACAACGTGGGAGTGGCGCCCGGGCCAAAAGCGGCCGGATGCCCGCGAACGCTCGTCAACCGGATCGGTCCCGCATATCCCTCCGGCACGTACTGCCCGCTAGGGGCACCGACCGCGAACTGGTCGACTCGATCAGGTCCCTGAGTGATGTTCAGCGTTGCGCGGTGTCCCTCCGCATCAGTCCACGCCGCGGCCAGCGCACCCTCATCGGAAGCCGCTGCGTCGGCCGCGGGGGGTTCGACCTGCCAGTTGGTCTGCGAGCCCGCAAGGGATGCACTCCCGGTCCGCGATTCGAGGGTCAACCCGTCGAGGAGCTCGACTGCCGCTGACTGCGACAGCCCGCTGACCGTCGCATGCCATTGGCCGCCATCCGGCTCGGACCAGTAGACGTCGCGATGCTCGGTGTTGCCGAAGGTGAACTCTGTCGCCGGCTGTCCCAGGATCGGCGAGTGACCCGGTGGTGTGGCGTGCTGTACGCCGGGACCCGCCTCGTCGATCTCGGGCGGTGTCGGCGCATCAGGTCCCTCGACCACGATTCCCGCCTGCACACTGTCGCCCTGAAGCCGCAGCGCGGTCAGCGCGACATGCGGAATCGGGCACGCCCAGGTTTGCAGGCCGAAGGACACCTCACTGTTGCGTTGCCCCGCTGGCGGGAGCAACAACAGCTCCGGATAAGCAGTGGGCGACGCCGGTCCACCCCCCGCGTTGTTGCACTGGCTACCGGGCGTCGGCGGCGGGGCGTAGAGACCGGGATAGATGTGCTGGCGCTGCGTCGGCTCAACCCCCGAACCGCCGCCCGATCCGAGCGCGATCGTCACGGGGACCACGACGGCACCGGCAGCGATGACAGCCACGCCGGCGCCCGCCCTCCGACGGAGCAGTCGGCGGCGACCACCCACCCGGACGCGGTTGACGAGGTCGCCGGGCACAACGACATCGATGTCGCCCAGCGCACCCACGATTGTCTGTTCGTCGAGGGTCACGATGATCTCCGATCAATCGGCGTA
>DATAUF010000170.1:0-8195 GCA_036268405.1 Mycobacteriales bacterium
ACCCCATAGCGGTTTTCAAGACCGCCGCCATCGGCCACTAGGCGAGCCCTCCGACGTTGGAGGCTACGGGAACTACGGCCAGATGCTTGCCCAACGACGTGCATGGAGGCGAGGCTGCGCGGATGACTCGAGGTGGTTGGCCGCCGGACTGGACGGAACGAAAGCGCGGAGCGGATTGCCCGATGTGTAGTGGCCGGCAAGACGCGCGCACTAACGATCTGCGGACCGGACTGCTCCTCGCGAACGCTGAAGTCCGACTCGCGGCGAACAGCCTCCTCCCTGGGTACTGCGTGGTCGCCTGGAGCGGCCGACACGTATCGGAGTCCTTCGAACTGGCACCCGAAGAAAGTGCGGCCTACTGGCACGACGTCGAGCTGGTCGCGCAAGCCATCAACTCAGTCTTCGCACCGATGAAGATCAACCTGATGACCCTCGGCAACTGGGTGCCGCATCTCCACACGCACGTTGTGCCGCGCTATGTCGACGATCCCGCGCCGGGCGATCCGATCGCCTACGCCGACATGTTCAGCCCCGACGCGGATGACCCGGAGGTGTTCAGTGCCAATGCGGACCGCCTGGGTCAGGCGATCCGAAGCGCCAGTCAGATGCCGTGGACCTCGAGCGCGTCCAGTACCAGGTCGTGACGCCACTCCTGCGTGAGCACGGCAGCGAGCACTCGATCTGGGCTGTCGACGCAGTACGGCGTGTGCTGCCGCTTGCGGACCGCGGCGGTCACCTCGGTGCCCAGCAAGCCCCAGCCCGGCAGCGAGTTCGCCAGCCAACCGTCCAAGGTGAGGCCGGCGTACTCAGGCCCGGTCCAAACCGAGGCGGCACGCTGCAGATCGTCCGGCGTGACGAGGAGCCACACGCCGAACGTGACGGTATGACCACCGGTGAGTGCGACGGGGACAAGAGCCCGGACATACGTGCCCACGTCCGGCACCTGCATCATCACCGAGGTCTGCGCGTCGGCGTGGCTCATCCAGGTGCCGGTGGCCTTCTCCTGCTCAATCGTCTCCTGCACCGGGTCGGGCAGCCGGAACCGGATGTTTCGGTCGTGCCGAGCCAGCGGCCGACCGCAGGTCGGGCATGTTCCTTCAGGCTCCACGAGCAGGCAGGCTAGACGCCAGCCGCGTGCGCCTACTTCGCCGGCTGGTCCTTGCCGTGCGTGCTCGGCGGGATGGCCGAGCTGCTCGGCACGACGACGCCCTTGGGCTTCTTGCTCGCCTTGGGCTTGCGGACCTCACGACCGCCCTTGTCCTTGCTTCCCATCACTGCCTCCGGATCAGTCAGGCAGCAAGCCGCGCTGCACTTCTCACCGTACGCGGTTCGCGCCAATCCGTTTGTGTGCAACGTGCGGATGGACGTCGACGGATGACGTCGCACAGAAGGTGTGGTGGTCTGTACGGATGCGCGTCCCAGTCGTCGCAGCTTGGCGCAGCCTGCTCTGTGCCTCGCTCCTGCTGACCACGGCGGCCGTGTCGACCATGTCGTTCGCCGAAGCAAGCCCCACCGGTGTCCACGGCGGCGACATCTCCTGGCCCAACTGCCCGAAGGGCGAAGGCATCCCGTCGCGGCGCTCCTCGGGTGAGCCGCTGCCGGACAGCACGGCGAAGTTCGTGATCGTCGGCGTCACCAACGGGCCCGGCTTTCATCCCAACCCGTGCCTGGCCGACCAGCTCTTGTGGGTGAGCACGCATCGCCTTCGGCTCGGGGCGTACGCGATGACGACATTCCCTCGCCCCGCGCAGCTGCTCCGCTACGGCCAGCAAGGGCCGTACGACGGATCCACCGCGCGTGGCGCGCTACGCAACGCGGGGTACGCCGAAGCGTCGTACAACCTGTCGACCATGACGGCCACCGGGATGCTCGCCCCGGTCGTATGGGTCGATGTCGAGCCCTATCCGGCAGCACCGTGGCCGCACAACCATGGCAACAACCGTGCCGTCATCACCGGCGCGATCAAGGCCTACACCGACGCCGGCCACCGGGTCGGCATCTACACCTATGCCAACGGCTGGCGGCAGGTCGTGGGCGGCTGGCGTCTACCGAACCTGCCGGCCTGGTCGACCATCGGGCACGGCAGCGCGACTGGCGCGCGCAAGGTGTGCAAGGTCGGGCCATCGGGCGGACCCAACTGGATCGTGCAGTGGTGGCGCAACGACAGTCGCGACCGGGACCTGATCTGCCCGGCAGCGCCGGCCCAAGCACTGCTTTTCACGGCGCCACCGGACTAGGTCGGGCCGAGCAGCTCCGAGGGAAGCGGTCAGCCGATGCGGCGGGCGCGCGCTGCGCGCCGGGCCGCGACCGCGAGGCGGTCACGTCGGGCAGCGCTGCGAAGCGCCTCTCGATGCAGGTCGTTGAGCGCTGGTGCCAACTGCGGGTACACGGGGGACTCTCCTCGAACAGGCGGCCGAGCCGTCGGTAAGTGCTAGCGGTCTTGCTAACGCTTACATTCTAGGCGCACGAGTGTAAGTTGTAAAGATGGATTCTGGTCATTACGCAGGAGCGGCCGCGGAACTGGTCAACGCCGACCTGACCACGACCGAGTCGCTCGCGGCGTACCTCGCTGATCGCGAGTGGCTCAGCAGCCGCGTCACGCCGGCCGACATCCGAGCGCTGCGCAAGACCCAGGAAGAACTGCGCGCCGTCATCGACGACTCGGCCCAGGGCAACGAGGCGGCGGTCGTCGCCACCCTCAACGAGCTGCTCGAGCGCCACCCCGTGCGACCCCGGATCTCCGGCCACGATGCCTCGACCTGGCACCTGCACATCAACGACAGCGGCGACTCGGTCGCCGCGATTCTGACCGGCGAGGCGCTGTACGGCATGACCCTCACCGTCACCGAGATCGGCGCCGACCGCTTCGGCTGGTGCGCCGACACCGGCTGCTCGGCGGCGTACTTCGACGCCACCGCCAACCACTCCAAGCGGTTCTGTAGCCAGCGGTGTGCGACCCGCACCAACGTGGCGGCCTACCGGCGCCGGCACGCGACGAGTCCGGAGTCGTAGTCGTTGCGCGATGAAACAATCAGGGCATCGTGACCGACCAGGACCAGCCCGTCGCAGCTGACGACACCGACCGCAGCGAGGGATGGCTGCGGCTGCTCTGGGGCTTTGTCGGCCCGGCGCGACGCATGCTCGTCGTCAGCGTCGCCGCCGCCGTTCTCACGACCGCGATCATCACGGCGACACCGTTGGTGTCCCGCATCGTCGTCGACAACGCGCTGAATCCCCGTCATCCCGCGGTCCGCAACTGGCTGATCGCGCTGTTCGCCCTCGGGATCCTCCGGTTCTTCTCGACCCGCGCCCGACGCTGGCGTGCCGGACAGGTCAGCTATGACGTGCAGGCTCGGCTGCGCGCCACGCTGTTCGCCCATCTGGCATCGCTCGATCCGCGGGCCGCCGAGCAGCTCCGGACGGGACAGCTCGTGTCGCGGGCGAGCGCCGACCTGGCGCTGATCCAACAGTTCCTCGCATGGGGACCGCAGGTCCTCGCCAGCGTGCTGCAGCTCGCGGCAAGTGTCGTCGCGATCTTCTTCATGTCGTGGCAGCTCGGACTCGTGGCCAGCATCGTCGTCCCGATGACCGCGATCCTCGGCTCGCACACCCGCGCCGGTGTCTTCGCATCGAGCTGGGACGCGTCGCAGCGCGAAGGGGAGCTCACCAACACCGTCGAGGAGTCGATTACCGGAGTCCGGGTCGTGAAGGGGTTCGGACAGGAGGACGCCGAGGTCGGCCGGGTCATGGACGCGGCCCGCAGCATGTACGCCGGGCGAATGCGCGCCGCCCGCCAGCGTGCGTCCTTCACCGCGACGCTGCAAAGCGTCCCGACGCTCGGGCAGCTCGGCGTGCTCGTCATCGGCGGATGGCTGGCACTGCATCACCGGCTCAGCCTCGGCACGTTCCTTGCCTGCACCACCTATCTGGTGCAGCTCGCCGCTCCGGCACGGATGATCGGCGCGATCCTGGCGCTCTCCCAGCAGGCGCGCGCCGGTGTCGAGCGGATCGTCGCCATCCTCGACACCGAGCCGACGATCACCGACGCCGACGATGCGCATCCACTCAGCAACGCGGACGGGGCGGTCGCCCTGCAAGGTGTCTCGTTCCGGTACGCCGAGGATGGTCCGCTGATCCTCGACGGCATCGACCTCGACATCGCACCTGGCGAAGTGGTCGCGCTGGTCGGACCATCCGGGTCCGGCAAGTCGACGCTGGCGATGCTGCTGCCTCGTTTCTACGACCCAGCCTCTGGCGCGGTCCTCGTCGACGGCGACGACATCCGCACCACCACCCTGTCCTCGGTGCGGTCGCGGATCGGGATCGCCTTCGAGGAGGCCTTCCTGTTCTCGGACACGATCCGCGCCAACATCGGCTACGGCCGGCCCGAGGCCACCGATCAGCAGATCCGCGAGGCGGCAGCGGCCGCACAGGCCGCGGAGTTCATCGACGAGCTGCCCGACGGCTACGAGACCGTCGTCGGAGAGCGCGGTCTGACGCTGTCCGGCGGGCAGCGGCAGCGGATCGCGCTGGCGCGGCTGTTGCTCGCCGACCCCGATATCGCCGTCCTCGACGACGCGACGAGCGCGGTCGACGCCGCGGTCGAGGCCGAGATCCACGACGCGCTTCGCGACTGGCACGTCGGCCGTACGACGATCCTGGTTGCGCACCGCGAGTCGACCACGAGGCTCGCCGACCGAGTGGTGCTGCTCGAAGCCGGTCGCATCACCGCCATCGGCAGCCATGACGACCTCATCGCGACCAACGCGCGCTACCGCGAGCTGCTCGACGCCACACCACAGCCGACGGCACTGCTGAGCCCGATCACCTCGCGAGCTGACGCCAAGACACGCACCACCCGTGTCATCACAGCGGCTAACCGGACGTGGACACCCGGGCGTGCCGGCGGCGGCGGCATGGCCGGTCTCCTGACCCCAAACGCCAACCTGCTCGCCCAGCTCGAGGCACTGCCGCCCGCGACGGACGTGCTCCCGGAAGGACTCATCGAGCAGGCTGCCCGCGACGAGGACACCGTCAGCCTTCGCCAGCTGCTGCGCCGGCAACGGCTGATCCTCTTGACCAGCCTCGGCCTCGTGATCGGCGACGCCCTCGCGACGCTGGCCCAGCCCGACCTGATTCGCGCGGGTGTCGACCGTGGCGTCGCGCACCACTCGACGAGCGCACTGCTCGTGGTCGCGTTGGTGTTCGCGGCGGTGTCACTGTTCGACTGGTGGGACATGTGGGCGTCCGCCGTGGCAACCGGCCAGGCCTCCGAACGGCTGCTCGCCGCGTTGCGGGTCAGGGTCTTCGCACACCTTCAGCGACTCGGAATGGACTTCTACGAGACCGAGCTGTCCGGTCGGATCCTGACCCGCGTCACGAGCGACGTCGACACGCTGTCCAACCTCGTGCAGAACGGGCTGCTCAATGCTGTCGTCTCACTGGCGACCCTCGTGGGCATCACGGTGATCCTTCTCGTCACCGATCTCCGGCTGGCACTCGTCGCGCTGACCGTCCTCCCGCCGATGGTGGCCGCCACCGTTTGGTACCAGCGGCGATCGACGGTCGCCTATGACTACCAGCGCGACACGATCGCGTCGGTCAACGCATCGTTCGCCGAGTCGCTTGCCGGCGTACGGGTGACGCAGGCACACAGCCGCGAGGCGCGCGACCTGACCGACTTCACCACCCTGACGACCACCAACCGCGACGCCGGGCTGCGCGCGCTGTCGATCCAGATCTGGTACATGGCCTCGAGCGAGCTGCTGCAACAGGTGGCGACCGCGCTGGTGCTGACCCTCGGCGTCAGCAGGCTGCGCGACAACCCCGCGTTCGCGGGCGTGCTCATCGCGTTCGTCCTCTACCTGACGCAGTTCTTCGCACCGATCCAGCAGCTCTCGCAGGTCTTCGACTCCTATCAGCAGGCGCGCGCCGGCATGCGCAAGATCCACACCCTGCTTTCCGAGCAGACGACGACTCCTGCCCCACTCCAGCCGCTTGAGCTTGCAGATGTCAGCGGCGAGCTGCGATTCGCCGACGTCACCTACCGGTATCGACGCGCGGCCACCGATGCGCTGCGCGGCGTGACGGTCACCATCGAGCCCGGGCAACGGATCGCGCTCGTCGGACGGACCGGCGCGGGCAAGAGCACGATGATGAAGCTCGCCGCGCGCTTCTACGATCCGACCGGTGGCGCGCTGCTGCTCGACGGCCACGACCTGCGCGACCTCGACCCGACGGCGTACCGCCGAAGACTTGGCTACGTCCCGCAGGAGCCGTTCCTGTTCAGTGGCACGGTCCGTGACAACGTCGCGTACGGCCGCCCCGAAGCGAGCGACGGCGACATCGAACAGGTCTGCCGCGAGGTCGGCCTCGCGCCGTGGGTCGAAGCCCAGCGTGACGGCTACGACACCGCGATCGCAGAGCGGGGACGTTCGCTGTCCGCGGGACAGCGCCAGCTGGTCTGCCTCGCTCGCGCGCTGTTGGTCGACCCAGCCCTGCTGCTGCTGGATGAGGCAACCGCGACCCTCGACCTCGCCGCGGAGGCCGTGGTGACGCGCGCGATCGACGTCGTCGCTCACGGCCGGACGTCGATCGTCATCGCGCATCGGCTGCAGACCGCCCGCGGCGCCGACCGCATCCTGGTCATCGACGCTGGCCGAGTGGTCGAGGACGGCGATCATCTGACCCTCCTGGACGCCGGCGGCGCATACGCGATGATGTGGCAAGCATTCAGCTCGACCCGCGTCTCCTGACGCTCGATCTATCCGAAGGGGAACTGCGATGCCGCTCGACCCGGAGATCGCCAACATCCTCAACTTCATGGCGCAGGCCGGCGCGCCCTCGATGTCGGCCGGCACGGTCGAGCAGGCACGCGTGGGCTTTCGCGCCGGCACCGTCGGGGTGCGCGACCCAGCGACGCTGGCCGCCGTCCGGTCCGTCGAGGACATCACCGTCCCGGGCGCCGACGGGCCTCGAGCGGCGCGCGTCTACCGGCCCGACGCTGACGGCGCCCTCCCGACGATGGTCTTCTTCCACGGGGGCGGATTCGTCATCGGCGACATCGAGACCCACGACGACCAGGCACGGCTGATCTGCCGCGACGGCGCGATGGTCGTCGTCAGCATCGACTACCGGCTGGCGCCCGAGCACCCCTTCCCGGCGGGCTACGAGGACTGCCTGGCCGCGACCCGATGGGCCGCGGACAACGTCGCAACCCTCGGGGACGACGCTGACCGGCTCGTCGTCGGCGGTGACAGCGCCGGCGGCAACCTCGCCGCTGCCGTGGCGCTGACCTGCCGGACCGGCGGTCCCGCACTTGCCGCGCAGTTCCTCATCTATCCCGGCGTCGACTTCGCCGAGGACGCCGACTACCCATCGCGCGTGGAGAACGCCGAAGGCTACTTCCTCACCGCCGAGGACATGCTGTGGTTCAGCGGGCTCTACCTCCCGGCCGACGCGGATACCTCGGACCCGCGGATGTCGCCGATCCGGGCGACGGATCTCGCAGGTGTCGCGCCCGCAGTCCTCGGCGTGGGCGAGTTCGACCCGTTGCGCGACGAGGACCTTGCCTACGGCAAAGCGCTCGCGGACGCCGGTGTCCGTGTGGTCGTCCGCAGGTACGACGGACTGATCCACGGGTACTTCGGCTTGGGCACGTTCAGCGCCGCCGCGGCCGATGCGACCACGGACATGATCAACGCCCTGCGAGACGTGCTCTCTTGATCGTGGGGGTGACGCGCAAGGGAGGCGCCGATATAGTCCGATTTGAGTAACGCCGGGCTTGGAGCGATCGGAGCAAACATGCGTGCAAGGTCCGCTGTAGTCGCAGGGCTGGCATCAGCCGCTGTCCTTGTCGCGCCTGCCGCGAGCTTCGCGTACGGCCCTGGGGGCGGCGGCAGTGTCACGCCTCCCGGATTCGGCCCGACGATCACCGCGTGCTCGGCCGGCCCGGGCGCCTGCACGCTGCACGCCGAGAGCGCGAAGTGCCACCTGACGGTGACCGTTCCCAGAGGGACCTTCGCCAAGAAGACCGACATCGTGATCAGCCGGATCTCCAACGCCTCTGCGAACAAGCACCTGAACACCGCGAAGCGGCACTCGGTGTGCGCGTTCGGTGTCGGGGTGTTCCGCAACAACAAGCGCGTGGACGTGGCGAGCGGTAAGCCGGCGATCGTGCTCCACTTCACCGGACG
>DATAUF010000171.1:0-9854 GCA_036268405.1 Mycobacteriales bacterium
CCGGCGTCGTTGGGCATGGCGTCGCGCCCGCGCGCTCGCCATTGGATATACCGGTGCCAAGCTCCCACCTAGTAAGCATCGGACATTTCGAGCCCTGGCGTAAGGGTCCTAGCGCAATCTCTGATCCGCTGTTTCGGCTAACAAGGACTCGCCCGAATGCCAGATCGCAATCGTCATTGGAGTGACAGCCACGAAGTACTGAGCCTGATCGGGGCTCCGGTTGCGCCATATGGACTAACCCATGGCGGCCGGGTCGCCTAGTGGATCTCGCGCCAGTTGGAAACCGTGACCGTCTGCTCTTGGGTCAGCGTCGAGAGCTGTTTGTCGTAGTGGACCGAGATCCCGCCGGGCGCGGAGATGCTGCCGCAGATCATCGCGCCGTAGAGATCGAGATGGCCGCTCACGACGCAGTTCGCGTACGGCGCGTAGATGACCGCGGAAAGTGCCGTCTCGGGGTTGAGACCGTCACCGATCGTGATTGTCGAGGACCCCGACGATGTTGCCGTGTCCACGAACATCAACGTCGCCGGTGGTCGCGGGGTGTAGCGCAGCGGGAGCACCGAGCTGATGTAGCTGTTCCACGGCAGCGTCACGCCAAGGGCACCGAGCGACGGGACGAGCAGGTTGCCGTTGAAGCACAGCGTGACTGCCGACGCCGACAGGTTGGTGAGGTTGGCGGTGACGGCGGCGTTGAGCGTGAAGTTGCCCAGCAGGTTGTAGACGGCGCCCGCAGCGAGATAGTTGGAGCCGGTGATCGCCGACGCGTTCACGCCGATGCCGCTCGCGCACGCAGTGCTGGCCGGGTAGGTCAGGCTTGCCGGCGAGCGGAGGACTTCGGCCGATGCGCACGACGTCGCATCCCCGATGCAGGTTCCTGTCGCGTCGGGGTTGCTGTAGCCCACGGGCGCCGCGTCATCCACGTCGACCTCGCTGAAGCTTCCGAGGTCCGTTCCGCTCATCGTGAGACCGCCGTCAGTCGCGGCGGGGCCGGTCGACGCAATCGTCGGTGTGCACATCGTGGTTGCGATCAGCCCAAGGATCCCGGTGTCCGGCAGCTGACCGCACGAGGTCGCGGCGTTGGCGCCGTTGGCCCCTGAGTCGTACTCGTTGACCCCGGAACCGGATCCGATCGTCAGGGCTGAGCTTCCGAACAGCGGCACCGAGTAGAGCCCGGCCACCGTCACCGTCTCCTGGATCTCTCGCGTGATGGTGTGCGTTTGCGTCGTCGCCGTTCCGACCGAGTCGACGAGCCAGGTGCCGTTCGAATCGGCCGCCTGGGTGCGGTAGCTAGCACCAGTGGTGGTGTTGGTGCCGGTGATCGCCGACTGCGCCGTCGTGGTGGGCGCCGCCTTGATCCGCGCGACCATCGACTCGAGCCCGGTCTCGGCACCGGTCAGAGCTTGGGCAAACGTGTCGTCGTGCCGGGTCTGCTTCTGGCCCTTCACCACCGTTGCGAGACCCACGGTGACCACGCTGGTGAGAATCACAATCGCGAGCAGAGCCAACATGATGCTGCCCTCGTCGCGTCGGCGGATCATGGGGCGTTCCTCAACTCGGTGCCGTTGTCGCTGAGACTGACGGCTGCCTTCAGCGTCGCCGGCTGCACCATGACGTGGACCGTGACCTTGCCGACGCAACCTGGGTCGTACGACGAGCTGCCGGTCATCGCGCAAGTCACCGCGTTGACGCCGCTGCCGGCGGGGGCGACGTAGCCCGTCACCGGGGCGACGCTGAAGACCGGGTTCGTCACAGTGGATACGAGGTTGCGCAGGAGGACGGTGTTCGATGACGTGGCCGCGCCGCCGGCAATGGGGGTGTCCGTCTCGGAGACGACGAGCTGACTGCCACTGACGGCGTAGGTCATGGTCCGGGTGACGGTCGGCTGGACCTCTTGCAACACCAGCCGGGTGGGCGACACCGACAGCAGCGGATAAGCCGAGCGGATGTCGCGATCGATCCGCTCGAGCGCCGTACGTGCCTGCGCGAGCGTGTCGCTTCGGTCCTGCACCTCGGTCTGGTGGTGCAACCCGCTGACCGAGAGCGTGACGACAATCCCGCCGACGATGGCGAACAGCACGATGACCACCAACAGCTCCGGGAGCGTGACGCCCCGGTCATCGGACGCGGCCCTGCGGCGGAATGTCATGCGAGGGTCGCTGTCACGCTCTGCGACGCCGTGGAGCCGTCGCCCGCGCGGGTGAGCGCGAAGGTGAAGCCTTCGGAAAGACCGGTCTTCACCATCGCGCTGCCACTGGGCAGGGTCGCGCTCCAGGACGTGCCGTTGCTGCTCGTCAGCGCGATGTTCTTTGTGGTCGTGCCGCTCTGATACGTCGCGATCACCGTGTCGGTCTTTGACAGGTTCACCGTCGTGCAGCTCAGCCCGGCGGGCAGCAGCGTGTTGCGGGTCAGCGGGACGAGAGTCATCACGTTGAGCCCGAGGCCCGCGACGTTGATCGTGCAGTTCCCGGAGAAGGCGGGCGCGCCGATGATCGTGAGCGACGCGGTCGGCACCGCTTGGCTACCAGGGACTGTCGCGGTGAATGAGATGGACCCGCCGCTGGTCGATGTCGTCTTCGTGATCGCCGACGCCGGGATCGAGGCCGTGAAGGTGCCACCGCTGCCGGTGAGCGAGACCTGGTGCGAGCCTTTGTCGTCACTCCAGGTCAGCGGAACGCAGGTCGCGTTCGACAGACCGGTCTGTGTCAGGGTCACCGCGATCGCGCTGGACGGCGTGCCAGAGCTGCTCACCGTCACCGCGGACGGCGAAAGCGCCAGATGCCCGACGACGAGGGTGGTCCCCCCACCGCCGCAGCTGCCGAGCGGGCTGCTCGTGGCGCTCACGGTGAGCGGGCTCGCGTCGCCGACGCTCTGCGCGACGCGGAGGGTGTGCGACCTGCCGCCGAAGGTCCAGCTGACCGAGACGTTCGCATGGACGGTCGAGACCGCGCCGCTGCCGGGCGAGGTGCACGCGTTGGGGGTATCGGTCGGCGAGCAGACTTGGAAGGTCTTGATCGCGGTGTAGGCCACGCCGTTCACCGGGGTCGTCGCGGTGCTCGTACCGGCCTGTCCGACCAGCGAGCCGTAGCTCATCGCCTTCGCCGACTCGATCACTCCGTCGGCGATGTGGAGCGCGGTCGCCTGTGTCTTCTCCAAGCCTTGCTGCTTGATGTCGGTCGCGAGCTCGCCGAGCAGCGCGAAGACACCGACGCTGATGATTGCGATCGCGACGACGATCTCGACCAGGGTCATGCCGGCGTCGCGGCGCCCGGTTTGTGCCCGGGCACACGGCACACTCCGTCCCGCTCTGGTCGAGTTGTTCATCTCAACGTCCACTATCGGCCCGGCGTGACGGCCGACTGGTGATCAACTTCGACCATTTCCGAGGCGTCGATATGACTAGTCACCGACACTCGATCTACGGTCGTTGCCGTGAACAGCGAATCCGGATTCGGCATCGAGCCGGTCTACGACGAGGCAAGCCTGAAGGGTTGGGACCCCTCCCTTCAGCTCGGTGAGCCGGGCGAGTACCCGTACACCCGCGGCGTCTACCCGTCGATGTACACCGGCAGACCATGGACGATCCGTCAGTACGCCGGCTTCGGCACGGCGAAAGAGTCGAACGAGCGCTACCACCAGCTGGTGAAGAACGGCTCGACCGGCTTGTCGGTGGCGTTCGACCTGCCGACGCAGATGGGATACGACTCCGACGAAGCCATCGCCAACGGCGAGGTCGGCAAGGTCGGCGTCGCGATCGACTCGATCGACGACATGCGCGTGCTCTTCGACGGCATCCCGCTCGACCAGGTCTCGACCTCGATGACCATCAACGCACCGGCGTCATTGCTGATGCTGCTCTACCAACTTGTTGGCGAGGAGCAGGGTGTCGCGCCGGCCGCGCTGACCGGCACGATCCAGAACGACATCCTCAAGGAGTACATCGCTCGCGGGACCTACATCTTCCCGCCGAAGCCCTCGCTGCGGCTGATCACCGACATCTTCAGCTACTGCCGATCGAACATCCCGAAGTGGAACACCATCTCGATCTCCGGCTACCACATGGGAGAGGCCGGTGCGACTCCGGCGCAGGAGATCGCCTTCACCCTTGCCAACGGCATCGAGTACGTCCGGGCGGCGATCGCGACGGGGCAGGACGTCGACGAGTTTGCGCCACGTCTCGCGTTCTTCTTCGTCGCCCGTACGACGCTTCTCGAGGAGGTTGCGAAGTTCCGCGCCGCCCGGCGGATCTGGGCGCGCGTGATGCGCGAGCAGTTCGGCGCCAAGGACCCGCGCTCGCAGATGCTGCGGTTCCACACCCAGACTGCCGGCGTGCAGCTCACCGCGCAGCAGCCCGAGGTCAACCTGATCCGCGTCACTGCTCAGGCCATCGGGGCGATCCTCGGCGGCACGCAGTCGCTGCACACCAACTCCTTCGACGAGGCGATCGCGCTGCCGACCACAAAGGCAGCGCGGCTCGCGGTGCGTACTCAGCAGGTGCTCGCCAACGAGACCGACCTCACCGCGACCGTTGACCCGTTCGCTGGGTCCTATGCCGTTGAGGCGATGACCGACGAGGTCGAGGCAGCGGCCCTCGAGCTGATGAAGGCCGTCGAGGACATGGGTGGCGCGGTCGCCGCCATCGAGCGCGGCTACCAGAAGGGCGAGATCGAGAAGGCCGCCTACCAGACGACGCTGCAAATCGACGACGGCAGCCGGGTCGTCGTTGGGGTCAACAAGTACGCGATCGATGACGACGACGTCTACGAGCCGTTGCGGGTCGACCCGGCGATCGGCGAGCAGCAGGCCAAGCGACTTGCGACGCTGCGTGCCGACCGGAGCGCCGCAGATATCACGCGCGCGCTCGATGCGCTTCGACGTGGCGCCGAGGGCACCGACAACCTCCTGCCGTTGATGCGCGACGCGCTGTCAGCCCGCACGACGTGCGGCGAGGTCTGCCACGCGTTGCGCGAGGTCTGGGGAACGTACGTCCCGGCGGACTCCCTATGAGTGCGGCGAGGCCGGCTCCGATTTCGGACGGCGGTCAGGGTGCAGGACGTATCGATCTGGACGCCGCGGAGGTTGCCGCGGGTGCGTTGCTCGACGCGCTGGGAATCCCTCACTCCGACGGTCCGCTTGTCGGGACGCCGGGACGCATCGCTCGCGCGTATGCGGAGTTGTTGACCCCGCGCGAGTTCTCGATGACCACGTTCCCCAACGACGAGGGTTACGACGAGATGGTGATCGCGCGCGACATCCCCTTCACGTCGCTGTGTGAGCACCATCTGCTGCCGTTCATCGGAACAGCGGTGGTCGCCTATCTCCCCGGTGAGCGGATTCTCGGCCTGTCGAAGCTGGCCCGGGTGGTCGAGCTGTTCGCGCGCCGCCCCCAGGTGCAGGAGCGGATGACGACGCAGATCGCTCACTGGCTGGATGACAACCTCGCGCCCAAGGGTGTCGGCATCGTGCTGCGCGCTGAGCACACCTGCATGACGGTCCGCGGCGTTGCCGCCCGAGGTGCGTCGACCGTGACGTCCACGCTGCTGGGCCGGCTCCGCGATGATGCGCGCACTCGAGCCGAGTTCCTGACCCTGGCCTACGGTCCGCAGCAGATCTAGCGATCTCTCAGGGAACTCACAGGTTTCCCTCACGCAGCCCTCAGGGCTCGCGCCCAGGCTGTCGCCAACCTAGGAGGCGGTTTACTCGTGCGTCGCTTCGTCCGCCGTCTCTGGCGGTGGCCCATAGTCGTCGGTGTCGTTGTCGTGATCCTCCTCGGAGGGGGCGCCGCGGCGTGGGCGCTGACCCGTTCGTCCGGATCGCCGTCGGCGACGTCACAGCTCGTCGCCGCTCGAATGACCACGATCGTCCAGACCGTGTCGGCGTCCGGCACGATCGACGCAGCCAAGACCGCCGACCTCGACTTCGCCGTGTCCGGCCGCGTGACGCATGTCCGCGCAAAGGTCGGCGACGTCGTCAGCAAGGGCCAGACGCTGGCGACCGTTGGCACGGCGGCGCTCGCCGAGCAGGCGGCCGCGGCAGCGGCAACGGTGACCGCCGATGAGGACAAGGTGGCGGCCGACTCGGCCGGGAGTGCGCAGCAGGCTGCTGACGAGGCGGCCCTGACGGCGGCGCGGTCGGCGCTGCACAACGCGAATGTCGCCGTGGACGACGCGAGGCTGAAGGCGACGATCAACGGCACTGTGACCGCGGTTGACCTATCGGTTGGCCAGCAGGTCAACGGCGGCAGCAGCGGCAGCAACGGCGGTTCCGGCGCGGGCAACGGCGGCTCGTCGGCGCAGGTCTCGCTGCAGTCGACCTCGACCTTTGTCGTGGACGCAACGGTCGACGACACGGAGATCAGTGAGGTCAAGAAGGGGCAGGCCGTCGCGATCACGCCAGAGGGCGCGACGACCACAGTCGCCGGGACTGTCACTTCGGTGAGCACCGTGCCCACGAGCACCTCGGGCGTTGTGAGCTTCCCAATCGTCGTCGCCCTCACCGGCCATCCCGCGAATGTGTACGCCGGCTCGAGCGCGACGATGGCTATCACGACGAGCAAGGCAGTCAATGTGCTGGCGATCCCGACGCTCGCGATCACCTACAGCGGCTCGGCGGCCAGCGTCGAGGTGAAATCAGGCGGCACGACAACGAAGCGGACCATCACGGTCGGCCAGACCTATGGCCTGCAGACCGCCGTCAAGTCCGGCCTCGTGGCCGGCGATGAGGTCGTGGTCCAGATCCCGACGTTCGCGCGGACGGGCACCGGCACCGGCACCGGCGGCGGGGGCGGCACGTTCACCCGCGGCGGCGGTTTCGGTGGTGGTGGCTTCGGTGGTGGTGGCTTCGGCGGCGGGACCGGCAACACCTTCGGTGGCAGCGGCCTCACCCAGACCTTCGGTGGTGGCGGGTGACGTCTCACTATCCCGGCGCGCCTACCCTTTCGGTGCTCCCGGACCCTCCCGTCCTGCAGCTCACCGACGTTCGCAAGACGTACCGCTCCGGGACGCTCGAAGTCGAAGCGCTCCGTGGTGTCTCACTGTCGATCGGCTCGGGCGAGCTCGTCGCGATCATGGGTCCGTCCGGGTCGGGCAAGTCGACGCTGATGCACATCCTCGGTTGCCTCGACGTGCCGACCGAGGGGGAGTACCGCATCGCCGGCGAGGACGTCGCGCATATGGACGAGGCCCGGCTGGCGGAGGTCCGCAACCGGCGGATCGGCTTTGTGTTCCAGCAGTTCAACCTGCTCTCGTCGCTCACCGCGCTGCGCAATGTCGAGCTGCCACTGACCTATGCGGGTGTGCCCGCGAGGGAGCGGCGCGAGCGGGCACTCTCGGCTCTTGACCGGGTGGGGCTGGCCGATCGAGTCGATCACAAGCCGGGAGAGCTTTCGGGCGGCCAGCAGCAGCGAGTCGCGGTTGCGCGGGCGCTGGTCACCGAGCCCGATCTGGTGCTCGCCGACGAGCCGACCGGCAATCTCGACTCGTCATCGTCCGCCGACGTTCTGGGCCTCTTTCAGGACTTGCACCGAGCCGGCAAGACGATTGTGTTGATCACGCACGACTCGGATGTCTCCGCGACCGCCCAGCGAGTCGTGCAGATTCGCGACGGTGTGCTCCTGCCGGCCGAACCGGTCCTGGCGCCGGTGCCGTCGTGATCCTCACGCAGGTGATCAAGTGAACTGGCTCGAGACCGGGCGCACCGCTCTGGAAGCGGTGCGCTCACACCGGATGCGGTCCTTGCTCACGATGTTCGGCATCCTCATCGGCATCGCCGCCGTCATTCTCACGGTGGGCCTCGGCGAGGGTGCGCAGCAACAGGTCAAGAGCGAGATCAACTCCCTCGGAAGCAACCTGCTGATCGTGACGCCAGGAAGTACGACGAGCAGCTCCGGTGTGCGCGGCGGGTTCGGCACGGCGTCGACTCTCACCACGCAGGACGCGGACGCGCTGACTGCCAAACAGGCCGCGCCGGACGTCGCTGCCGTCGCTGCCACGAACTCCACGGAGGAGGAGCTGACGGCAGGTTCCACGAACTGGACGACCAGCGTCGTGGGCGCGACGCCGGCCTGGCTGGAGGTACGAGCGCGGGCGGTCGAGGCCGGTCGCTTCATCACGGCCGACGACGTCGCGAGCTCAGCCGCCGTCGTGGTGCTCGGCTCCGACACGGCCTCCGAGCTGTTCAGCGGGCGTGACCCGGTTGGCCAGACCGTGACGATCGGATCGGTGCCGTTCCAGGTGATCGGGGTCCTGACGTCGGTCGGCAGTGGCTCGTCTGCGACGGGTGACCAGGACGACCAGGCGATCGTGCCGCTGTCGACTGCGGAGTCGCGCATCATCGGCGGCGACTCGCGTACCTCCGTCAGTGACATCTACGTCGAGGCGACGAGCGGACACACGATTTCCGCGGCGTACCAGGAGACGGACTCGGAGCTGCTCGCCCTGCACGGCATCACGACAGCATCCGACGCTGACTTCTCGATCGCGTCGCAGCAGTCGCTGATCACCACTGCCACCAGCGTGAGCAAGACGCTGACCGTCCTGCTCGGTGGGATCGCGGCGATCTCGCTACTGGTCGGCGGCATCGGCGTGATGAACATCATGCTGGTGTCGGTCACCGAGCGGATCCGTGAGATCGGGTTGCGCAAGGCGCTCGGCGCGACCCCCAAGGCGATCCGCCGGCAGTTCCTTCTCGAGGCATCGGTCCTCGGCTTCTCAGGAGGAGTGCTCGGTGTCGGGCTGGGTGTCGTCGGCGCAGTTGTTCTGCCGCACTTCATCTCCGACCCGATCTCGATCTCCGTCTACGCGGCGGTCGGGGCGATCGCGGTGGCGGTAGCGATCGGCATCGTGTTCGGCGTCTACCCCGCCACGCGGGCCGCGAGGCTCGCCCCGATCGATGCACTGCGGACTGAGTAGGCCGCATCAAATGACAGAGCGGACTGAGTAGGCCGCACCGATGAGTGGAGTCACAGTGTCAGCAGCATCTCGCCGCCTTCCGCGGATCGCGTCAACCGCAGTCGGCGGTACCGCGCTCGCCCTGCTCGTCGCAGGCTGTGGCGGCGGGTCGTCATCGACCGCGTCGACCACGACGGGCGAGGGCGGTGCCACCACCACCGCGTCGTTCTCCGCCGTCTCCGGCAAGGTCATTGCTGCTTCAGCGAGCAGCGCGTCGGTGCAGCAGACCAGCGGTCCGTCGACGGTGGACTTCAGCTCGCAGACGCGCTTCACAACGACTTCGACGACCACGCGCTCCTCGCTGGCTAAGGGTGACTGTGTCACCGTGACGGGCACCGGTTCGGGGTCGTCGTCCGGGTCGAGTGGCTCGGGCAGCACGTCGGCGTCGGCGCCTCAGCACGTCACCGCCAAAACGGTGACCGTCACCAGCACCTCCGGTTGCCCGGCAGGCGGTGCCGGGGGCTTTGGCGGAACCGGGCGCGGCTTCACCGGCACCCCGCCGGCCGGAGGGTTCGGGCAGGGCGGGACGACCCGGCCGCGTCCGACCGGTTCGGCGTTCCCGGGCAGGTCCGGCGGCAGCGGAACCGGTGGAACCGGCGGCTTCCGCGGCCGATTCGGCGGCGGCGCGCTCGGCACGATCGCGTCGATCAACGGCTCGTCGTTCGTGGTCACGTCCTCGTTCGGCGGCTCGACTGCGGCAACGAAGACGACTGTGAAGACCGCGACCTCGACGACGTACGACGCAACCAGCACCTCGTCGGCGTCCGATGTCAAGAAGGGCGCTTGCCTCTCCGCTGTCGGCTCGACCGACGTCAGCGGCGTGCTGGACGCTCGGATTGTCTCGATCACCTCGCCTGTCAACGGGGTCTGCCAGGCCGCGTCCACGCCGTTCGGCGGCGGCGGGTTCGG
>DATAUF010000172.1:0-3805 GCA_036268405.1 Mycobacteriales bacterium
CGGTAGCGGGCTACTGCCAACCCTTCACAAACCGGCTAATACAGAGGTTCGTCGCCTACTACCTGGATCGTCCAGGCCGTCACGCCTCCCTGCACGTGCTTGGCGTCGGCGAAGCCTGCGTCCTTGAGCAGTGCCAGCGCCTCAGCGGAACGTACGCCGGACTTGCAGTAGAGAACGACCGGCTTGTCCTGCGGGAGATCCGACAGCCGACCCGGAAGGTCACCCTTCGGGATGAGGACGGCGTCGGGGATCCGCACGATCTCCCACTCCGCGGGCTCGCGAACGTCGACGAGGTACATGTCCTCGCCGCGCTCCTTCATCGCGTTGAGCTCGCCCGCCGTGATCGTCGAGCCGGCCGCGGCCTCCATGGCCTCCTCCGACACGGCGCCGCAGAACGCCTCGTAGTCGATCAGCTCGGTGACCGTCGGGTTCTTGCCGCAAATCGCGCACTCGGGGTCCTTGCGGACCTTCACCGAGCGGTACGTCATCTCAAGGGCGTCGTAGATCATCAGCCGGCCGACGATCGGCTCACCGATCCCGGTGATCACCTTGATGGCCTCGTTGACCTGGATCGAGCCGATCGACGCGCACAGCACACCGAGCACGCCGCCCTCGGCGCACGACGGCACCATGCCGGGCGGCGGCGGCTCGGGGTAGAGGCAGCGGTAGCAGGGTCCGTGCTCGGACCAGAAGACCGAGGCTTGACCGTCGAAGCGGTAGATCGAGCCCCACACGTACGGCTTGTTGAGCAGGACGCAAGCGTCGTTGACGAGGTAGCGCGTCGCGAAATTATCGGTGCCGTCCACGATCAGGTCGTAGTCCGCGAAGATCTCCATCACGTTGGAGGAGTCCAGCCGCACCTCGTGCAGGTTGACCTGCACCAACGGGTTGATCTCGGCGACGGACTCCTTGGCGCTGACCGCCTTAGGACGTCCGACGTCGCTCTGGCCGTGGATCACCTGGCGCTGCAGATTGGACTCGTCGACGACGTCGAAGTCGATGATGCCGAGGGTTCCCACACCGGCGGCCGCGAGGTACATCAGCGCCGGCGAGCCCAGGCCGCCGGCACCGACGCAGAGCACCTTGGCGTTCTTCAGACGCTTCTGCCCGTCCATCGCGACGTCCGGGATGATCAGGTGCCGCGAATAGCGACGTACCTCGTTGGGCGTCAGCTCAGTGGCAGGCGCAACAAGCGGGGGAAGCGGCACGACATCACCTCGGGTGCTCAACTTTGTTCAGGCCGTCATCAAGCCTTACACAGGAGACGAACGGCCCCGCGGGCTCGGTTTGTTCCGATCCGCGCCCCTAAGTCAGCACGGTCTACCAGGAGAACCAGCGCCGACGCCGCTCGGGCACAACGGTCGGCTGGTCGGGGGTACGCGCGGACGCGGCTCCCCAGGCCGCAGCTTCCTGGTCGAACAGGTCCGAGCCACCGGTCTGGGCCAGGTACGCCGCATCCTGCTCGGCTTGGGCGTCGGCCTGCTCGTACGTCGGGGCGGGCGCCGACCAGGACACCGTGTCCGCGCCGTCGTCTTCGAGCTGGGCCTTGCTGAAGTCGATCTGCGCGACGTCGGAGCCCTCGTCGGCGTAGTCCAGCGCCGGCACGGCGGTGCCACCGAACGCTGAATCGTCGTACGTCGGCTCGGCGAAGCCGCCTCCCGCGCCCGCGGCCGCAGCGGGCTCCTCGGCGGGCCAACCGGTGGCTACCGGCTCGACATCGTCCCCGTCGGGGAGCGTGACCTGCTTGCGCGACTTCCCGAGCAGGGTCTGCGCGAGCGCGAGGACTGCATCGTCGATGTGCTCGTTGATCCGGCGCTCGGCGTCTGCCAGCGCTGCCTCGACGTCGCCGCCAAGACCGGCCGCCGGCGCGGTGCCGTCACCTGCCGCGGGCCGCGGCAGCGACGCGATCTGCTCCCGCAGCGCGGCGAACTCCGCGGAGAAATCGGCGGACGGTGCGGCCGCACCGGCCACCGCCGGAAGTGACGACACTTCCTGGCGCAACGCGGAGATCTCGGAAAGAAGAGCCGCGAGGCGTGGCTCGATCGCGGCAACCGCGGAGTCATCGAGCTGGACAGGAGTGGCAAGCGCGGCCTGGGTGCCCGACGCAACGGACTCGACCCGGCCGTGCAGCGCCTGAAGCGACGCCGCCTGCTCGGTGAGCGCCTGACCCAGCCGCTGCGAGAGCGGCCCGAGCATTCCTTCGATCGCGGCGAGCCGCTCGCTGACCCCGGAGTCCGGCCTCGCCACGGCCGACTCGATGCCACCGAGCCGTTGGCCGATCGGGGCGAACGCGCCCTCGATCCCGCCGAGGCGCTGTTGGAGGACGTTGAGGTTGTCCTGCAGCGCGGACACCCGCTCGCCGTACGACGGCAGGGCCTGCATGCCCGTGCTCAGCACCGCGATCGTCTCGGCCTGTGAGCGGACATGGGCGTCGATCGCGCCGAGCGCGCCGCGGGTGTCGGCAAGCTCCTCGCCGCGTTGCGCGACCATGCGCGCGACGCCGTCCATCCGCTCGGCGAGGAAGCGCACGGCCTCGCGAAGCTCCGCGATGACCCCATTTGCCGTCTCCGCGCCCGCGACCGCGGGGTCGGTGCGCATCTCGGCGATCTGCTGGCCCAGCCGCATGAGCTGGTTGCGGACGTCGGTCAGCGCGGCAGACGGGTCGGCCGCGGCGGCCGGGTCCGGCGCAGCAGCGCCCGGCGCAGGCGGTCCCGACGCGGGGTCATGAGTCACCGACAGCTCCTCGATCACGGTTACTGACATGAAGTATCGCGGTTCCGGCCCGGTTTGGCAGAGTCTTGGCCCCGAATCGATACGCTTCGGACCACCGTGACCGGACCGACCGATACGACCGAGCGCAGCCGGCGGCTGCCCCGCTCGGCCCGCCGCAAGCAGCTGCTGGGCGCGGCGCAGGAAGTATTTGTGGCTCGGGGCTACCACGCGGCAGCGATGGACGAGATCGCCGAGCGCGCCGGCGTGAGCAAGCCGGTTCTGTACCAGCACTTCCCGAGCAAGCTCGAGCTCTACCTCGCGCTGCTCGACCAGCACGCCGACACCCTCGAACGCCAGGTGCGCAACGCACTGGAGAGCACCACCGACAACCACGACCGCGTGTTTCGCTGTGTCGAGGTCTACTTCGACTTCGTCGACGAGCCGGGCGGCGCGTTCCGGCTGGTCTTCGAGTCCGACCTGCGCAACGAGCCAACGGTCCGCGAACGAGTCGACCGGGCGCTTCAGCGCTCCGTCGAGGCGATCGCCGACACCATCGCCCGCGACACCGGACTCAACCGGGAGGATGCCGAGCTGCTGTCCTGCGGTCTGGCAGGTGCCGCAGAGATCAGTGCCCGCTGGTGGCTCGACTCGGCTGGGCGGATCCCGAAACAGCGCGCGATCGAGCTCATTCAGGCGCTGACCTGGCGCGGGATCGGCGGCTACCCCCGCGCCGGTTCGCCGTCGGCATAGCGCGCGCTCGAAAGGTGCGCGCTCAGTAAGCAGAGCGCACTGTCGAAGGTGCGTTCACCTTGAGCAGAGCGGTGTTCGCTCCACCTTCTGGCCAGGTCAACTAGCCTGATCCGCGTGGAGGTTCGAATCGGAGTCAAGGGCGCCCCGCGCGAGATTGCTCTCGAGAGCGCGCAAAGCCCCGACGAGGTCCAGCAGATCGTCGAGAAGGCACTGCGCGGCGAGGACCCGGTGCTCACGCTCGTCGATGAGAAGGGTCGCCGCGTCATCGTCGCGATGGACAAGCTGGCGTACGTCGAGATCGCGGACTCCGACTCCCGCAAGGTCGGCTTCGGCGCCCTCTAGC
>DATAUF010000173.1:0-10037 GCA_036268405.1 Mycobacteriales bacterium
GTCACCCAGGCCAGCAGCTTGATCCTCGACGTCTTCGCGGCGAGGTAGCCCAGCGTCGTATAGGCCTCGAGCATGTCGAGCTCGGGTGGACCGAGGTGACCGATCTGCCATACGTGATCCATCACCGACAGCTTGGCGAAGCCAAGCTGCTCGGACTCGACGGCGATCTTGGTCAGGTCGGCGCCGAGCTGCTCCGGGCCGTCGGGAAAGGTGAACTGTGAGATGTGTACGCCAAGTTCCATTCCTCGACGTTATTCCTACGTGCGCACCGGCAGGTGCGGGACCTCGCTCAGCGCCTTCTTCGCGATCACCTTGTGCAGGTAGCCCCCGCCGAACAGGATGCACAGGATCGTGTACCAGGTCCGCTCGGCACTCGTCCTGGCCTCGATTCCGCGTTCGCTGAGCGCCTTCTTCATCGGCACCTTCGCCAGGTAGCCGCCGCCGAACCAGATGCACAGCAAGACGTACCAGAAGTTCTCGGCGCCCGTCATCTGAACCAGACCGGCGTCGCTCAACGCCTTCTTGAACGGGACCTTCGCGATGTAGCCGGCGCCGAGCGCGATGCACTGGAGGATGTACCAGAAGCCCTCCGCACCGGTCATCACGACCAGGTTGGCGTCGCTCAACGCCTTCTTGATCGAAACCTTTGCGAAGTAGCCCGCACCGAAATACAGGCACTGCAGGACGTACCAGAACTGCTCCGCGCCGGTCGTTATCGGACCACCAGCAGCCGGCGGCGCGGCGTACGCACTCGGCGCCGGCATGGACGGCGGCGGCATCGGAGGCGGTGGCATGGCCGGAAGGGGCATCGGAGGCGGCGGCACGGACGATCCGGGGAGTGGCGTACCCGCAGTCGGGTCCTCTGGTGGCTGTTCGCTCATCGCTTCCCCCTGGTGGCCGTGCGCTGCGTGCAGTCTGCAACGAAAAGCGCCGGGCGTCTCCCTTTTCGGGTGACGCCCGGCGCTTTGCCGTTGGGAGGGAGGTGGGACAGAAAGGGACTCAGCCGGCGCTTTCGCGGTAGCGCGTGGTCGAGACGACCGGGTCCGTGTCGATCTTCGGGATCACGTGCTCACCGAGCAGCTTGATGGTGCGCAGCGTGTCCTCGATCTTCGCCGGGCCGATGCCGAACACCAGCTGGTCGATGCCGGCCTCTTCCCAGCGCTTGCACTGCGCGAGTGCCATGTCCGGGTCACCCATGACGATGCCGCCGAACTCCGACGCCATCTGCGCGGTCTCCAGCGTCGGCTCGGGCAGGGTCTGCGGCCACGGCGGAACCCACTCGGGCGCCGGGAAGGTGTCGTGATACCGGTAGACGTTCGAGACCAGATAGTTGGGCTTGGAGTCGACGTAGGACTGGAACGCCGTCTCCTTGTCCTCGGCGACGTACGCCGCGATGCACGACATGATGTTGTCGTTGACGAACGACCCGATCGGCTCGGCGTTGGCGATGCCGTCCTTGTAGGACTTGCGCAGCTTCTCGACCTTGTCCCAACGGTCGAGGGAGAACCCGAGCACGCCGAGACCCATGCGGCCGGCCATCTCGTACGACGGCGGGTTGCCTGCGGCGTACCACATCGGCGCGTGTGCCTTGCCGTACGGGCGGGGCAGGATCTTGCGCGGCGGCAGCGACCAGTACTTGCCCTTGTATCCCTCGTAGGTGTCCTGGGTGAACATCTTCGGGAACTCCCGAATGACGTCTTCCCAGATCTCCTTCGTCTGGTTGGTGTCGGTGACACCGAGGTGGTCGAGGAAGCCGAGGATCTCGTGGCTGCCGGCGCCGCGACCCGTGCCGAACTCCACCCGACCGTTGCTGATCTGATCGATGTAGTTGATGCGCTCGGCGAGCTTGGCGGGGTGGTTCACCGCGGGCAGCGGGTTGAAGATGCCGCCGCCAATGTGGATCCGCTCGGTCTTCGCGGCGAGGTAGCCGGCGACGACGTCGTTGGCGGACAAGTGGGAGTACTCATCGAGGAAGTGATGCTCGGTCAGCCAGACGAACTTGAAGCCCGCCTTGTCAGCCGCGATGACCGCCTCGAGGTCCTCGAATATCGCGTGATGCTCGGCGTCAGGGTCGACCTCACGACGGCTGTTGGGCACGTAGTTCTGGATGAAAAGGCCGAACTCCATCAGGCTGCTCCGTCTTCGTCCCGGGTCGAATGGGTGACGCTGTGCGAGTTACATTACAAGGCGTAACGTAAGTTGTCTAACGGGTCGTCAGAAAAACTACTCAGCGGGCTTGACCGGTCTCCAGAACACGGCCAGCAACCCGAGGGCGCCGACGACTCCCAGCAGCCCGAGCAGCAGGCCCTTGCCGCCGTACATCCACCCTCCGGTGTTGAAGGCATTGTCCAGCGAGACCTTGCCGCCGCCGAGCGCCGCGAGCCCGAAGGCGGCCATCGTGATGAACAGGACGTACTCGTAGCCCTCGCCCGGACGGAAGATGAAGTAGCCGTTCTTGAGGTGGTTCGTGATCAGCGCGACAAGCATCACGCCGATCACCCCTGCCGCGGCGAGCGGTGTCAGCAGCCCGAGAAACAGCAGCGGTGCCACGGCCAGCTCGGTGTAGGTCGCGAAGCGCGCGTGCAACCAGCCCGGCTTCATCCCCAACGACTCGAACCACCGCGCCGTGCCCGGCAGCTTGCCGCCCCCGAACATGTGGTTGTAGCCGTGGGCGAGCATCGGAATGCCCAGCGCCGCCCGCAGGAACAGCGCCGCGTAGTCGACGCCGTGAAGTGAGGCGTACATCAGACCCCCTCGGGTACGGCGCCATGCAGCGCCTCGGTGACAGCAGCAGCGGCGCTGCGCAGCCGCGCAACAGTAAATGCGAGATCGGAAACCGGTGACTCCTCGTTGCCCATTGTCCCGACGCCGGTGAGCACGGCGGAAAGGACCATCACGACCACGCCGCCAGGTCCGAACACCGGCGTCGAGACGGTGCGGGCATCACCTGCCTCGGCGACCGGCGACTCGTAGTCCGGCGGCAGCAATCCGATCAGCTGGTGGAGCTGCGCTGTGGCCTCGTCCTGATCGATCGTCGGGTCGGGCCGGGACATCACTTGCGCCGCCTGCGAGTGCCAGCGGTGCCCGCGTCCCACGGAGTAGCCGGCTTCGCGTACCTCGGCGAGGGTGCGATGCAGCGCATCGAGTGTCTCCGGAGGCGCGCTCTTGTCGAGCCGAGCCAGCCACGCCTTCTGTGCGGAGTCCGACGCCCATGCGACGAAGGCGGTGCCGACCGGAGGCTCGAACGGGATCCGTTGCCCGACCGCCGTCGGCAGCGAGTTGGACTCCAGCTGCCCGGCGCGTGCAAGCAGCACCATGTCGGCCCCAACGATCGCGCTGGCGACGCACTCCACCTCGAGCTCCTGCGCGAGCCGTTCCATGTACGGCCGGGCGAGATCGGCCGAGCGCATCTGCAGCGCGAGATCGGACTCCCACGCTGCGAGCGACAGTGAGGAGAAGCGTCCGTAGCCGCCCTGGAAGAAGACGAGCGGGAGCGTGGTGCCGATGACGTCCAGCTCGCGGACCCGGCCGATCACGATGAAGTGGTCACCGGCCTCGTGGATCACCTCAAGATCGCAGTCGATCCAGGCGAGCACCCCGTCGAGCACGGGCGACCCGGAGCTCGCCGGCTGCCACGACAGCTGAGCGAACTTGTCCGCACCGCTGATGGCAAAAGTCCGGCAGACGTCCTCCTGGTCGGCGCCGAGGATGTTGACGCAGAAGTGCCCGTAGTCGCGGATCTTCGGCCAGGTGCTCGAGTTCTTGTCCGGCATGAACGCGACCAGCGGCGGATCCAGCGACACCGAGCTGAACGACCCGATCGCCAACCCACCTGGCTTGCCACCGCCATCAATGCCTGTGATGACGGCGACCCCGGTCGGGAAGTGCCCGAGCACCCGCCGGAAGTGTGCAGGTTCGAATGACGGAGCCTCGATTTCCGTCATTCGCCACCCACGCCGGCGATCGCGTCGCGCAGCTCGAACTTGAGCACCTTGCCCGAGGCGTTGCGCGGCAGCGATTCCACGAGGGCGACGCTACGCGGTGCCTTGAAGTTGGCCATCCGCTCCCGACACCAGGCGACGACTTCGTCCGGGTCGATGGTCGCGTCGGGCCGCGCCACGATGAACGCGACGCCGACTTCACCGAGCCTTTCGTCGGGCACGCCGACCACCGCGCACTCCGCGACGCCCTCGTGGCGGGCGATCACCTGCTCGACCTCCGCCGGATAGGCGTTGAAGCCGCCGACGACGTACATGTCCTTGAGCCGGTCGGTGATCCGGACGTTGCCTGCCGCATCCATCACCGCGATGTCGCCGGTGTGCAACCAACCATCCGCGTCGATGGCCTCGGCTGTCGCTTCGGGGTCCTCGTAGTAGCCCTGCATGACGTTGTAGCCGCGGACCACGACCTCGCCCGCCTCGCCGGTCGCGACCTCGTTGCCCTCCGGGTCGACGATGCGGACCTCGGTGTCCGGGATCGCGCGACCCGAAGTGGTGGCGATGGTCTCGGGGTCGTCGCCCTGACGGCACATCGTCACGGTGCCGGTCGCCTCGGTCAGGCCGTACGCCGTCAGCACGGTCTCGACGGTCAGCTCGTCGCGCAGCCGCTCGACGAGGACGACGGGGACGACGGCCGCGCCCGTGACGACGAGTCGCAGTGAGGAGATGTCGCGCTGCGCCCGGTCGGGCGCGTCGAGGATCGACTGATGCAAAGTCGGCGGGCCGGGCAGCACCGTGATCCGCTCCCGCTCGATCAGATCGAGGACCGCGGCGACATCGAAGACCGGCTGCGGCACGATCGTCGCGCCGCGCAGCAGACAGGCGATGATCCCGGCCTTGTAGCCGAAGGTGTGGAAGAACGGGTTGACGACGAGGTAACGGTCCCCGGTGCGCAGCCCGACGATCCTTGCCCAGGTGTCGAAGACCCGCAGCGTCTGCGCGTGACTGGTGACGACGCCTTTGGGCCTGCCCGTCGTACCCGACGTGAAGATCAGGTCGCCGGTGTCGTCCGGCTGGATCGCACCGATCCGGTTGGTGACGTCATGCGTCGGTCCGGCCTTCCACAGCGCCGGACTCAGCACCACCACGCCGGGCCGGTCGCCGAGCATTGCCGGATAGTCGTTGCCGAGGAATGGCGGTGAGACGAAACAAAGCTTCGCGCCGCTGCGATCGAGGATCCACGCCGTCTCTTCGCCCTTGTAGCGAGTGTTGAGTGGGACGAGCACGCCTCCTGCAGACAGCGCGCCGAGCGCCGCGACAATCCACTCGAGGCTGTTGGGCGCCCAGATGCCGACGCGGTCGCCGGGCTCGACCCCGCGGCGGATGCACTCCCCGGCGGCGGCGTGCACGAGGTTGGCGAGCTGGACGAAGGAGACCCGACGCGTCCCGTCCACGACGGCCTCCGCGTCGCCGTAAGCCGCGGCCGCGGTCTCGACGAGTGCCGGAATGGTCGGCGGTACGCCGCTCAACCCAACACCCCGGAATCGCGTAGCTTCGCGATCGCCTCGGCGTCGTACTTGCACAGGTCACGCAGCACGTCATCAGTGTGCTGGCCGGCGGTCGGCGCCTTGTCCGGCACCGGGAGAGTCTCGCCGACGTAGCGGACGGGGAAGCCGAGCTGATCGGCGCCGAGCTGGGACGCGGGGATCCAGCCGAGCCGGTCGGCGAACTGCGGGTCGTCGGCGAGGGTGTGCGGGGTGTTGACCGGCGCGATCGGGGTGTTGGCCCGTCCACCGAAGTCCATCCACTCCGCGGAGGTCCTGGTCGCGAAGATCTCGCGGAGCTCGGCCTGCAGCTCGCGGTTGCCTCGGGCGTGGTCGGCGTACGTCGAGCCGGGCCAGCGCTCGAACAGGTCCATCCGCTCGACGCCCTCGCAGAAGTTCTTCCAGAACGCCTGCTCGCTCGCCATGAAAAGCACGTGCCCGTCGGCACTTGCGTAAATCTGGTAGCGCACGCCTTCACGCATGCCGGCGGTGCCGGGCGCGCGGCGCTCGAAGTTGTCGCTCGGGTTTCCGGTGACCTCGGACTCGGGACGGTCGTAGGCGCGGTAGGTCTCGCTGCGGTACCAGTCGAACGCGGCCGCGCAGTCGGACTGCGCCAGCTCGAGCTCCGCACCCTCACCGGTTTCACGAGCGCGGATGACGGCGGCGAGGATCGCGAGTGCGCCGTAGAGCGGTGCGGCGAAGATGCCGATGCTGACGTGCTCGGGGATGTAGGTGAAGCCTTCGTCGTCGACGGCCGGCGTGACGACCCCGGCCCACGTGTCGTAGGCGATGCCATGGCTCGGGTAGTCCTTGTAGGGGCCGGTGGCGCCATAGCCCGAGATGCTCGCGAACACGAGCTTCGGGTTGGTGGCGCGCAGGTTCGTCGGCCCGATGCCGAGCCGCTCGAGGGCGCCCGGTCGCATCGCCTCCACCACGATGTCGGCGTCCTTGGCGAGATCGCGGAACACCGCCTTGCCCTCGTCGCTGCGCAGGTCGAGGGTGACGCTCTTCTTCCCTCGGTTGAGGTGCAAATGCATCAGCGAGACGCCCTCGACGATCGGCCATGTCATCTGGCGGATGTAGTCGCCCGCCGCCGGCTCCACCTTGATCACCTCGGCGCCGAGATCGACCAGCGCGCTCGTGATCGCTGCCGGCCCGAGCATCGAGCACTCCACAACCCGCATCCCAGCCAGCGGCGCGCTCATGACATCTCCTCCCTTCGCCGAGGCCAACCTTGTTGGTCTTTCAACATCCTCTGAAAGACCATTTAGGTTGGCCTCGACGCGTCTAGCAGGGCTTGCGACACCCGCTCGCGGTGCCAGGCTGCTGTGCCCCATAGCGAGGACAGCGTCCAGGTGCGCTTCATCCACATGTGCAGGTCGTGCTCGAAGGTGTAGCCGATGCCGGCATGCACCTGCAGCGCGGTCCGCGCGGCGCGCCGCGCGGCGAGGGTCGCCGCGTGCTTGGCATGGGAGGCGTCACGGGTTCTGGTCGGGGCGCCCTGCGCGACCGACCATGCGGCCCGAGCGACGACCGGTGCGGCAAATGAGTTCGCGACGAAGACGTCGGCGAGCTGATGCTTGATCGCCTGGAACGACCCGATCGCTACGCCGAACTGTTCGCGCTGTCCTGCGTATCGCACGCTCATGTCGAGCATTGCCTCCGCCAGCCCGAGGAGCTGTGCCGCCACTGCTACCGCACCGAGGTCGAAGCCGCCCTCCAGATCGAGACCGCCGAGCGCGACACCTGCCCCTTCGCTCACGGATACAGAAGCAAGGCGCACGCCGCGGTCGACCGAGACCTCGTCGACCAGATCGACGTCAGCGCGAGCAACCGCGCAGAGCAGATCGGCGTGGTCAGGGACGATCAGCAGGTCCGCCCAAGGGGCGGCGCTCACCACCCGTCCGGGGCCTAGACCGGTCGCGACTGTCGCATCACCGGCGACGATCTTCGGCAGCCACTCTTCCGCCAGCTCGCCTCCCGACTGCGCGAGCAACGTTGCCGCGACGATGGTCTCGACAACGGGCTCCGGCAGCGCGGCTCGCCCGGTCTCCACGAGCACCGGCAGCAACGACGTCAGGTCGGCGCCGGCCCCGCCGTACTCCTCGGGGACCGTCAACCCGAGAACGCCGGTCTCTGCAAGGTGCTTCCACACGCCAGGGATTCGGCCATCGGGGTCATCCCACGCGACGCGCAGCGCGGCCGGATCAGCGACATCGGCGAGCAGCTCGCGGACACCTGCAGCGAACTCGAGCGCATCGGCGTCGGGGGCCAACCTCATCGAGGCAGTCCGAGCACTCGTTCGGCGACGACGTTGCGCTGCACCTCATTCGTACCGGCGTAGATCGGGCCCGCGAGGGAGAACTCGTAGCCGTCGAGCCACGGGCCGGCGACCGGATCGGCCTCAAGCGTCGCGCGCTCCCCCAGCATGGCGAACGCGGTCTCGTGGATCTCGACATCAAGCGTCGACCAGAACAGCTTGTTGGCGCTGGACTCCGCGCCGATCGGTAGTCCGTCGATCGCCTTCAGCGCGGTGCCGAGAACGTAGAGCCGATAGGCGTCGGCGTCCATCCATGCCTGTACGACGTCATCACGCGCGGCGGCGGCAGCAGCCGGATCCGATCCGTCGGTCGCGGTGTAGAGGTCGACGAGCCGGTCGGCCGCGGCCATGAACCGGCCTGGCGAGCGCAAGGTGAGCCCGCGCTCCGAGGTGGTCGTCGACATCGCGACCTTCCAGCCTTCGCCGACGCCGCCGAGGACGTTGTCGTCCGGGACGAACACATCATCGAGGAACACCTCGGCGAAGCCAGGCTCGCCGTCGAGCTGCCGGATCGGCCGGACAGTCACGCCGTCGGCGGACAACGGGAACAGCAGGTAGGTCAACCCGCGGTGACGTTCCGAAGACGGGTCGGACCGGAACAGCCCGAACATCCAGTCGGCGTAGGCACCCCGCGTGGACCACGTCTTCTGTCCGGACAGCCGCCAGCCGCCGTCGACCCTGTCCGCCTTCGAGCGCAGCGACGCGAGGTCACTGCCGGCTCCCGGCTCGGACCACCCCTGCGCCCACACCTCGTCGGCGCGGCCCATCGGCGCGAGAAACCGGTCCTTCTGCTCCTTGGTGCCGAACTCGAAGATCGTCGGCGCCAGCAGGAAGATGCCGTTCTGGCTGACCCGGACCGGTGCGCCCGCCGCCCAGTACTCCTCCTCGAAGGCCAGCCATTCGAGCAGCCCGGCGTCGCGTCCGCCGTACTCGGCCGGCCAGGTCACCACGGCCCAGCGCGCCTCGAACATCTCGCGCTCCCACTCACGGTGAGCGGCGAATCCGGCCTCGGTGTCGAGCGACGGCAGCGGCGTGGATGGGACGTGCGAGCGCAGCCATTCCCGCGCCTCTGAGCGGAACGCGGCGACCTCGGCAGGCTCGGTCAAATCCACGGGCGAAGGTTATCTGACGACCCGTCAGAAACTGGCCGGCCGTCGGATATCTTTGGCTCATGCCTGAGGCCTACATCGTCGATGCCATCCGTACGCCGGTCGGGAAGCGGAACGGCGGCCTGTCCGGCGTTCACAGCGCTGACCTCGGAGCGCACATCCTCAATGCGCTCGTGGACCATTCGGGCATCGACCCTTCAGCTGTCGAGGACGTCGTCTTCGGCTGCCTCGACACCATCGGGCCGCAGGCCGGCGACATCGCGCGGACCTGCTGGCTCGCCGCCGGTCTCCCGGAGGAAGTGCCCGGCACGACCATCGACCGGCAGTGCGGGTCATCGCAGCAGGCGGTGCACTTCGCGGCGCAGGGTGTGATGAGCGGGACACAGGACGTCGTCATCGCCGGCGGCGTGCAGAACATGTCGATGATCCCGATCGGTGCCGCGTTCCAGGCCGCCAAGCACGTCGGCTTCACCGACCCCACCCCGTTCTCCGGCTCCGAAGGCTGGGTGAAGCGCTACGGCGACACCCCGGTCACGCAGTTCAACGGCGCCGAGATGATCGCGGAGAAGTGGGGCATCAGCCGCGAGGACATGGAGGCCTTCGCCTACGAGTCCCACCAGCGCGCGATCCGGGCGATCGACGAGGGCCGGTTCACCAAGGAGATCTCGCCGTTCAACGGCGTGACCGACGACGAAGGTCCACGGCGCGACTCGACGCTGGACAAGATGGCCTCGCTCAAGCCGCTGTCCGAGGGCGGCCGGATCACCGCCGCCGTCTCCTCGCAGATCTCCGACGGCGCGGCCGCGATGCTCGTCGTCTCCGAGCGCGCTCTCAAGCAGCACAACCTCACGCCCCGAGCCCGGATCCACCACCTCTCGGTACGTGGCGCGGACCCGATCTACATGCTGACCGCGCCGATCAATGCCACGGCGTACGCGTTGGAGAAGACCGGGATGTCGCTCGACGACATCGATCTGGTCGAGATCAACGAGGCCTTCGCCCCGGTTGTGCTGGCCTGGCAGAAGGAGACCGGCGCGGATCTCGCCAAGGTCAACGTCAACGGTGGCGCGATCGCCCTCGGGCACCCGCTCGGGGCGACCGGCGCGCGGCTGATGACGACACTGCT
>DATAUF010000174.1:0-6435 GCA_036268405.1 Mycobacteriales bacterium
GTTGGAAGCACTCGCCGCACGGACGGCTTTGCCGGCGCTTGTCCGGTTCGTCGACGGGATGGCCATCGCGGTCGAGCGGGGCACGCCGCTCGCCGACGTGTTGCGGGCTCAGGCGGGCGACGCCCGCGAGGAGGCCCGCCGTGCATTGCTCGAAAGCGGTGGCCGCAAGGAGATCGCGATGCTCGTCCCGGTCGTGTTTTTCGTCCTGCCGGTCACCGTCGTCTTTGCGCTGTTCCCGGGCTTCTACGGCCTGCGGCTTGCGGTGCCCTGACTGAACCGCCCAACCCGACGAAAGGATTCACGATGTATCTGTTCCTGCTTGGCTGCTGGCAGTCTGCTCGATCGCGCTGGATGTCAGATGCGGAGCGCGGTGACGTACCGGGCTGGGTGCTGATCACGATGATGACCGCGGGCATCGTGGTCGCGCTCTGGGTGGTCGCGGAGCCGACGTTGCGCAACCTGCTCACGGGTGCGCTCGACATCGCGGGCGACCCGAACAAGTGATCGCGGAGCGGGTTTCGGCTCCCGAGGACTGCGGCTCCGCTCCCGTGGACTTCGTCCTTGTCGGCTCGCTCGTCACGTTGATGTTCATGGCGGTGCTCCAGCTCGGCATCGACTACCACGTGCGCAACGTCCTCGCCGCCTGCGTCGCGGACGGCGCAAGGTACGGCGCGAATGCCGATGTCGCGGACGCATCACAGGGTGCTGCGGACGCCAACCGCGAGATCGCCTCTTCGCTCGGTGCGCGATATGCCAATGCGGTTGCGGCACCGCAGCAGGATGAGGTCGAGGGCCAGCCCGTCGTCACGGTCGAGGTGACGGCGCGGCTGCCCCTGCTCGCATGGTTCCTGCCGGTCGGACCCACCGTGCACGCGACAGGTCACGCCCTTCTCGAGCCGCAGCCGTGAGACGCCGCACCGTTCGTGGCACGGACGACGGGAGCGCTGTCGTTGAGTTCGTGTTTCTCGCGGTGCTGCTCCTTGTCCCGCTGCTGTACGTCGTGATCACCGCGGTGTCGGTGCAGCGGGCGGCGTTCGGCATGACCGCAGCGGCGCGGGACGCCGGCCGGGCGTACGCGACGGCGGGATCGGACTCGCTCGGCGAGGCCCGCGCCGAGGCGGCGGTGGCCTTGGCACTTGGAGATCAGGGCGTCCGGTGGTCGCCGCAGGGCCGCGTCGTCCGCTGCAATCCGTGCGGCTACGCGCCGGGATCGACGTTCACGGTTTCGCTGGCCGCCGAGATCCCGCTGCCGCTGGTCCCGTCATGGCTGTGTCAGAGCCGATGCATTGCGGCTATCGGGGTCGCGGCACATCACACCGAGCGCATCAGCTGCTACTCCGGCACCGGCTCCCCGGACGCCTCATGTGGATGAGCACGCGTGACGAGGGCTCGATCACCGTGCTCGTCATCGGGTACGCCGCAATCGCGACGGTGCTCGTCGCGGCGGGGATCGATGCCTCGAAGGTGTTCCTCGCGCAGCGGACCCTGTCCTCGGCGGCCGATGCCGCAGCGGTTGCTGCCGCGGAAGGCGTGGACACCGAGCGGATCTATGACGGTCCGGATCTTCGCTGCGGCGCATCACTGTCGCTCGACCCGGCCTTGGCGGACTCGCTGGCCCGGCGCGACATCGCCGATTCCAGTCCCGATCTGAGCCAGGCATTCGCATCGCTCGAGCAACCGCAGACCACGGTGTCCGGCTCGACGGTCACCGTCGCGCTACGCGGACAGGTGCGGGTGCCATTCGGCCATCTGCTCCAGTGGCTGGGCATCGCGACGTCGGGTGGCACAGTCACGGTCGCTGGGCGGGCAAGCGCGGTGTCGCCGGTGTCGGGCACGCCGGCGAGCTGCTGAGGCCCCGGTAGCCTCGCGGTCGTGTCTGTAGCCGAGCCTGCCGAGGAGCTCAAGGAGCTCGCGGGGACGCTCGGTTCGATCGAAGCGGTGCTCAATCCGGAGAAGATGCGCTCCGATCTCGCGACGCTCGAGGTCGAGGCCGCCGACCCGGACCTGTGGAGCGACCAGGAGCGGGCTCAGCGGGTGACCCGCCGCATGGCGACGCTGCGGGCCGACCTGGCCCGTCTCGACGGGCTGCGGGGCCGCTTGGACGACCTGTCCGCCGCGATCGAGCTCGGCGACGAGGACCTGCTCGCCGAGATGATCGGGGACATGCCCGCGTTGCACAGCGAGATCGAGGGTCTTGAGATCCGCACGCTGCTGTCGGGGGAGTACGACGAGCGGGACGCGGTCGTGACGATCAACTCCGGCACCGGTGGCACCGATGCGGCCGACTGGGCCGAGATGCTGATGCGGATGTATCTGCGCTGGGTGGAGCGCCACGACTACGCCAGCGAGGTCTTCGACACCTCCTACGCCGAGGAGGCCGGCATCAAGTCGGCGACCTTCGTCGTCCGCACTCCGTTCGCCTACGGCACGCTCGCCGGCGAGCACGGCGTGCACCGGCTGGTGCGGATCTCGCCGTTCGACAACCAGGCGCGGCGCCAGACGTCGTTCGCCAGCGTCGACATCACCCCGGTGGTCGAGGAGTCCGACCAGGTCGAGATCCCCGAGGACGAGATCCGGGTCGACGTCTACCGCTCGTCCGGGCCTGGCGGTCAGGGGGTCAACACCACCGACTCGGCGGTGCGGATCACCCACCTCCCGACCGGCATCGTCGTGACCTGCCAGAACGAGCGCAGCCAGATCCAGAACCGGGCCCGCGCGATGGAGGTCCTGGCCGCCAAGCTTCTCGAGGTACGGCGTAAATCCGCTGCCGCCGAGATGGATCGGCTCAAGGGCTCGCGCAACACCGTCGGGTTCGGCAGCGACGACAAGGTGCGGGACTATGTGCTGCACCCCTACCAGCTGGTCAAGGACGCTCGTACCGGTCTCGAGGTCGGAAACACCGGTGCCGTGCTCGACGGGGACATCGATGCGTTCATCGAAGCCGAGGTCCGGTGGCGTCGGAGCCAGGCTGACGAGGCTTAGGCCGCCTAGACTGACCGGGTGATCCGCTTCGAGTCGGTGACCAAGGTCTACCCGACAAGCACCCGCCCTGCCCTGGACAACGTCAGCGTCGACGTCGACAAGGGGGAGTTCATCTTCCTCGTCGGCCAGTCCGGCTCCGGCAAGTCCACCTTCCTTCGGCTCGCGCTGAAGGCTGAGCTGCCGTCTCAGGGCGAGATCTGGGTTGCCGGCAAGCAGCTGTCCCGGCTGTCGCACTGGCGGGTCCCGGCGCTGCGGCGCCAGATCGGCACGGTCTTCCAGGACTTCCGGCTGCTGCCCAACAAGACCGTCGCCGAGAACGTCGCCTTCGCGCTTGACGTCATCGGCAAGCCGCGCCACGTGGTCGCCAAGGTCGTGCCCGAGGTGCTCAACCTGGTCGGCCTCGACGGCAAGGAGAACCGCAAGCCCGACGAGCTCTCCGGCGGTGAGCAGCAGCGGGTCGCGATCGCCCGCGCGTTCGTCAACCGGCCGCGCGTCCTGCTGGCCGATGAGCCCACCGGAAACCTCGACCCGACCACGAGCGTGGGCATCATGAAGCTGCTGGACCGGATCAACCGCACCGGCACCACTGTCGTGATGGCCACCCACGACTCCAACATCGTCGACTCGATGCGCCGGCGCGTCGTCGAGCTCGAGGGTGGCGTCGTGACCCGCGACCAGAGTCGCGGCGTCTACGGCTACGCCCAGTAGGGGAGCGGGTAATGCGTACCGAGTTCGTGCTGTCCGAAGTAGGTCTCGGGCTGCGTCGCAACGTCACGATGACGGTTGCTGCGGTGATGACCGTCGCGATCTCGTTGACCCTGCTCGGGATCGCGCTGATCATCCGGTTCGGGGCGGATCAGCTCGAGCGCGAGCTGATCAACCAGATCCGGGTGTCGGTCTACCTGGAGGCGCAGTGCGGTACGCCGAACGCCGGCTCGAACTGCCTGACCCCGGCCGACCGCACCAGCGTCCAGACCACATTGCAGCAGCTGCCGCAGGTCGAGTCGGGCGGGGTCACCTACATCTCCCAGGCCGACGCCTACAAGCGCTTCAAGCAGGAGTTCAAGGACGACCCGGACCTGGTCCGCCTGACGACGCAGAGCCAGCTCCCGGAGTCCTTCGCCATCAAGCTGAAGGATCCGCACGACTTCGCGGTGATCAACAGCGCGGTGGGGCGGGCGCCCGGCGTCCAGCAGGTGACGAACGCCTCCTCGAGCCTCAAACGGCTGTTCGCGTTCTTCCATCATGTGACGCTCGGCGCGTTGCTGCTGACGGTCCTGCTGCTGATCTCGACCTGCCTGCTGATCTACAACTCGATGCGGGTCGCCGCCTTCAGCCGGCGCCGGGAGACCGGGATCATGCGGCTTGTCGGCGCGTCCGACTTCTACATCCAGGCGCCGTTCATCCTCGAGGGAACCGCGGCCGGTGTTGCCGGTTCCGGCCTCGCCGTACTGCTGCTCATCGGGGTGCGGGAGTACGTCAGCAGCACGCTCGCTACCAAGGTTCTGACGCCGTTCGGTGAGTGGTCGACGCTTGGCAAGGCGCTGCCGCTCGTGATCGTCATCGGGATCCTGCTGCCGGCGATAGCGTCCTTCCTCACGTTGCAGCGCCACCTGCGGGTTTAAGTGCCGTTCGGAATACGCGGGCGTGCGGGCGTGGCGGCTGTTGCCGGCGCGGTTCTCCTGGCGTACGGCGCCGGCGTGGTGACCGGCGCGCGGGGTCGCCCGGCGCGGCACTCCGCGTCCGGGGAGTCGGTGCTCGACCAGGCGCAGCGCACGATCGAGGCGCACGCCGCGAACCCGGTCGCTGCCTCGACACTTCAACAGGCCGCTGTCGAGGGCATGCTCAAGGCGCTGGGCGACCCCTGGTCGGCCTACTACGAGCCGAGCCAGTTCGCGCAGTTCCAACAGACGTTGACCGGCTCCTACAGCGGTGTCGGTCTGTGGGTGCGGCGTACCGCGACCGGCGTCCTGCGCATCGAGAGCGTCCAAGGCGGATCGCCGGCGGCTCTCGCCGGGATGCACACCGGGGACGTGTTGACCGCGGTCGGCGGTCTTCCGGTCGGCGGACGGACGGTGGCCGATGTCGTTGCCGCACTGCGCGGCCGGCCCGGCACGGCGGTCACCGTCGAGATCCAGCGAGACGGTCGCGACGTCACCGATGTGCTGGCGCGGACCCGCATCACCGACGACGACGTGACCGCGGACCGGATCGCACCAGGAGTCGAGCGGCTGCGGATCGCCGCCTTCACCCAAGGCGTCGGCCGGTGGACCCGGGAGCGCGTGAAGCAGGCCGCCGGAGAGCACCTGCGCGGCATCGTCCTCGATCTGCGTGACGACCCGGGAGGGTTGCTCAGCGAGGCGGTGGAGACCGCATCGGCGTTCCTCGCCAATGGGCCCGTGGTGTCCTATGTGCAGCGCGGCAGCACGCCGGACGTGCTCCACGCGCTCGGCGGTGGCAACACCTCGATCCCGCTGGTCGTGCTGGTCGACGGAGGTACGGCGAGCGCCGCAGAGATCGTCGCGGGCGCGCTGCAGGACCGCGGTCGCGCGGTCATCGTCGGGTCGCAGACCTTCGGCAAGGGCAGCGTGCAGTCGCCGAACCAGCTCTCGGACGGCTCCGACATCGAGCTGACCGTGGGGCACTACCTCACTCCCGACGGGCGCTCGCTCGACGGCGTCGGGATCACCCCCGACGTATTCGTCGGGCCGGACGCACCGCAGTCCTCGCTCTACCAGCGCGCCATCGAGGTGCTCTCCGGCCTCACCGCCGACGCCGGCAGCCCAGGCTGATGGCCAGGTCCGCGTAGTGGTCAAGGAGACCGGCCGGAAGCTGATCGCGCAGAACCGCAAGGCTCGTCACGACTACGCGATCGAGGATGTCTACGAGGCCGGCGTGGTCCTTGTCGGCACCGAGGTGAAGTCCCTGCGAGAGGGGCGGGCCTCGCTGGTCGACTCCTTCGCCTCAGTCCGTGACGGCGAGGTGTGGCTGGAGAACCTTCACATCGCGGAGTACACCCAAGGGACCTGGACCAACCACGAGGTCCGTCGTCGCCGCAAGCTGCTGCTGCACCGCTCCGAGATCGAGAAGCTCGTTCGTTCGACCAAGGAGTCCGGGCTCACGCTGGTCCCGCTGTCGCTGTACTTCAAGGACGGCAAGGTCAAGGTCGAGATCGCGCTGGCCAGAGGCAAGCGTGCGTACGACAAGCGGCAGACGATGGCCACCCGCGATGCCCAGCGAGAGATCGAGCGCACCACCGGCCGGCGTACCAAGGGCCATGTCTGACGGTTCGAATCCTCAGGCCGCGCTTGTAGCTGTCGCGGGCGGGTCGGGGTCGCCGGTGAGTGGGTCGGTGTTCTGGGTGGTGTAGGTGAAGCCGAGGAAGCTGGTCCAGGTCAGTGAGTGGTCTTGGTTGGCTCCGACTTTCCACTGTTTCTTCGTTTTCATCTGGTG
>DATAUF010000175.1:0-17583 GCA_036268405.1 Mycobacteriales bacterium
GGTCGATGTGTCGGCCCGCTCGCCGGACCGCTCGCCGTGTCGGGCCGCAACATTCTCGATCGCGGGCAGGCAAGCACCCCGGTCCTCTTGCAGGGTGCGATGTTCGACGGGCCCGCGTGGCTGTCCGGCCAGTCGGACTACAACCCGCTCGGCTTCCCTGACGCCGGAGCGATCAACACCCTGGAGGCGTGGGGGGTCAACTTCGTCCGACTCCCGTTGTCCTCCGACATCTGGGACGCGCGCTGCCCCGAGAACTACGCCGCGAGCTACCCGGCTCCCGGCTACCAAGCGGACGTGAAGAACACGGTGAAGGCGCTGACCTCAGCCGGGATCTACGTCGTGCTCGACCTCTACACCTCGAACCCCGACTGCAAGCTCAGCGGCCCCGACACGAGTGGCGCGGCGCCGCTGCCCGGACGGGACGCGGTCGAGTTCTGGCAGCAGGTCGCAGCAGAGTTCGCCAACAACCACCTGGTGGGCTTCGAGCCGTGGAATGAGCCTGAGGTCTGCGCGACCAGTCCTGAAACCGCGAAACCGATCGGTACGTCGACGGGGTGCACGCAAGCGGACCTCGACGCGGGCTGGTCGAAGAGCCTCACGATGAAGACGGCGGCGATCAGCTACCTCGATGTGGGCATGCCCGAGCTTTACCGCCTGATTCATCGTGCGGCGCCGTCGAGCCTGATCTTCCTCGACGCCAACGGCTGGGCGGCGCAGGCCGCGACGTACGACCATCTGCCCAAGGACATGGCCAAGTCGACCAAGCTCGTCTACGCACTTCACCCGTACGACTGCCAGGACAAGTCACGTGCCGGCGCGCAGTCGGTAGCCGCCTGCCGCGACGAGACACCCGAGGCCTGCAGCACCATCGAACGGCGTACCGAGAACTTCGACACCGATCCCGCGACTGATCGCAAGCTGTCACGACCGGTGGTCTTCAACGAGATCGGCTTCCCCGAAGGGGAACAGGCCTACTACGCGCCCCAGAAGGTCGACGGAGTCATCACCTACACCCCGGTCAACCTGGTCCAACGCGGTCTGTATCTCTACAACTTCATTGCCGTGGCTCAGGCGCGCGGCGACGGATTTGCGACGTTCACCTTCGATGACAGCGATACCGGCGACAGCTGGAACGGACCGTACTTCTTGACCAAACGTCCGGTTGCGAAGGGGGATCCTGGTCCCTGGCACCCGTCTCCTGACGGCAAGGTGCTCGTCGAGGCGGGCACCGGGCCTCAACTCACCTGCCAGAACCCGCCGTCGGGCTACGACACGTGGATCGGCTGAGTCCTCGGCGTCAGAGCGGAATGCAGATGTTCGTGGAGCCGAGAGCCAGGTCAATGCCAAGAACCTTGCCGCCGCAGGGCGCGTTCTTCACGGTGTTGTGCTTGTGATGCTTGACCTGCGAGTGGGCTGAGGCGCTGGCGGCCATGGGTAGCGCAACGCCGCCCACTACGAACCCAGCGGTCACCGTCGCGATCGCGAACTTCCTCACGGCACCTGCCTCCTTCGGCTCTGACCTGTCCGTCCTACACCATTTCGCGCGGCGACACACCGTCTGTACCCCGTCGGCCGATGGTTCACCGGCCAGTCCTAGGGTCCTGTAAGTGACCGCCGCGCTGATCCCCCCGAAGCGGTCGAACCAGAGGCTCGCCCGATGGCGGCTGGCCGTGGTGCTGTTGCTCATCGGATCGTTCACGACCGTCCTGGTGCCCGAATCGGGGTCGGCCGCGCCCGCCGGGTGCAAGCGTCACGCCGTCGGCTTCTGCGTCGGTCCGCTAGTGGGACCACTCGTCGTGTCCGGTCACAAGGTCCTTGACGGCGGCCACGGTCGGGCTCCAGTCCTGTTTCAGGGCGTCATGTTCGACGGCCCGGGATGGCTGGCGGGGCAGCCGTCGTACAACCCAAAGGGGTTCCCCGATGCCGGCGCGATCAGGACGCTTAGGTCGTGGGGCGTCGACTTCGTACGCCTCGCGCTGTCCTCTGACATCTACGACCAGAAGTGCAAGGAGAACTACGCGGCGAGCTATCCCGCGCCGGGCTATCGCCAGGACGTGACGGACACCGTCAAGGCCCTCACGTCGGACGGCATCTACGTGACGATCCTGCTCTACACGTCCAACCCGGGCTGCAAGCTCAGCGGGCCGAACACCAGCGGCGACGCCCCGATGCCGGGCACGGATGCGATCGCGTTCTGGCATGCGATCGCGAGTGAGTTCGGGCGCAACCCGCTGGTGGGCTTCGAGCCCTGGAATGAGCCGGAGGTCTGCGCGACCGGGGCCACGACTGCGAAGCCCGTCGCGTTGACCTGCAGCCAGGCAGCCCTCGACGCGGGCTGGAAGAAGAACCTCACGATGAAGGCCGGCAAGACCTATGCGGATGTCGGCATGGAACGCATGTACCAGGTCATCCGCAAGGCCGCGCCGTCGAGCCTGGTGTTCCTCGATGCGAACGGCTGGGCCGCGCAGCCCGCGACGTATGACCACCTGCCCAAGGACATGGCAGGTACCAAACAGATCGTCGACGTGCTCCACCCGTACGACTGCCAGGACCGGACCCCCGCCCACCAGACCGCGAAGACCAAGACCACGGCGATCTGCGTCGACCCCGCACCGGAGGCGTGCACCACGATCAAACCGCGGATGAGCTTGTTCGACGCCGACCCGGCGACGCATGCCCGGCTGGCACATCCGGTCGTCTTCGATGAGATCGGCTTCCCCGAGGGAGAGCAGGTCTACGAGGCCCCGCGCAAGACCCTCGGCTCGACCCGTGAGTCGCCGATCAAGCTCTACCAACACGGCTTGTACCTGCACAACTTCATCGCCGAAGCGCAGGCGCGCGGCGACGGGTTCGCCGCGTTCACCTTCAACGACAGCGACACCGGTGATTCGTGGAACGGCCCCTACCTGCTCACCAAGCAGCCCATCGCGTCCGGGAGCCCCGGGCCATGGACGCCATCGGCGGACGGCGCGGTGGTCAAGACGGCGACGACCGGTCACACGCTGTCCTGTCAGAATCCGCCGTCCGGATTCGACAAGTGGCAATGACAGCAGAGCGGAGCGACGCCCGGGTCGAGGCGCCACGACCGTCAGTCCGGCTGCGCGCATGGCAGGCCGAAGCACTCGCCCGTTACCGCGCGACGACGCCCAACGACTTTCTTGTGACGGCGACGCCAGGAGCCGGCAAGACCGCCTTCGCGCTTGCCCTCGCCGGAGAGCTGTTGTCCAAGCGGGTGATCGACCGAGTCATCGTCGTCGCCCCGACCGACCACCTGCGTACCCAGTGGGCGTACGCCGCCGATCGGCTCGGCGTGCGCCTCGACCCCACGCTGGCAAACGACGCCGGACCGGTACGCGCCGATGTGCACGGCTACGTGACGACCTACGCGCAGGTCGCGTCCAGACCCGCGATCCACGAGGCACGGACTCGCGCCAAGCGCAGCTTGGTGATCCTCGACGAGATCCATCACGCCGGCGACGGGTTGTCGTGGGGCGAGGCGACGATGACCGCCTTCGACACCGCGAGCAAGCGGCTCGCCCTGACCGGTACGCCGTTCCGCACCCGCGCCGAGGAGCGGATCCCGTTCGTCCGCTATGAGACCGACAGCGACGGTGCGCTCGCAAGCATGGCCGACTACACCTACGGCTACGGCGAGGCGCTGGCCGAGGGTGTCGTGCGGCCGGTGGTCTTCGCGGCGTACACCGGAGTCTCGCGTTGGAAGAACTCCGCGGGCGATGTGATCGCAGCGTCGCTGTCGGAGAACGGCACGAAGAGCGTCGAGACGCGTGCCTGGCGCACCGCGCTCAACCCCAGCGGCAAGTGGATCCCGCATGTCATCGCCGCGATGGACGAACGGATCACGCACCTGCGCGCCACGAACATGCCCGACGCGGCCGGGCTCGTGCTGGCCAGCGATCAGGACGACGCCCGCGAGTACGCCGAGATCGTGAAGCGGATCACCGGGCACAAGCCGGCGCTGATCCTTTCGGATGACCCGAAGGCCAGCAAGCGTCTCGAGCGGTTCACGCACTCCGACGAGCGGTTCGCGGTCTGCGTCCGGATGATCAGTGAGGGCGTCGACATCCCGCGCGCGGCCTGCCTGGCGTGGATGACGAGCTACCGCACCCCGTTGTTCTTCGCGCAGGCCGTCGGTCGCGTCGTGCGATCGCGGCGTCCGGGCGAGAGCGCGACCGTGTTCCTTCCGGCCGTCCGGCCGTTGCTTGCGCTCGCCGCGGAGATCGAGCAGGCACGCAACAGCGTCATGCCGCCGCGCAGCACCGATGGCGATGCGCACGACCTTGACCCGCTGATCGCCGACGAAGACCGGATCGGGCTCGGCGACACATGGGAGGCTCTCGACTCCGACGCGGAGTTCGCGCACGTCCTCGAGGGCGGACGCGCCGTCGTGCCGACGTACGTCGCACACACCGACGAGGACCAGGACTTCCTCGGCCTACCCGGATTGCTCAGCGCCGAGCAGACCGCTGGGTTGCTCGCCCGCCGCGACGAGGCACATCGCCGCCGGGCGACGCAGGACGACTCGTTCGGCCGGCCACGTGACACCGCGTGGCAGTCGGCGGCCGGACTGCGCAAGGAGATCAACGAGATGGTCAGACAGCTCGCGGCGCGTCAGAAGGTGACGCCGGCTGTCGTCCACGGCCAGGTCCGCAAGGCCGTGCCGGGCCCGGCTTCTGCGACCGCGACCGAAGAGGTGCTCGCCGCCCGCCGCGACTGGCTCATGGAGCAGGTCCTCTAGCCGGACAGCCCGGTTGACCCGCGGCCTTCCGAGGGACACGGTGGCAATATGGCCAGCCGAATCTCGCACACCTCCTTCGACGCGCTGAACTCCTACGCGCAGTCCCGGTTCTGGGGCGAGGTTCTCGGCTGGGTGGAGAACCCCGACGACCCCAACCTGCCCGAGCACGAGGAGTGCATGATCCACGCGCCGGACGGCAGCGCCCGGCTGCTGTTCATCCAGGTGCCCGACGCAAAGCAGCTGAAGAACCGCGTCCACCTCGACACGCAGCCGACCGACGGCACGCGTGAAGAGGAGATGGAGCGAGTGATCACACTCGGCGCATCTTTCGTCGCCGACTTCCGCAACGACACCGGCGGCGGCTGGGTCGTGATGGTGGACCCAGAGGGCAACGAGTTCTGCATCCTGTCCCGCGACTGGCACCCGACGCCGTTCCCCCCGCGGGTCTGAGACCGATGCCGCGATGCGGCTCCTAGCCGCGCGGCAGGCCGAGCATGCGGCGGGCGATGATGTCGCGCTGGATCTCGTTGGACCCGCCGTAGATCGTGTCCGCGCGACTGAACAGGAACAGCCGCTGCAGGTCGTCGAGCTCACCGGTCTCGGCATCGACATCGAGCGATGACGTGCCCCGCACGGCCATGGCCAGCTCGCCGAGCCGCTGGTGCCAAGGCGCCCACAGCAGCTTCGAGACCGAGGCCTCCACACCGGGCTTGTCGTTGGAGAGCATCCGCAGTGCGGTGTAGCGCATCACCTTCAGCTCGATCCATGCCTGCGTCAGCCGGTCGGCAAGCACCGGGTCCTCGGTGGCCCCGGTGCTGCGAGCCAGCTCGATGACGCGGTCGAGCTCACGGGCAAAGCCGATCTGCTGCGCCAGCGTCGCGACGCCGCGCTCGAAGCCGAGCGTCGCCATGGCCACGCGCCAGCCGTCGCCGACGTCACCGACGACATTGTCAGCCGAGGTGCGGGCGGCGTCGAAGAACACCTCGTTGAACTCCGAGCCCCCGGTGATCTGGACGATCGGACGAATCTCGACGCCGTCCTGGTGCATCGGCACGAGGAGGTACGACAACCCGGCGTGGCGGCTGGAGTCTGGATCCGTACGGGCGACGACGAAGCACCAGTCGGCGAGGTGGGCGAGCGACGTCCAGACCTTCTGGCCGGTGATCACCCACTCGTCGCCGTCTCGGACTGCCTTCGTCTTGACGCCCGCCAGATCGGATCCGGCGCCGGGCTCGGAGTAGCCCTGGCACCACAGCTCATCGCCGACCTTGATGGGGGGTAGGAAACGCTGCTTCTGCTCTTCGGTCCCGCATTCGATCAACGTGGGCCCGAGCAGGTTCTCGCCGAAGTGGTTGATGCGATGCGGCGCCCCCGCGGCGGCGTACTCCTCGGCGAAGATCACCTGCTGCATGACGGTCGCGCCGCGCCCATGCGGCGCCGGCCAACCGATGCCGGACCAGCCCGCGTCGCCGAGCACCCGCTCCCACGCGCGGCGGGTCTCGACCCCTTCGTGCTCCCGGCCGGGTCCGCCGACGTCGCCCAGCTCCGCGAACTCGCCGACCATGTGGGTGTCGAGCCAGCCGCGAACCTCGTCGCGAAAGGCCTCGTCCTCGGACGTGAAGCGCAGGTCCACGCGGCTACCGTACTGTGCCTTCGTCAGCGAATATGACGACCTGTCAGAAGCGGCCACCGGAGGCACTGCGTTGGAGATCAAGCAGACGACAGTCACGGCAAACGGGCTCACCTTCGCGGCGCTGACCTGCGGCGACGCGGGCCCGCTCGCGTTGTGCCTGCATGGCTTCCCGGACTCGGCGCACACCTGGCGACACCTGCTGCCCGAGCTGGCCAAAGCCGGCTATCGCGCGGTCGCGCCGTGGACCCGTGGGTACGCGCCCACCGTTGTTCCGGCCGACGGCGACTACTCCGCAGCGGCACTCAGCGCGGACGCCAACGCATTGCACGACTCGCTCGGCGGCGACAAGGACGCGGTCCTGATCGGTCACGACTGGGGTGCCATGACGACGTACGCCGCCGGTGCGGCGGCACCCGACAGGTGGCGGCGGCTGGTCGCGATCGCGGTGCCACCACCTGGTGTCGCCACACAGTCGTTCTTCAAGTACGCCCAGCTGAAGCGCAGCTTCTACGTGATGATGTTCCAGACCCCGATGGCGGAGCTCGTCGTGGGTGCGGACGACATGATCTTCCTGGACAAGCTGTGGGCCGACTGGTCTCCGTCGTACGACGGGTCAGCGGACCTCCCGCACGTGAAGGACTCGCTGCGCGGGCCCGCGAACCTTGCCGCCGCGATCGGCTACTACCGCGCGATGTTCTCGGTGGGCGGTGGGGACAAGTCGCCGCCGCAGCCGACGCTCTATCTGCACGGCAAGGACGACGGCGCGTTCGGCGTCGAGGGAGTTGCCGGGACCGACAAGGACCTGTCCAAGGACTCCAAGGTCGAGATCCTCGACGGCGTCGGACACTTCCTGCACCTCGAGAAGCATGCGGAGGTCAACGCCAAGATCGTCGCCTGGCTCTCCTAGCTTCTGACCGCCACACCCGGCAGGTCTGCAAACGCCGACTCGTCCGCGGAGACGACAACACGGTCACGGGCCGCCGCCGTCGCCGCAATCATCAGGTCGTGAGCGCCACGCGAACGGCCGAGGCGACGGCTATGGGCGAGCAACGACGCGTGGGCGCGAGCCACCGCGATGTCGTAGTCCTCGACCGGAACGGTCTCCAGCACGCTGCGGACGAACGCCGAGCGGGCCGAACGATGGATATCGTCTGCAAGCTCGACGCCTACCAGCAACTCTGCAGCCGTGACCGCCGCGATCGCCACGTCATCCTCGTCCGCGATCAGCCGGTTGAGATAGCCGCGGTCGCGCTCTGCCGCGACGAGGACCGACGTGTCGAGGATCAGTCGGGCCATTCACGGTCCTGCGAGACGAGCAAGCTCCGCATCTCGTCGAGATCGGAGGCCCACGCCTCGTCGGGACGGTAGTGCCGAAGCAACGCTTTGACAGCGGCTCCTGAGGTACCGGTCGCCGGCTCGACGCGCGCGATCACACGACCACCACGGGTGATGAAGAACGTCTCGCCGTCCTTCTCCACGGCGGTCAGCAGCGCGGAGAACCCGCGCGCCGCCTCGGTCGCTGTCACGGCCTTCACGCGATCAGATTATCAGATCCAAGCCCGACAAAGCCGGCGCGGGCCGAGTCGGGAATGACCGCACGGCGCCTACGCCCTCCAGTATCCGAGCAACTCGTCGGTTGTTACGACTGTGGCGAGCAAGGACAGCGTGTTGTCGAGGACCGCGTCGGCGTAGGACTTCGGTACGCCGCACACCGCGTCACGCACCAACACCACCTGGTAGCCGAGGTTGATCGCATCCATCACGAGGTTGGTGATGGCGACGTTGACCGATACGCCGAGGACGACCAGCGTCGTCGCGCCGAGGTTGCGCAGCACCGGGTCGAGATCGGTGCCGGCCATGGGGTTGAGCCCGTGGATCCGCGACAGGATCAGATCGCTGTCGACGACGCCGAACTCCTCGATCACCTCGGTCGCCGGCGTGCCGAACAGGTTCTTCACCGGAGACTTCAGCAGCGCGCTGAACAGTCGCGCGTTGCTGTTCGAGCCCCGGTCGTCGGATCGCCGTCCCGCGACGCAGTGCACGACGTTGACTCCTGCCTCGCGCGCCGCCGCACACACCCGGGCTCCGTTCGGGATCACGGTGGCGGCAGCCGCGGCCGCCAGCTCTGGGAGCAGCGAAACGCTGCCGATGACGCTGTTCTGGCACTCGCTCGTCACCACCGCGGTGTGGGCGGGAGCGACGAGGGCCGCGACGTCGATCGGCATCCGGACTACCGAGTCGGCTAGGCGATCTCGAGGACGCCGCGCGCGGCGAGCTCGCCGGCCTCCATCGCATGTACGGCCTTGTCGATGTCACCGAGCGGATACCGCGCAGAGACCAGCTCGTCGAGCTTGAGCCGGCCCTGCTGGTACAGCTCGACATATCGGCGGATGTCGCGCTGCGGCTGCGAGGAGCCGTAGCGACAGCCGAGGATTCCCTTGTCGAGATACATCGATGACACATTGAACGACGCCTCGTCAGCGAAGCCTGGTACGCCGAGCATCACGGCCGTGCCGCCCCAGTCGAGCGACTCGATCGCGGCGCGGATCAGCTTCACGTGACCGACGCACTCGAAGGCAAAGTCGACGCCGTTGGCAGCCACGTCCTTAACGGCCTCGACACTGTCGAGGAAATGCGTCGCGCCGAACGTCATCGCGATCTCGCGCTTGAGCGGGTTGGTGTCGACCGCGATGATCGTCGCGGCACCAGCGAGTGCGGCACCCTGGATGACATTGAGGCCGATCCCGCCGACGCCGATGACAAGGACGCTCGCACCCTCCGGCACCCGGGCACGCTGCAGCACGGCGCCGATGCCCGTCAGCACCCCGCAACCGACGAGTGACGCCGCCGCGAGCGGCACATCCTTCGGGATCGGCACCGCCTGGTTGGCCTTCACGACCGTGCGCTCCGAGAAGACCGACGCGTTCGCAAAGGCGTACGCGGGCTCGCCCTTCCACGTGAACGGCTGCGGCCGGGCCCCGAACGTCGAGCGACACATCGTCGGCTTGCCCGCGTCGCAGAACTGGCACGCGCCGCAGTTGCCAAGCGTCGACAGGACGACGTGGTCACCCTCCTTGACTGTGGTGACCTCGGAGCCGACGGCCTCGACCACCCCGGCGCCCTCGTGCCCGAGGACCACCGGTGTCGGGAACGGGATCGTGCCGTTGATGACAGACAGGTCGCTGTGGCACAGCCCCGCGGCGGAGATCCGGACCGCAACCTCGCCCGGCCCCGGGTCCTTCACCGACAGATCGTCGACGACCTGGTAGTCCTTGCCGTCGTACACGACGCCGCGCATGGTGCTCCCTCTTGTCATGGGCAGAGTGCTAGCGGTGTGAAAACTCAGCCTGGCCAGACGATCGCTTGCATCTCGCTGTAGGCGTGCAGGCCGAAGGACCCGCGGTCCCGCCCGACACCACTCTGCTTGAAGCCGCCGAACGGCGCCTCCATCTGCTGGGTGACGGTGTTGAGGTCGACGGTGCCGGACTGCAGCTGCCGGGCGACCCGGTAGCCGCGAGAGATGTCTCCGGTCCAGACGTAGTTGATCAGCCCGTAGTCGGAGTCGTTCGCAAGCGCGATCGCCTCCTCCTCGGTGTCGAACGGTACGACGGCAACGACGGGTCCGAAGATCTCTTCTCGAACGATGGTCATGTCGTTGCGGCAGTCTGCGAACAGCGTCGGGGCGACGTAGAAGCCCTTGCCCATGTCCGGACGCTCGCCACCAGCCAGCAGCGTCGCGCCCTCGGCCTTGCCCTTGGCGACGAACGCCTCCACCCGGTCGCGCTGCACTGCGGAGATGACCGGACCAACGACAGTGTCCGGCGCCGTCGGGTCGCCGATCTTCAGCGCCGTTGCATACGCCTTCAGCCCCTCGACCACCTGGTCGTAGACGGCACGCTGCGCGTAGACCCGGGTAGGCGCCGTGCAGATCTGGCCGGAGTAGAAGGAGAACGTCGTCCCGATCGCGCCGATCGCGGCTGGCAGGTTGGCGTCGTCGAACACGATCGCCGCACCCTTGCCGCCCAGCTCCATCAGCACGCGCTTCATTGCGCCTCCGGCGCTCGCGCCGATCGCGCGCCCGACCTGCGTGCTGCCGGTGAAGCTCACCATGTCGACGTCGGGTGAGTCGACGCTCGCCTCGCCCACCTCGATCGCCTGGCCCGAGATGAGGTTGACGACGCCCGCGGGGACACCTGCCTCCTCGAGCGCCTCGGTCATCAGCACGACCGACAGCGGGTCCTGCGGCGCCGGCTTCACCACGAGCGTGTTGCCCATGGCCAGCGCGGGCGCGATCTTGCCCGACGGGTTGGCCCACGGGTTGTTGTACGACGTGATGCAGGTGACAACGCCGACCGGCTGGCGGATCACCAGCGCTCCGGTCAACCCGCCCTTGGAAAGCGGAGTGCTCTCGCTGACCGTGGGTGGCAACGGAACCTGGTTGGACTCGAGCGCACCCTGCGCGTAGCGGCGGAACCGCTGCATCGCGACGTTGATCTGGAGGGCCTTGACGGTCACGGACGTCGCGCCGGTCTCCGCCTGCGCGATCTCGGCGTACTCATCGGCGTGCTTGCCGATCACATCCATGACGCGGTTGAGGATCTCCGCGCGCTCCTCCGGCTTGGTCGCCGACCAAGCGGGCAGTGCCGCCTTCGCCGCGGCGGCCGCCGCGTAGACCTGCTCCCGGCTCGCCTCCGGCGCCTTCCCGACGACCTCTTCGGTCGCCGGGTTGATCACGTCGTAATAGCCGTTGTCCGGCTCGACCCACTCGCCGCCGATGTAGAGACGGTACGCACGCTCGCTCACGCTTGCGAGGCTATCTGACGGGTCGTCAGATATGGGCGGGCGGTCCGACTCCGACGTACGATCCGCGGATGCAGCGCAGGGGGCTGTCCGCCGTGCTACTCGCCGCCTTCATGTGGGGTGGCATGACGGCCGCTGCGGCCGCGTCAACGCAGGCGGCCTCGCCTGGCCCCGCCCTCACCCCGCCGCCACAGTGCTTCGTCGTCAAGGACGGGGCACTGCCGACGTGCGAGCAGGCGCCGAACGGAACCTGGACGGTCACGTATCCGACCGGTGGCGGCAACCTCGATTCAGGGACCGGGGGCGGCGAGCGCCACACCGTCGAGATCATCGTCGTCATCGTGGCGATTGCGGGTATCGGGGTGATCGTGTGGCGCACCTGGCTACGCCCCGACACCGCGGGGGGCGGCGGCAGCCGCCGCCAGGCATCGCTCGGCGCTGCAAGAGCCGCGCCTGGTGACGCCGGACTCAACGTCTCCTACGCGGCGCCACCCATCGTTCAGCAACCACCACCGGCCGCTGCACCGGTCCCACCGACCGCCGAGGGGTCTGCGGCACAGCGCCTTGCCGAGCTCAACGCCCTTCGCAACAGTGGTGGGATCACCCCGGCGGACTACGAGGCGCGGCGCCAGTCGATCCTCGGCGAGATCTAGCGCGGCACCCGTCACGGGTGCTGGCTGCTGGCTGAGATGACCTCGCCGGTGAGGTACGACGCGTAGTCGCTGGCGAGAAAAACGATGATGTTGGCGATCTCCCACGGCTCCGCCGCCCGACCGAACGCCTCACGCGCAGTCAGTTCTGCGAGGAGCTCGTCCGAAGTCACCTTTGCGAGGTTCTCGTGCATGGCGAGCGAGGGCGCGACCGCGTTGACGCGCACGCCAAAAGCCGCTGCCTCGACTGCCGCCGTCCGCGTGAGCGCCATGACACCGGCCTTGGCCGCGGCGTAGTGGGCCTGCCCGACCTGCGCCCGCCAGCCGATCACCGACGCGTTGTTGACGATCGCGCCGCCGCGCGCGCCGAGTCTCATGCGACGCAGCGCCTCACGGGTGCAACGCATCGTGCCGTTGAGGGTGACGTCCAGCACCTTCGACCATTGCTCGTCCGTCATCTCCGCGAGCTCCGCAGTGCCACCGAGACCCGCGTTGTTGACCAACACGTCAAGCGGGCCGACGGCGTCGAACATCCGCTGCACGTCTTCCTCGAGCGTGACATCGCACGCGACGGCCACGGGCTCGCTGCCCATCACCTCGGAAAGTCGCTCTGCGGACTCCGCGAGCCGGCGTTCGTGACGGTCGCTGATCGCCACCGTCGCGCCCTCTTCCGCGCAGCGCTTGGCCGTGGCGAAGCCGATCCCGGTGCCTGCGGCCGCGGTCACGAGGACGCGCTTGCCCGCGAGCAGACCGTGCCCATCGGGGTACGGCGGAGGACCTGCTGTCATTCGGTGCCTGCGGCCTCGGCGGCGCGCTTCTTCATCATGTCCATGTAGTCGAGCATCGGCAGCCGGTCGGTGCCCACCTCGGCAGGGATCCGCTCGGCGAGCTCTTGCGGCGTCCAGCGGCCGTCCTTGGAGATCTCCTTGGTCTCGCGGGGCTGGCTCCACAGCGCGATCCGCCCGCCGACGACGGTGTAGGTCTGCCCGGTGATCTCGCGCGCGGCGTCGGAGAGCAGATAGACGACCATCGGAGCGACGTCCTCGGGATCGCCGGTCTCCGCCGTACCGCCGGGAACGTTGGCCTGCATCCGGGTGCTCGCAACGGGAGCGATCGCGTTAGCGTTGATGTTGTACTTCGAAAGGCCGAGAGCGGCGCTGCGCATCAGCGCGACGATGCCTCCCTTCGCGGCGGCGTAGTTGGGCTGCGAGACGCTCCCCCACATCCCGACGCCAGAGGCGAATGCGACCAGCGAGCCGCCGCCTTCCTGCTTGCGCATCACTGCCGAGGCGGCGCGGAACACCGTGAACGTGCCCTTGAGGTGGGTGTCGATGACGCCGTCCCACTCCTCCTCGGACATGTTGAACAGCATCCGCTCGCGCAGGATGCCGGCGACCGTCACAACGCCGTCGAGCTGCCCCCACCTGTCGACCGCGGCAGCGACCAGCCGCTCACCGGCCGCCATCGTCGAGATGTCATCGGCAAGGGCGATTGCCTCGCCGCCCGCTGCCTCGATCTCGGCGACAACCGCGCCGGCGACCTCGCTCGAAGGCTCGGCACCGTCGATGCTCACGCCGAAGTCGTTGACGACGACCTTGGCCCCTTCCGCGGCGCACAGCAGCGCGACCGCGCGGCCGATCCCCCGGCCCGCACCGGTGACCGCAATGACCTTGTCCTGGAGCATCCCTGCCATGCGCAGGACATTATCTGACGGGTCGTCAGACCCGTCTCCGATGTTGGGTGGAGGGCGGGGCGGAGGACGTCTGACGGGTCGTCAGATCCCGTACGGTGGTGCAATGACCGGGGGGCTGGGGCTCTGTTGGGGGACCATCCCGCGCGCCTCGATGTTCGCCCACATCGACGCAGCCGCCGATTCCGGCTACACCACGATCTCGGTCTCGCCGGAGCAGTACGCCGGCGCGAAGCGCTCGCCCGCGGAGCTGCGATCCCGGCTCGACGACGTCGGGATCAGCGTCGACGTCGTCGATCCGACCCTCGCCTGGCTTCCGGGACTGCAGGGATCCGCGAGCGGAGGCCTGCTGTCCTACCAGCCAGCGGACCTGTTGGAGGCAGCAGCAGCGCTCGGCGCACCATGGATCAACGCCGCCGCCGCGCTGCCCGGGCCATGGTCAGAAGCCGAGATCACCGAGGCGTTCGCCGTCCTGTGTGCCAGCGGCGCCGAGGTCGGCATCGGCGTATTGCTGGAGTTCGTGCCCTGGTCCACCGTCGGTGATCTCGCATCTGCAGCACGCGTGGTGCGCGCATCCGGCGCCACCAACGCGGGAGTCACCTTCGACGTCTGGCACTTTCACCGAGGTGGCGGCCGGATCGCCAACCTGAGCGAGGCGGACCTGGCGCTGGTGCACTGCATCCAGCTCAACGACGCCACCTCGAAGCCGACGACCGATCCGATGACCGAGTCGATCAGCGCCCGCCTGCTGCCCGGTGATGGCGAGATCCCGCTGCCCGCACTCCTGCAGTGCGTGCTCGCGCACGCCGCGACGGACGTCCTGTCGCTCGAGGTCTTCAGCACCGACCTCGCCCGACGACCGGCCCTGGAGACTGCGAAGCTTGCGGCCGCCGCGGCACACCGCGTACTCGGGGAGATGGAATGACCGGCGTCGCCGTGATCGGCACCGGGTTCGGGACGTTGACGCATGCGCGCGCGCTTCGAGCCGCAGGACTGGACGTCGTCGCACTCGTGGGACGTGACGCCGAGCGCACGGCGTCGCGAGCGGAACGTTTCGACATCCCCCTCGCATCGACGTCGCTCGATGAGGTGCTGGCGATGCCCGACGTCGCCGCCGTGACCATCGCGACGCCGCCACACACCCATGCCGCGATCGCCCTCGCCGCGATCTCGGCCCGCAAGCACGTGATGTGCGAGAAGCCGTTCGCTCGCGATGCGGCCGAAGCCCACGCGATCCACAAAGCTGCCGAGAAAGCCGGCGTCGTACACCTGCTGGGCTGCGAGTTCCGCTACGGCTCGGGACAGGCACTCGTCGCGCGGCTCGTCGCGGAAGGCGCCATCGGTGAGCCGCGGCTCGCAACCTTCCTGCTCCACATCCCGCTGCTTGCCGGCGAGGGATCCGAGGTGCCGGACTGGTGGTCGCAGGCAAGTGAGGGCGGCGGCTGGCTCGGCGCGCAGGGATCACACGTCGTCGACCAGGTGCGTACGACGCTCGGCGAGTTCGCGGGTGTGAGCGGCGCGCTCATCAACCTTGCCGACCACGGGTGGACGGCTGAGGACACCTTCACGGTGCGCTTCCGCACGGTCGACGGGTGCGACGGCGTGATGCAGAGCAGCGCCGCGGACCGCGGGCCCTTCCTCATCACGAGCCGGATCGCGGGCACCCGCGGAACCGTCTGGGCCGAGGGCGACACGGTCAAGCTGGCCGACGAGGATGGCACCCGCACCGTCGAGGTCCCCGATGATCTCGTCACCGCACCGGCCGAGCCACCACCGGCGGACACCTTGGTGACGGCGTATGACTGGCTGCACTCGACCGGAATCGACGTCGGTCCCTACACCCGGCTGTTCGAGACCTTCCGCGATCTCATCCGCGGAACACCGATCGACGACCGACCCGCGCCCGCGACCTTCGCCGACGGCGTCGCCGCGATGCGCGTCATGGACGCGATCCGCCGCTCCGCCGCCGACGGCACCTGGGTAGGTCTCGCGAAGTAGGGCGTCCGGTCAGGCGCTGCAGACCTCATCGAGCTTGACGAGGGTGGCCTCCATGCCCGCCCGCCAGTGCTCGCCACCGTTGACCACCTTCTGAAGGCTTTCCGGTGCCGCGGTGCAGTCGTAGCTCTCCGTGACCATCGTCGCGTCCGGACCTTCGGGCGCAAGCTCGAAGATCCAGCGATGTCCGACCGGCTCACCGACCGGAGTGCTGCCGTTCCCGGCCTTCTCATCACCAGCTGCCGGTGCCCACGCGATCTTTCGACCCGGCTCGAAGTCGACCACGTGGTTGTCCATGCGGTACGGACCACCGAAATGCTCGAAGAACATGTTCATCACGAAGCGATCGCCGACCCCCGAGATAGGTCCGCCCGACTCCACGCCGCGAAGCATGTCCGTCCCGTCGAGCTCGGTGTGCCGGTTGGGGTCCGCGAGCACCGCGAAGATCTGCTCAGCCGGTGCTTCGATGCGGCGGGACACGGACACGACTCCGCTGGTCGTTTCGCTCATTGCACGCTCCTCTTGGACGCAGTGATGCCTTCTATCTATACCGACGACCGGCGGACCCGATACTCATCGGTCCTCGAAAGCCCGTTCAGCGACGGCTTCGCATCGCCGCGAGCGGGTCGGTCATGGCCTTCTCCAGATACGCCAGAAGCACCGTCTCGTCACGGTCGAGCCCTTCGCGGGTACGGCCGTGCCAGCGCGAGACGAAGCGCTTCAGCCCTCCATCCAGATAGCCCTCCACGACAACCGGATGCACGTAGTGCGCACGCGCGACCGCTCGGGTGTTGCCCAGCTGTTCCGCCGCGGCATCGACGGCGGCAACGACCGCCGCCTCCCGATCCTCGGCGTCGAGATGCTCACACAGATCGGCGAAGGCCACGCGCGTCCCCCGCCAGGTGCGGAAGTCCTTCAAGGTGACTCGAGCGTCGGCGAGCCGCGCCAGCTCGTCGTTGACCTCGTCCGCACCCAGTGACGCACCGTCGACGCTGAACAGGCGCCGGCCCGGCCGGGCGGCGAGATGGCGCACCACGCGGGCGACAGCGGCGTCATCAATCACCACCTCGGCGCGCTGCCCCGACTTTGCGGGGAAATCGAGCCGCACCCGTTTGCCACTCACCGTGACGTGGCGCCGCGACAGCGTGCTCAGTCCGAACGAGTCGTTCTCCTCGGCATAGATCTCTGATCCTGCGCGGATCCCGCAGCAGTCGACGATCCGCAGCATCGCCGCGAGCACCAGGTCGCGATCGACGGTACGCCGGCGGAGCTCTGCCTCGATATGGCTACGAATCCGTGGCAGCTGCTCGCCGACGCTGAGCAGGCGACAGAAGTTCAGCAGGTCTCGCACCTCGCGCCAACGCTGGTGGTACAGGTACTGCCGGCGGCCTCGGTCATCGGTCCCGACCGCCTGGATGTGCCCGTCGGCGCCTCGACAGATCCATACGTCCTGCCATGCGGGCGGGATCACCAGCGCCTCGATCCGCTTGCGGACCGCGGCGCCGACCGCCTTGCCGCCTGACTGGCGATAGCTGAATCCCTGACCGCGCCGTACCCGGCGGATGCCCGGCTCGTCGTCGACCGCGACGTATCGAAGGCCGGCCGCCTCCGCGCACCCCTGCGGGTCGTCGTACAGCGACGCGACCTTGTCGCTGCTCAGTGCCACGAGGCGCCGATACCCGCCCCTACCGGCCGCGAAGCCCGACGACGAGACCGACCACCGTCAGGACCACGCCGACCGGGACCATTACCCGCGCCCAGCTGCCCTTCCAGTCGCCGTAGGACCGGCCCGAGCGCTCGGCCCAGGACGCGTCCTTCGGCAACGGCTTGCGCGGCCAGGCATAGACGATCGAGAAGACGACGGTCAGCAGACCGATCCAGAACAACGCCCAGCCGCGCATCGGGCGGGTGGCTACACGCCGACGATGCCGACGAAGCTGACCATCTCGCCGGGGTAGCCGCCCAGGTTGTGGGTCAACGCCAGCGAACGCTTGCCGTAGGTCGAGATCCGCCGGTCCTCGGGCGCCTCGCCGCGCAGCTGCAGCCACGCTTCGTACAT
>DATAUF010000176.1:0-9341 GCA_036268405.1 Mycobacteriales bacterium
TTCTTCTGCCGCTCGAGCTCGATCAGCTCGCCGAACATCCGGTTGTACTCCGCGGCGTTCTCGACCGGGTTGAGCCGCTGCAACCGCGACTTCAGCTCCTGGACCCGCCGGGTGATCGCCATCTCCTCGAGGCGCACGAGCAGCGCCTCGGCGTAGCGCGGATCGGCGTCCTCGACCGACTGCATCTGCTCGACGGCGAGCTCCGTCACGAGCTCGCGGATGGAGTCGGTCTCCGCAGTCTCGGCGAGCTTCGCCACCCATTCGCTGCCGCCGCCGGACCGCGCCGCTCCGCCGGCCTTTGCGACCGCCGCCGCAATCGCGGCGTAGGCCGGAGAAGTGAAGCATTCCTCGCCGAGACCGTCGAACACCGGCCCCGCGAGGGTGGGGCGCTGGACGACGAGCTTCGCCACCTCGCGCTCGACGACGAGCCTCGGGTCCGCAGGGTCCGGTGGCAGGGGCGCCTCACGGCGTCGCGGAGGTTGCTCACGCTCCGACGCGACAGGGCCGCGTCCTGACGAGCCGTGCCGCACCCGGTCGAGGACCGGGGCGGCCTCCATGCCCAGCCAGCCAGACAGCCGTCGCGCGTACTCGTCCCGCAGCGACGTGTCCTTCAACTGGGCGACCACCGGGGCGGTCGCAGCGAGCGCTTCGACCCGACCTTCCGGAATCGACAGGTCGAACCGGTCGAGGGTCGCCCGGATGGCGAACTCCGCCAGCGGGATGTGGCTGGCGACGAGGTCGCGCACCGCGAGGTCACCGCGCCGCTGCCGCAGCTCGCACGGGTCGAGCCCGTCGGGCTGGACCGCAACGAACGTCTGCGTGACGAACTTCTGCTCGCCGGCGAACGCCTTCAGCGCCGCATTGCGCCCGGCCTCGTCACCGTCGAACGTGTAGATCACGCGGCCACGCAGTTCGTCCTGGTCCATCAGCAACCGGCGCAGCACCGCGATGTGCTCGTCGCCGAACGCGGTCCCGCAGGTCGCCACCGCCGTCGTCTCACCCGCAAGGTGACACGCCATCACGTCGGTGTAGCCCTCCACCACCACCGCCTTGCCGGTGGTCGCGATCTCGTGCTTGGCGAGGTCGACGCCGTAGAGCACCTGGCTCTTCTTGTAGAGCGGGGTCTCGGGTGTGTTGAGGTACTTCGGACCCTGGTCGTCCTCGCGCAGCTTGCGGGCACCGAAGCCGATGATGTCGCCCTTACGGTCGCGGATGGGCCAGATCAGGCGGCCACGGAAGCGGTCGATCGGACCGCGCTGGCCCTGGCTGGCGATCCCAGCGGCAAGCAGCTCGACATCGGTGAAGTCCAGACGTCGCAAGTGGTTGACCGTGATGTCCCAGCCGTTCGGCGAGTAGCCGACGCCGAAACGCGGCCACGCCGACTCGTCGAAGCCGCGCTCGGTGAGGAAGTTGCGACCGATCTCCCCCTCCGGGCTCGCGAGCGACGTGACGAAGAACTCGGCTGCCGCGGTGTTTGCATCGAGCAGGCGCTGACGCTGGCCACCACCCTTCTGCGGCGTCGCACCACCTTCTTCACGCCGCAGCTCGACCCCAGCCCGCCGGGCCAGCACCTCGACCGCGTCGGAGAAGTCGAGATGCTCCATCTCGCGGACGAAAGTGATCACGTCACCCGACACGCCGCAGCCGAAGCACTTGTAGAAGCCGAGTGTGGTGTTGACGGTGAACGACGGCGACTTCTCTTCGTGGAACGGGCACAGCCCCTTCATCCGGCCCGCTCCAGCGCGGCGCAATGCGACGTGGTCACCGATCACCGACTCGAGCGACACCCGCTCGCGGACGGTCGCGATGTCCTCATCGCGGATCCGCCCCGGCATGCCGTCACTGTACGGCGCGCGAACGACGGTCAGGCAGGCCGGCGGAGCTCGACCTGCATGCTGGCCGTCTTTCCGGTGATCAGCTTCTGGATGATGTCGAAGATCGTGAAGATCGACAGCAGCGCGAAGCTCTGCAGACCGGGCTGGAAGATCGAGACGGGCGGGAAGATCTTGTCAGCGAAGTCATCGCCGCGACGCTCCCGAAGTCGCGCGTGGAAGGTCCAGTTCCAGAACACCGGGTTCACCTCGTAGGTGATCTGCTCGACGGTCAGGCCGATTTCCTTGGCCAGCCGCTCGGCAGAGGCTGGGTCGTAGAGCGTCCAGTGCCGGGGAAAGTGCCAACCACCCCAGAATCGCCCGAAACGGCGTACGTCGGCGGAGTCCACGTTGGGAGTCGCGAACATGAAGACGCCACCGGGCTTGAGCAGCTGCGCCGCGCGGCGAGCGAAGCCGACCGGATCGTCGACGTGCTCGATCACGTGGCTGGCGAGGATCAGGTCGAAGGTGCCCTCGGGCAGCTCGATGTCGAGCTCGAAGCGGCCCGCGACTGCCTGGTGGCCGGCCTGCCGCGCCCGTTCGACGGCCTCTTCGCCGATGTCGATGCCATAGGTCTCGATTGTCCGACCTGGGATCGCGCCGCGGTACCAGGTGAGTAGCCGGCCGTCGGCGCAGCCGACGTCGAGCACGCGAGCAGTGCCGCTGCCCGGCGCCGCTCGCTCGAGCAGCTTGCGAAAGTTCTTCTGGTAGCGCTTGGTCTTGATCCGCTCGCCGAGGCCCGGGGCGCCACCGTCGTCGTGCACCAGGTGGTAGGCGTAGTACTCGGCCGGGTAGATCCGGCCGAGCTCACTGACCGCGGGACGGGGGTTGAGGCGCACCAGACCGCATGCGTTGCACCGCACGATCGGGAACAGCGCGTTTGTCGTGTTGCGGTACTCATGCTCGCGACCCTCGAAGAGGACCTCGTCGTCGTGAGCGCCGCAGCCGGTGCACGGGACGTCCTCGGTGCGGATCGGGGCGGCGGGGTCCTGCGGCTGCGGCGCCGCCGTCATGCCAGGGAGCGCGCGTACCGCGCGAACGCCGCGAAGTAGGCCGAGCGAATCAACCGTGGTGGCTCAGAGGTGTCGGCAAGTGCGGTGCGTACCTCCGGAAGCCGAAACGCCGGCACGGCCGGATAGAGGTGGTGCTCGGCGTGGTAGTTCATGTTGTACGGCGCGACGAATGCGAGCTCGACGGGATTGCTCGTGATGGAAACCAGCAGGTTGTCGTGCTCCGGACGCTCCTCGGTCAGCACACCGTGCTCGACGAAGCTGCGGAGCAGGTGACACGCAGTCGAGAGCGTGATCAACGGGAGCACCCACACCAAGAGGTACAGCCACCAGTCGAAGAGCAGCCAGGTCACTCCCCACAGCAGCGCCTGCGTGACGACCAGGTTGCGAAAGTCGCGCAGGCGTAGCTCGCGGGGAACGATCGACGGTGCACCCGACAGCAGCACCCTGGCCGCATAGCCACCCATCAGACCGAGACCCAGGTATCGGAACAACGCCCCGGTCGTGGCCTTGTCGGCCGTGTCGTGCAGCGCCAGGTCAGGGTCGTCGGGCGTGGCGATCAGCCGGTGGTGTGCGAGGTGCCGGGACCTCGAGTCGTGCCATGGCGAGCCGGCGGGTGACGCACAGGCGATGATGCCGATCGCCTTGTCGCGGCCTTTGTTGCGGGTGAAGCTGCCGTGGATGCATTCGTGCTCGATGTTGAGCAGTGCCTGCTGGCGTGTGGAGTTGACCAGGAAGGCGAGGACGACCACCCACCAGCGCGACCAGGTGCCTGCCGCTGTGAACGCAGCCGCGATGATCAGCCAGGTCGCCGCGAGGTACGTGACGTTGCCGACCAGGTCCTTTCGGCGCAGTGTCGCCAGCTCGCGGACCTGCTCCACGGACAGCGTGCCGACGCCCTGTCGTCCGAGCGCCTGGGAGGTCACGGTCACACGGGCCAGTCTACGGCGGGCCGCTCGCAGGTCAGCCTTCCTGGAGCGGCAACACGATCAGGTTGTGTGGCAGCCGCAAGGGGCCGTACGTGAACTCCTCGCCCACGATCATGAAACCGAGCCGCTGGTAGAAACCGAGGGCGGTCACCCGGGCGTTGGCCCACATCAGCGGCGCTCCTGCAAGCCGCACCAGGTCGATCGCGGCGAGCAGTACGAGCGCGCCGACGCCGGTGCCTCGCCGCTCCGGCGCGACCGCCATCCCCCGCAGCTGCCACGCACTACGCGCATCAAGAGATAGCGCGTCGCCCACCTCCAGGTGGGGCGACGGAAACACACTCGCGCAGCCGACCACGACGTCTCCGGCAAATGCCCCCAAGTGCCGCGTATCGGGTAGCGCGTCGTAGTCCGACGCCTCGACCGGCTGACCCGGGCGGAGCACGGACATCCGCAGCGGCCGGACCTCGGTCGCATCGGCCAACCGCACGACAACCGGTGACCGATCGATCACCGGACGAGCCGCTGGTGCCAGGCCAGCGCCGATGTGTCGGTGAGCGAGGCGACCTGGTCGACGACCACGCGCAACTTGCCCGCATCATCGGGCGCCAGCCCGAACGCCGTCTGCAGCCACGGCTCGAGCGTCCCAGGCGCGCCGGCGACGACGGCGGTGAGCAGCTCTGCGAGCTGCTCACGCTGGTGCTCTTGCATCGCCAGCGTGCCGGCCCGGCGCATCACGTATTTCGCGGCGACGGCTTTGAGGACTGCGCACTCCGCCTGCGCGTCACGCGGCACGATGAAGTCGCCGCTGTACCGTCGCAATGGCGTGCCGTCGCCGTGCTCATGCGTGGCGTTGGTTGCGGCGCCGCAGAGCCGGCCGATGAGCTCGCTGGTCATTCGTTTCAACGCGACCAGGCCGCGAATCGAACCGTCGTAGCCACGTACCCAGCAGGGATGCTCGCGGAGCCGGTCCAGCGCAGCGAGCAGCTCTTCAGCCGGAGCGTCGAGGTAGACGTCACGGGCGAGCATCACCAGGTCCTGGCGCTCGTCCGGTCCGTCGAGCCACTCGAGCTCGACGAGGCCGGCCTGGACGCCGTCTTCGAGGTCGTGTACGGAGTAGGCGACGTCATCGGCCCAATCCATGATCTCGGCCTCGATGCACTTGCGGCCCGGCACGGCTCCGAGCCGCAGCCAGTCGAAGACTTCGCGATCATCGGCGTAGAAGCCGAACTTCGCGGTGTCATCCCGCTTGGCCCACGGGTACTTCGTCGCGGCGTCGAGTGTCGCGCGGCTGAGGTTCAAACCCGCGCTGTTGCCGTCGGCGTCGAGCACCTTTGCCTCGAGCCTGGTCAGCACGCGCAGGCTCTGAGCATTGCCCTCGAACCCGCCGATGCCCGCCGCGAACTCATCCAGCGCCCGCTCACCGTTGTGACCGAACGGCGGGTGCCCAAGGTCGTGGGCGAGACAGGCGGTGTCGACCAGGTCTGGGTCCGCCCCCAGCGCGCCGGCGAGCTCACGACCGATCTGCGCACACTCCAGTGAGTGCGTCAGCCGGGTCCGCGGGAAGTCGCTCTCGCCGACCCCCACCACCTGGGTCCGCCCTGCCAGCCGGCGCAGCGCAGCCGAGTGCATGACGCGCGCGCGGTCACGGATGAACTCACCGCGAAGGGTCCGCTCGGTCTTCGCGGGCTCGTCGACCCGGCGAGCCCGCGCTGTCGCGTCGTACTCCGCCACTAGAAACCCCTTGCCATCAAATGACGCCCGCGGAGTGCTCGTTGTCGTCGTGGAAGATCTCGTAGTAGATGTACGCCTCGGTCTCCCGCGCGATGTAGCGGAGCTCGACCGATCGACTGGCGTCGGCCGGCCCGGTCCGCTCCGGCGAGGTGTCGGCCTTGATCCCGAGGTCGCGTGCCATCGTGCGTGCCCGCAGGCAGTGCCAGGGGTCGGTCACCAGAACCGCGGAGTGCCAGCCGTGCGCAGTGAACGCCCCCTTGACCGCACGCAGGCTCCGCAACGTGTCGCGGCCGGTCTGCACCGCGACCAGGGCCGCGGACGGAACGCCGTGCTGATGCAGGTATGTCGCACCTGCCTCCGCCTCGGTGTACTTGTCCCCCGGCTGCTTGCCGCCGACGGTCACGATGTGCGTCGCGACCCCTTCGTTGTAGAGCACGAGAGCGTGGCTGAGCCGGGCGGCGAACACCGGCGATGGCACGCCGTTGTATTGGCTGGCTCCGAGCACCACGATCGCGTCCGAGTGCGGATGCTGGTCCTCCCGCGCCACCCACCAGATGTGAGTGGCGACGTAGCCGACGTATCCGATGACGAGAAGGACGAGTACGAGGACGATCCGGCGGGTCCAGCGGAACCACGCCAGAGGCGTCACCGGCTGTCGCTACCTGCCGCGTCGAGCGCGGCGCGGCCCGCCTCCAGTCGCGCGACCGGCACCCGGAACGGCGAGCACGACACATAGTCCAGACCGACGTGATGGAAGAAGTGCACGGAGTCGGGATCGCCGCCGTGCTCGCCGCAGACTCCGATCTTGAGGTTGCCGCGCGTCGCGCGACCCTCCTCGACGGCGATCTTCACGAGCCGTCCGATGCCTTCGGCGTCGAGGGTCTCGAACGGGCTGACCCCGAAGACGCCGACATCGATGTACCGAGAGAAGAACGCGCCCTCGACGTCGTCACGCGAGAAACCCCAGCCCATCTGGGTGAGGTCGTTGGTGCCGAACGAGAAGAAGTCGGCCGCCTCCGCGATCTGACCGGCGGTCATCGCGGCGCGCGGCACCTCGATCATCGTGCCGATCAGCGTGTCGACCGTGATGCCGGTCTCCTTGGCGACGTCGGCGAGAATCCCCTCAGCCTCCTCGCGCACGATCTCCAGCTCCTGCACGGCACCGACGAGTGGAACCATGATCTCCGGCCGCGGGTCCTTGCCGTCCTTCTTCAGCTTCGCTGCGGCCTCGGCGATCGCGCGCACCTGCAACGCGAACAGCCCAGGGATCACCAAGCCCAGCCGGACCCCACGAAGACCGAGCATCGGGTTCTGCTCGTGAAGTCGGCGTACCGCCTCGAGCAGCTTGCGGTCCTTGTCGCTGACCGTCTCGCCCTTGGCCTCCGCAACCGCGACCTTGACCGTGAGCTCGGTGAGGTCGGGAAGGAACTCGTGCAGCGGCGGGTCGATCAGGCGAACCGTGACCGGCAGCCCATCCATCGCGTCGAAGATGCCGACGAAGTCCTCGCGCTGCAGCGGCAGCAGGGCGTCGAGCGCAGCCTTCTGCTCCTCCTCGCCCTCGGCGAGGATCAGCCGCTCGACGAACACTCGCCGCTCGCCGAGGAACATGTGCTCGGTCCGGCACAGCCCGATGCCTTCGCCGCCGAAGCGGCGGGCGCGGGCGGCGTCCTCGTCGGTGTCGGCGTTGGTCCGCACACCGAGCCGGCGCTTGCCGTCCGCGTGGCTGATGATCCGGTCAACAGCCGCGACCAACGGGTCCGACCCAGCGTCGAGGTTTCCCTCGAAGTACTCCACGACCGGGCTCGGAACCACTGGCACCTCACCGAGGAAGACCGCGCCTGAAGTGCCGTCGATCGAGAGGACGTCACCTTCGCCGATCTTCGTACCGTCCTTGGTGGTGATCGACTTGCCCGCGACGTTGATCTCGAGCTCGTCGGCGCCGGACACGCACGTCTTTCCCATGCCGCGGGCGACCACCGCGGCATGACTGGTCTTGCCGCCGCGGCTGGTCAGGATGCCCTTGGCGGCGATCATGCCGGGCAGGTCGTCGGGGTTGGTCTCGCGGCGTACCAGGATCACGGCCTCGCCGCGCTCGGCCCACTCCCCCGCCGTCTTGCTGTCGAAGACGACCTTGCCGACGGCTGCACCGGGCGAGGCGTTGATGCCCTTCGCAATCTGCTTGGTGTCGGTGGCCGCATCGTCGAACCGCGGGAACATCAGCTGCGCGAGCTGCGCGCCGTTGACCCGCTGCAACGCCTCGTCCATGTCGATGAGGCCCTCGTCCACGAGCTGGACGGCGATCTTGAACGCCGCCGCTGCGGTGCGCTTTCCGACCCGGGTCTGCAGCATCCAGAGCTTGTTGCGCTCGACGGTGAACTCGATGTCGCACAGGTCGCGGTAGTGGTTCTCGAGCTTGGCCATGATCGCGATCAGCTCGTCGTACGCCGGCTTGTCGATGTCCTCGAGGTCGGCCAAGCCGACGGTGTTGCGGATGCCGGCGACGACATCCTCGCCCTGCGCGTTCTGCAGGTAGTCGCCGTACAGCCCCTGGTCGCCGCTGCCCGGGTCCCGGGTGAACGCCACGCCGGTGCCGGAGTCCATGCCGATGTTGCCGAAGACCATGGCCACGACATTGACCGCCGTCCCAAGGTCGGCGGGGATGCGCTCCTGTCGGCGGTAGAGCTTGGCGCGGTCGCCGTTCCAGGAGTCGAAGACGGCGTGTACGGCGAGGTTGAGCTGCTCGCGCGGGTCGGTGGGAAATGGCCGCCCGGCGTGCTTCTCGACGACGGCCTTGTACTTGTCGACGATGCCGCGCAGATCGGCGTCGTCGAGGTCCAGGTCGTTCTTCGTACCCTTGGCGTCCTTGGCAGCGTCGAATACCTCGTCGAAGTGCTCGCCGTCGACGCCCAGCACCGTCTTGCCGAACATCTGGATCAGCCGCCGGTAGGAGTCCCACGCGAACCGCGAGTTGTCGGCGTGCTTCGCGAGGCCCTCGACAGACTCGTCGTTCAGACCGATGTTGAGGACGGTGTCCATCATCCCGGGCATGGAGAACTTCGCTCCGGACCGCACGCTCACCAGCAGCGGGTCGTCCGCCTGGCCGAGCTGCTTGCCCATCGCCTTCTCGAGCGCGGCAAGATGCTCGCCGACCTCCTTGGCGAGCTCGTCGGGCTCTGTGCCGCGCTCAAGGTAGACCTTGCAGGCCTCGGTCGTGATGACGAAGCCGGGAGGCACCGGGAGACCCAGGTTGGTCATCTCCGCGAGGTTCGCGCCCTTGCCGCCGAGCAGATCCTTGAGGTCCCGATTGCCCTCACTGAAGTCGTAGACGTACTTGGGCATAGAGCTCTCCTCGACGTGGCGAATCCCACCGGTATTGCCTGCATCGACCCTACCCAGGAGTGGGAATGTCTCGAACATGACCAACGACCGCGGACCGGCCTACTTCGATGAGTGGTACGCCGATATCGGTGCGTCGCCAACCCGCCAGGCGCTGTTCGAACGGGTGTTGGGTGTGCCGGAGGAGGTCGGCCCGTCGAACGTGCTCCCGCTCGACGGCCTGCGTGAGATCGCAGCGGCGCTCGCCCTTCGTAAGGGCGCCGTGCTCGTCGATCTTGGCTGTGGCCGGGGCGGAGCCGGAATGTGGCTGGCACGCGAGCTGGGCACCGAGCTCGTCGGAGTGGATTTCTCCGCCGAGGCGATCGCCCAGGCAACCGAGCGGCGGACTCTTTTCGGTTTGCAGGAGCGTGCGACGTTTGCCGTGGGCACACTCGAGGAGAGCGGCGTGGCCGCCGGATCCGCCG
>DATAUF010000177.1:0-4461 GCA_036268405.1 Mycobacteriales bacterium
ACTGGCAGGCGACCATCGTGGTGCGTACTCATCGTGGATCGAGCTTGGCTGCCGATACGCCGCCGCGATGGCGCTTGCCGATAGTGACGACGTGGCCGATCTGCGTGAGGCCATGACGGTGTTCGACTCACTCGGCGCGGCGGCGGCCGTCTCCCTCGTCGCGGTGAAGTTGCGTGCTGCAGGGGTCGTGACCGTCCGCCGTGGTCCTCGGTCGTCGACCCGGTCGAACCCTTCTCAGCTCACCCACCGTGAAGTCGACGTCTTGCGGTTGGTCGAGCGCGGCAAGCGCGACGCGGAGATTGCGGCGGAGCTGTTCGTTTCACCGCGGACGGTCGGGCATCACGTGTCGTCGATCCTCGCCAAACTGGAGGTCAGCTCCCGTCATGAAGCCGCCGAACGCGCCAAGGAACTCCTCCCGCAGATCCAGGAATAGCCACCCCCATCTCGTCCGGCCCGTTGATCACCATGCGGTCACGATCGCCATCTCGCGCCTCAGCTCACCGAACTTCGAGGCCAGCCGGCGAGGACGAGCTCGGTGAACTCCACCAGGTCGCGATGCAGTGACATCACGGTGTCGAGCGCTCCGGCGCGAACCTGCTCGGTCACGACCTCGGTGATCCCGACCACGACGAGGCGGGACGCGAGCGGCGCAAGCGGCGGGAGGTCGGGGTCCTCGCGTCGCGCTCGGCGGGCCAGGCCTTCCATCATGTGCCGGTAGGCGGCGTAGCTACGTTCCCGCTGGGCGGCCGCAATCGGACCCGCGGCCGGTAGCTCGATCAGGTACGCCTTGGCGAACTGAGGCCGATCACGCCACCAGTTCAAGTAGGCGGCGGTGGCTTGGTCGAGGGCGAGCCGCCAGGTGGGCTGCTCGGCTTGCCGGTTGAGCTCGGCGATCGCAGCAGTCGCTTCGGCGTCACAGCAGGCAAGGAAGCAGTCCTGCTTGTCCGCGAAGAAGACGTAGAAGGCGTTCCGCGACACCCGCGCGGCAGACACGATGTCGGTCACAGTTGTCGCGGCGTAGCCCCTCGTCGCAACGCAGTCCATCGTTGCGGCGACGATGCGCTCCCGTTGGGAGGCCAGGACGGCGTCGCGGCTGAGCTTGTGCCGTCCCGGGGGCAACGGTACTGGTGCGGCGGCGGGCACTGATCTACGGTACCCGATATGGATACACGTACGTATTCAAAGACGCCGGGCCGTCTGGTGGCCGCGCTCGTTCTGTGCCTGAGCGCGGCGGTCGCTACCCAGGGGCACGCGGCGACCGCGTCGAAGTCGGGCTCATCGAAGGAGTACACCTACTCCTCGCTGACTGGTCCCGTGCACTTCCGGGTGTTCACGCCATCGGGCTACCGGAAGGGACATTCGGTCCCGTTGGTCGTGGTGACCCACGGCTGCAACACGAACGCCGATCAGATGGAGGCATCATCCGCCTACGACCCGTTGGCAGAAGCCGATGACTTCATCGTCATGTATCCGGATGACAACGACGCCGTCCACCCGATCGAGTGTTGGCAGTGGTACGACCCGCTCGACTGGCAACGAGGCGAGGGCGACTTGGCCACCATCGCCGGCATGGTGGACGCCACGACGACGATGCGCAGTATCGACGCGGCCCGGATCTACGAGATCGGGATGTCCTCAGGCGCGCTGATCACCAGCGACCTCGGCGCCGCCTACCCGCACCTGTTCGCGGCCATCGGGATCATGGCCGGCGGCCCCTACGGCCTGCCTACTTGCGTGGCGGGAGGCAACAGCGCGACCTCCGCCGCGAGCGGAGCGTTCAGCGAAGAAGCCGGCCAGGCCCGCGTCATGCCGTTCATCGTACTCAACGGCGACAAGGACAACGTCGTCTCGCCGGGCTGTGACGATCAGGCCGTGCAGCAGTGGTTGCGCACCGACAACCTCGTCCTCAGCGGCACCCAGAAGACACCACTTCAGCTGAGCCCGAAACACCACAGTGCCAGGCGCGTTCACGGCGGACGCAGCTACAAGGTGCTCCGCTACACCGCACCGGACGGTTGCCTCGTCGGCGAGCACTACGTCATCGGTGGCATGGGCCACTTCTGGTCGGGCGGGACCAGCAACCCCCGCTACGCGTCGTTCACCGACCCCAAGGGCCCCAGCGCGGCCAAAGCCTCCTGGACGTTCTTCTCCCACTTCAGCCAGGCGATAAGCGCCGTCAAGTGCGGCGCCGCATGAGACGCCCGACGCTTGCGGTCAGTGCCGCGCTGGCCATCTCGGTCGCTGCCGGTGTTCCGACCAGCGCCTTCGCGAGGCAGTCCGCGGTCAGCGTCCCGGCAGCAGCCAAGGCGCCATGTGTCCTGACGGACTCGCGGCCGTGGTGCAACACGACGTTGTCGCCCGACCGTCGTGCCGACCTTCTCCAAAAGCGGATGACGACGACCGAGAAGATTGACTTCCTCAACGGGGTGGTTCCCGGCGTCCACGCCGGGGAGAGCATGGCGATCCCGCGCCTTGGCATCCCAGCGGTCAACTACACCGACGGCCCGGTCGGGGCGCACCCGTCCTCCGGCGAGGCGACGGCGCTGCCCATCCCGATGGCGCTCGCCGCGACGTTCGACCCCCAGGATGCCTACCGGTACGGCAAAGAGATCGCCACGGAGGCGAAGCACAAGGGCGACGATGTCGTCTTCGGTCCGACCGTCAACCTGATGCGGACGCCGGAAGGCGGCCGGACCTACGAGGCATACGGCGAGGACCCGTTTCTGGTCGCCAACACGGCGGTGGGCTGGATCGACGGCGCGCAGAGCACTGGAGTCCTCGCCGATGTGAAGCACTTCGCCGAGAACAACCAGGAAGGTCAACTCGGCGCGGCTCCGCTCACCGGCACCGACGGCTCACGGATCCTCGTCGACGCCAACGTCTCACCACGGGTGATGCATGAGAACGAGCTGGAGCCGTTCGAAGCTGCCGTCAAGATGGCTCACGTCGCGACCGTCATGTGTGCGTACAACCGCGTCAACGGGGCGTTCTCCTGCTCGAACTCCTACTTGCTCCAGCGCACCCTCGAGAAGCAGTGGGGCTTCAAGGGCTACGTGCTCTCCGACTACGGCGCCGCGCACAGCACCGTCGGCAACCTCAACCACGGCTTGGACTTCGAGCCGTCGTTCGCGGTGACGATCCCGTCGCTCTCGTCGTACTTCGCGCCAGAAATCCAGGTGGCGCTCGCCACGCACCTGGTGACGATGTCGACCATCGACGGTCACATCCACCGGATCCTGCGGACGTGGTTCGCCTACGGAATCTTTGACCGGCCGCCGTTCCGCATCTCCGCGGCGTTGACCAACAAGCACGCCGATGCGCGCACCGCCGAGCAGGTCGAGCAGAGCGCCGCGGTCCTGCTCAAGAACTCCCGTCACCTGCTCCCGCTGCACGCATCGAAGGTGCACTCCATCGCGGTAATCGGGCAGTACGCCGACAAGTTCGTCACCGGTGGTGGCTCAGGTGATGTGCACCCGTACTCGACGGTGACCACCTTGCAGGGGATTCGCCGGGCATTGCGCGGCCATCACGCGACGATCCGGTACGCCGAGGGCAAGGACATCGCCGCCGCCGTCGCGGCTGCCAAAGCGAGCAAGTACGCCGTGGTCGTGGTCGGTGACGTCGAGTCTGAAGGCCAGGACAAGTCGTGCATCGGGCTCAACTGCGTCAGCGACCTGACCGAGTCGACCGTGCCGACCAATACCTACCCCTGCAGCATCCCGAACTGCCCGCCCAACGCCGGCGACGAGACCGCGCTGATCAAAGCCGTCGCTGCGGCGAACCCTCGAACCATCGTGGTGCTCGAGACCGGCGCGCCGGTGCTCACCGACTGGCGCGGCAAGGTTCCTGCGCTCCTTGAAGCCTGGTATCCCGGCGAACAAGGCGGCACCGCAATCGCCAACCTGTTGCTCGGCAAGGCCGACCCGGCGGGGCGGCTCCCGGCGACGTTCCCGAACAGTGCCTCGCAACTTCCGACAGCCGGCAGTCCGGCGTCCTATCCCGGCCTCGGCGTCGAGGAGTACTACAGCGAGGGGCTCGACGTCGGCTACCGCTGGTATCTCGCGCACCACTTGACCCCGGCGTACCCGTTCGGCTACGGACTGAGCTACACCAGCTTCCGGTTCTCTCAGCTGGCGGTGACGACGCGTCCGCGGGGCGGTGCCGGCACGATCGCGACGGTCTCGGTACGAGTGACCAACACCGGCACTCGCAGTGGCCGCGCCGTACCGGAGCTCTATCTCGCGCTGCCCCAGTCCAAGGCAGTACCCGAGCCGCCGCTGCAACTGCGTGGCTACCAGGGAGTGACCCTTGCCCCGGGTCACAGCACGATGGTGACCTTTCCGCTCAACGCCCGCTCGTTCGCCCACTACGACGCCGCCAAGGACACCTGGCAGGTACGACGGGCCGGCTGCTTCGGCGTTCGAGTCGGCTCCTCGGTCAACTCACTGCCGCTGCGAGCGA
>DATAUF010000178.1:0-15208 GCA_036268405.1 Mycobacteriales bacterium
AGCGGGCGTCGTCGCCGGTTTCTTCCTCTGGCGGGCTGCCCGCGTTGTGCTCCTCGAGCCGCCATCCCCTGCCCATGTCCGCCAGCAGTGACCAGCGACAGTTCGACTGCGGCGACAGCCGCCACCAGGTGTCGGGATCCATCCCGAGCAACGTTCCGATCGTTGCCCGCGACGTGCCGCCGTGCGTCACCGCGACCATCAGCGATCCCGGTCCGGCGAGGGTCAGCCACTCGTTGATGCACTCGACAGCGCGCGCGCCGGCTTCGGCATAGGTCTCCCCGCTCCCTCGGCGCGCGTCCGCGCCGGCCTGCCAGCTGGCGTACTCCTCGGGGAACCTCGCCCGTGCTTCGGCACGCGTCAGCCCCTCCCAATCGCCGAGATGGATCTCGCGGAGCCGAACGTCGATGTTGACCTCGAGCCCGGACTCCGCGGCCACCGCCGCTGCCGTGTCTCGCGCCCTCACCAGGTCCGACGAGACCAGTACGTCGGCCTGCATCGGCGCCACCGCTATCGCGGCTGCCTCGGCCTGCGCCCGGCCGATCGGGTCGAGCGGGGAGTCCATCTGTCCCTGGAACCGCCCGGTCGCGTTCCACTCGGTGCGGCCATGGCGGAGCAGCACGACCCGTCGCGGCTGGGTCATGACGCCGCAGGTGGGAGCGCGTCAGCCGGCAGCGGCAGCATCGGGCAGTCGTTCCAGAGCCGCTCGAGGGCGTAGTAGGTGCGCTCCTCGGCGTGCTGGACGTGCACGACGATGTCGAGGAAGTCCAGCAGCACCCAGCGGCCCTCCTGCTGGCCCTCCCGGCGCACCGGCTTGGCCTTCAGCTCCAGCAGGCGCTCCTCGATCCCGTCGACGATCGCGCGCACCTGGCGCTCGGTGGGAGCGGAGGCGAGGACGAAGCAGTCCGTGATCACCAGCTGCTCGCTGACATCGATGATCGCCAGATCGGTCGCCAGCTTGTCGGCGGCGGCGCTCACGGCGGCCTCGGCTAGCTCCACACTGCGCGCGGAGGCGGTCAAGGGCACGTCCAGCAGCGCGTCACAGTCCTAGCCTGCCACGACGGTGTCCGCGCGCGACGACGGGTCACGGATGGTAGTCGCGGCCCAGGATCACCACGAACTTCGCGACGTTCTGGTTGACCACACTCCGGCGGACGTCCGAGCTCGGCAGGCCGAGCGCGCGAGCCAGCGCGTAACCCTGGTCGACGTCGTAGTCGTGGAAGATGTCGACCTGGGACCGGGCGCTGGAGAACGACGGCGCGTTCTGGCTACCGGCGTAGGTGAAGCCGGCTGATGCCAACCGCGGACAGGCCGAGCTGACCAGACCAGGCGTACCGAGCCCATTGAGCAGGAGCACGGACGCATGCTGGTTGTTGGCGTTCTTCGGTAGCGAGTTGGCGAGCCGGGTGTTGACCAGCTGGGTGACCCCGCTGGCCGACGTGTCAGGACGGTACGACGGCGACGCGCCACCCGCATCGATCGGCGTTACCGGGAGGTCCGTCGGGAAGACCCCAGCCTCTGTGCGGTCGTACTTCGCCAGGTTGACCAGCAGCTGGGCGAGGTTCCCGACGCCGATCGTCGACTGGGCACCTGGCCCGAGCCGGCGGATCAACGCCTCGACCCCGGTCGTCGACCGCGGCAGCGCCTGCACTGTTGCGTCGACGACGCTCTGCAGTCGGGCAAGCTGCGCAGCGGCGCCCTCACGCGCCTTCTGGTACGTCGCATACTCGACCGCCTGCGTACCCGCGAGCCGCTGCCCGGCGCCGGCCGCCACAAGGACTCGCGCGCCGCCACCCGCGGTCGCCTGGATGACGTTGGTGTCCACGTCGACGCTCACGCCGCCGACGGCATCGACCATCCGCGACAGCTCGTCGTCACTCAAGATCCAGGAGCCGTCGATCACGACGCCGCCGAGGATGCCGGACAGCGCGCTGCGCGAGGCGCTCGCGCCGTTGGGCAGCGCCAGCACGTCACCGAAGTTCTGGGAGCCGTAACCACAGACATCGGTGATCAACCGGCCGGGGATCAACACCTCCAGGCCCTCTTTGCTGGCCGGGTCCGCCGCCAGCAGCACACTGCCACTTGCCTGCCCGCCGCTGCCTTGCAGCTGCAGCAGAACCGTGACCTGCGTCCGCTCGCCGCTGCCGTGGTGGGTGACGACCTGGTGTACGCCGACGATCACCGTGATGACGACGATCACCGCGATCACCCCTGCGCCGAGCCCGCCGGCCAGCCCCATCTTGCGACGTTGCTGGCGCTTGCGTACCTTGCGTTCCTCGCGCCGGGTCATCCGCGGCTGGATGACGACCTCGGGGGCGGTAGGCGCGGCGAAGCCAGGCGGCCGGCGGTATTGCGGCTCCTGGTACGTCGACTTGCGGCGTCTGCCTCGGCTCACAGCTCGCCGCCGGTGTAGAGACCACGCTTCGAGATGTACTGCACCACGCCTTCCGGCACGAGGTACCAGACCGGCGCGCCACCATGGACGCGGCGCCGGCAGTCCGTCGAGCTGATCGCCAGCGCCGGCACCTCGACCAAGGTCACCGCCCCTTCCGGGAAGCCTGCATCGGAAAGGTGATGGCCAGGTCGGGTGACTCCGACGAAGTGCGCAAGAGCGAACAGCTCCTTCGCGCGATGCCAGCCGAGGATCGCCTCGAGCGCGTCAGCACCGGTGATGAAGAACAGCTCGGTGTCGGCACCGAATCCCTCCCGCAGGTCGTGCAACGTGTCGATCGTGTACGTCGGGCCCGGCCGGTCGATGTCGACCCGGCTCACCGAGAACTGCGGGTTCGACGCCGTAGCGATGACCGTCATCAGATAGCGGTCCTCGGCGGCGCTGACCGGATCGTGCGACTTCTGCCATGGCTGGCCGGTCGGCACGAAGACGACTTCATCGAGGTCGAAGCGGCTGGCCACCTCGCTGGCGGCAACCAGGTGGCCGTTGTGCACCGGGTCAAACGTGCCACCCATGACGCCGACGCGCCGGGACACGCTCACAGTGTCGGAGGGTATCGGCCAAAACGACAGTGGGGGCGCACCGAAGCCGGTGCGCCCCCACCGCGTTGCGCGGTTGTCTAGCTGCTAGCCGATGATCGAGCGGCGACGCGCGGCGACCAGGCCGAGGCCGGTCATCGCGAGCAGGCCGCCACCGATCGGCAGCCACGGCGACGAACCAGTGTTCGGCAGCGTCACCGTGCTCGGAGCATTGCTCTTGATCGTCGGGCCGTGCAGCGTGACCGTCCCGTTGAGGTGGACGTTCGCGGTGCCCGGGCCATTACCGGTGGCACAGGTCCCGGTCACGATCGCGGTGTCTTCCAGCTCACCACTCGGCGAGTCGGCCGGCACGTTGAGCGTCACGACGACGTCCTTGTGGCCGCCTGGTGCGATCGATCCGAGACCGCTCCAGACGAGGTCACTGTTCGTCGAGCTCGAGTCCGCCTTCGGCGCCGTGTTGGTCACGTCCCACTTGACGTCACCGGACTCCGACTGGATCTGGTCTTCGAACTTGAGGTCCTTGACCGTGCAGTCGTAGGGGTTGCTGGCGCTGAGCGTGACGGTGAACGGGTTGCCCGCCGTGACGGTCTGGCTGCTCGGGGTCTTGCTCACCGGCAGGTTGCAGTGGATGCCGCCTGAAGGCACCTGCGAGTTGGCCTCGAAGTGGCCCACCCGAAGGTCGACGCCCGGCTGGAGGCCGAGGGTCGTGAGTACCTTGTCCAGCGAGGTGGTGAGCCCGTTCAGCGCGGTCAGGACCGGGTTGAGGATCGGGTTCAGGATCGGCCCGAGCGGACCGCCGACGCTGCTGGTGGTGTTGGTCGGGGTGAGGCTGATGACCTGCACGCTGATCAGGTCGGCGGTGGCGCTCACCTTGTCGTTGCCGACGCTCAGTGTCGGCTTGCCGCCGATCTGGACGCGCAGCAGGCCGTCGACGTCGATCGTGAGGCCGTTGGTGCCGAGCAGCTGCTCCGCGGTCAACGTGGCGGTCTGGCCGCCGGCCGTGATCGAGAGCACGTCCTTCTGCTTGTCACCACTGCCGTACGTGACGAACGAGGAGCTGTCGCCACCGGCGAAGGCCTGCAGCACGAGCGGGTTGATGACCTTGATGTCGATCTGCGCGCCCGGGATGCCCTTGAACAGCTGGACATCGGCGGTGTGCAGCAGCGTCGCGGACGACAGGCCCAAGGCGCCGGAGCCGTTAGGCGCGAGCTCCTCGAGCGAGTTGTTCTGGACGGTGCCGTCGACCGACAGGACAGAGGTCAAGCTGGTCACGGGGAGCACGTCGGCGTTGGCGATCGTCGCCTGGCCGGCCGAGATCGGGTGACCGGCGCCGAGGACGCAGAAGTCCTGGTTGGACGTCGTGTTCGACGTCGCGATGTCCGGCTGGACGTCGACGTTCGCGATCGGCGCGAGCGGCAGGTTCAGCACGCGAGCCGTCTTCACCTGGTTCGGGGGCGGCGACACGGCCTCAGCCTGCGTGAGCTGGATCTGAGGAATGCTCGCCTGACCCTGGCCGAGGTTGACCGCAACACCCGCAGCGCGGCCATAGGCGTTGTGGCCCGTGGCGCTCTTCGTGGTGAGCAGGTCCTCGCCGAGAGTGTTCACAGTCTGCAACTTGCCATTGGACACGCCCGCAGCGCTCTGCGCGAGACTGACCTGCGCAAGGCTGAGTGTGCTGGTGTGCAGCGCGTCGAGATAGGCAAAGGTGCCATTTGTGAAGCCCTGAATCGTGCCGGTGATCGGCGGGTTCGGGTCGTTGGAGACCGTCAAGGAGCCGGCCGCGGAAGCCGATCCGCCCAGCGCCAGCGGCACAACCGTGCCTGCAGTCGCGAGGAGCACCGTAAGGCGCAGTCGCTTCGCCGTCATTCGCATGTGTGACCGACCCCAAGTCTAGGTAGGTATCTGAACAGGACTATTTGTACCGCACAACGTATGAACGAGCATACCCGCCACGCGGTTACGTATGCGTTACGTCGGCAGGAGTCCTTCGACGAACTCTTGCAGTTGTATAACGTTCCGGCACTCGATCATCGGCATGACCTCGCCGTAGGTTGAGGCTGCGGAATCACCGGATGACCAGTACTGCCTGGGTTCGGGGTTGAGCCAGAACGCGTGCCGAGCCTGGCGCACCATGCTGCGCAGCGCGGGGAGCGCAGGCGCGCGGTAGTTGGTGCGAGCGTCGCCGAGCACGAGCAGCGAGGTCTTCGGGGTCACCGCGTCGGGCCACTTTTGGGCGAACACCTCGAACGCGTGGCCGTAGTCGCTGTGCCCGTCGTACCAGACGACATCGGCCTCCTGTGACATACGCGACAGTGCGTCGACGACGTCGCCGCCGCGATCGAAGAACCCGGTGACCTCATCCGTGGTGTCGACGAACGCGAACACCCGCACCTTGGCGAACTGCTCGCGCAGCGCAAACGCCAGCAGCACAGTGAAATGGGCGAAGGCCGCGACCGAGCCACTCACGTCGCACAGCACGACGAGCTCCGGCTTGTGCGGCTTGTGCGGCTTGAAGATCGTGGTGAGCGGAACCCCGCCGCTGGAAAGAGAGGCGCGGACGGTACGCCGGACGTCCAGGCGACCGCGCCGGCCGAGCCGGCGTTTGGCGGTCAGTCGCGTGGCCAGCCGGCGGGCGATCGGATAGACCTGCCGGCGCAGCGCGGCCAGGTCGTCGCGCGAAGCACGCAGGAACTCGACCTGTTCGACGAGCGGCTTGACGGCGGTCTTGGCAATCGCCTCGGCGCCGCGGTCCTCGGCGAGTCGGCGACGTACCTCCGACTCAACCATCTCCTCGAACTGCTTGATGCGCTCGGTGAGCATCTGGCGCGCAACCTTCTCGGCGAGCCCGCCGCGATCCTGACCGTTGAGCACCGCCTCGAGGAGCGACGCCATGAGGGTCTCGGGGTTCAGCGCGCGCAGCACGCGGTAGGTGAACCATGACTGGCGTCCGGGCTGGCCGTCCGCGCGGCCGAGGCCGTTGACCGCCTCACGCGCGAGACGGCGCAGTGACTCGTCGTCGCCGGACAGCAGCACGTCGCGCAGCCGATCGCGCAGCATGTTGCGCATCGCGTCGAGGTCTGCGGGGTCGACCTGGTCGAGCGGGTCGCCCTCGCCGTCCCCCTCGGCGTAGTCCCCGGACTCGCCGTCGCCGAGCGCGGGCGGCCACCACAGATCGAAGAGCCGGTCGAACGCGGGCCGGTGCGCCGCGTGCTTGACCACGGCGGCGGCGTACGCCGCACGAAGCTGCTCGCGGTTGGTCATCTCGATCGCCGTGATCGCCCGGCCGGCGTCGAGTGACTCCGCCATCGACACGGGCAGCCCCACAGTGCGCAGCGCACCGACGAACGACACGTGCCGGTCGAGCAGACCGGTGCCCGTGGCGGTGTCCTCTTCGGTGGTCACTGGTTCACGCTCCTCAGTAGAGGCTTCTCAGCAGAGGCGGAGTCAGTTGAGACCTAGCTCCTTGACGGCGCGCGCGTGGTCGGCGGAGTGCTTGAGCACCACGCCGAGGGTTCTCGACACCGTCTCCTCATCGAGCGTGTCGATGCCGAGCGCGAGCAGCGTGCGCGCCCAGTCGATGCTCTCCGCGATGCTCGGCGCCTTCTTGAGCTCGAGCGCGCGCAGCGTGCGAATCGTGCGCACGAGCTGCTCGGCGAGCGCGTCGACGATCTCCGGCACGCGGGTCAGCACGATCTGCTTCTCGCGCTCGGCGTCGGGGTAGTCGACGTGCAGGAACAGGCAGCGCCGCTTGAGCGCCTCAGAGAGCTCGCGCGTGGCGTTGGAAGTGAGGACGACGAACGGCCTGCGTACGGCCTCGATCGTCCCCAGCTCGGGAATGGTCACCTGAAAGTCGCTGAGCACCTCCAGCAACAGGCCCTCGACCTCGACGTCGGCCTTGTCGGTCTCATCGACGAGCAGCACGGTGGGCTCGCTGCGCCGGATCGCGGTCAGCAACGGCCTGGAGAGCAGGAACTCCTCGGAGAAGATGTCGTCGTGAGTCTCGTCCCACGCCTGGTCACCCGCCGCCTGGATGCGCAGCAGCTGCTTGCGGTAGTTCCACTCATAAAGAGCGCGCGCCTCGTCGAGGCCCTCGTAGCACTGCAGCCGGACCAGCTCCGCGCCGCCAGCAGCTGCAACCGCCTTGGCGAGCTCGGTCTTGCCGGTGCCCGCAGGTCCCTCGACCAGCAGCGGCTTGCCGAGCGCGTCAGCCAGAAAGACGGTCGTCGCGATGGCGTCGTCGGCGAGATAGCCGGTAGCGGCGAGCTTCGTGCGGACATCGTCCGGCGAGGCAAAGAACGACATCCTCATGCTCCCCAAGGTCAGCGGCAGAACGCGATTCTAGCCAGTCAAGCAAAGCTCCTTTACCTGGCGGTTTCGCCCAGCAAAGTTCCGCTGCCTGGCAAGAAGCCCAGGTAAAGGAGCTTTGCTTGGCAGATCAGGTGCGGATCTGCCCGTTGCCCGTCACGATCCAGGTGGTGCTGGTCAGCTCAGCAAGGGCCATCGGGCCTCGAGCGTGCAGCTTCTGGTTGGAGATCCCGATCTCGGCACCGAAGCCGAACTGCTCACCGTCGGTGAACCGGGTCGACGCGTTGATCATCACCGCGGCCGAGTCCAGGCCGGACACGAACGCCTGTGAGGCCTCCAGCGATCCGGTGACGATCGCCTCGGTGTGGCCACTCCCCCAGCGCCGGATGTGCGCCACCGCCTCCTGAACCGAGTCGACCACGCCGACCGCAAGGTCAAGCGAGAGGTACTCCGTCTCCCAGTCGTCATCCGTCGCGGGGACCACGCCATCGTCGTACGACGCGACAATCGCATCGCCGTGGATCGTGACTCCTGCGTCGCGGAGCGCGGCGAGCGCACGCGGCAGGAACTCCGCCGCGACCGCCGAGTGGACCAGCATCGTCTCGGCCGCGTTGCAGACGCTGGGCCGCTGCGTCTTCGCGTTGAGGATGATCGAGATGGCCATGTCGAGGTCGGCCTCGGCATCGACGTAGACGTGGCAGTTGCCCACGCCGGTCTCGATCACGGGGACCGTCGACTCCTCAACCACGCTGCGGATCAGCCCGGCGCCGCCGCGTGGGATCAGCACGTCGACGTAGCCGCGAGCCCGCATCAGATGCTTCGCGGACTCGTGGTCCTCGCCCGGCACCAGCTGAACGGTCCCGCGAGGAAGGCCGGCCCCCTCAGCGGCGGCGGCGAGCACGTCGACGATCGCCCGGTTGCTGGCTCGCGCGCTGGAGGAGCCGCGCAGAAGCACGGCGTTGCCGCTCTTGACGCAGAGGCCGGCCGCATCGGCGGTGACGTTCGGACGGGCCTCGTAGATGATCCCGATCACGCCGAGCGGGACCCGGACCTGACGCAGCTGCAGGCCGTTGGGCAACGTCGACCCGCGGACCACGTCACCGACCGGGTCGGGCAGGCTCGCGACCTGGCGAAGGCCGTCGGCCATCGCCGAGATCCGCCCGGCATCGAGCCGCAACCGGTCGATCAGCGGGTTGTCCGGGTCGCGTGCGACGTCGGCGGAGTTGGCCGCGAGGATCGCGGCGGTCTCGGTCTCGAGCGCATCGGCCATGGCCAGCAGCGCAGTGTCCTTGGTCGCCCGCGACATCGGCGCGAGCACCGCAGCCGCCTCGCGTGCCCGGCGAGCGACAGCCAGCACCTCGTCGGCGGATGTCATGCACCGATCGTACGACCCGATTTTCACGGTGATCTTGACGAAGGAGGCCCTCTCGATGCGTCGGAGCGCCACCTTCGTCAAGATCACCGGGGTTAGAGGAGGGCGAGGTCGTCGCGATGGACGACCTCTCGGGAGTACGCCGGACCCATCGTCTCGACGAGCTCATGCGTGGAGCGGCCGAGCAGCGAGGGAAGCTCCGAGGCGTCGTAGGCCACGAGCCCTCGCCCGAGCACGCGTCCGGTCCGGTCAACCAGGTCGACGGGGTCCCCCGCCGCGAAGTCACCGTCCACCGCGGTGATGCCCGCGGGCAGCAACGAGCTCCGTCGTTCGACGACCGCCGAGACCGCGCCGTCGTCGAGCGTCACGCTGCCGCGCCCGGTCGTCGCGTGGGCGAGCCACAGCAGACGTGCGGGCGCCCGCTTGCCGGTTGGGTGAAAACAGGTCCCGACGTCGGCGCCGGCGAGGGCGTCCGCCACCTGATCCGCATGCACCAGCAAGGTGGGGACGCCGGCACCTGCGGCGATCCGGGCGGCTGCGACCTTCGTCGTCATGCCTCCGAGCCCGACGCCGGCCTTGCCCACCGCACCGAGCCGCACATGCGCGAGATCGGCGTCCTCGCGGACGTCCGACACCCGCGTTGCCGGACCATGAGCCGGGTCGGCGTCGTAGACCCCGTCCACGTCGGACAGCAGGACCAACGCGTCAGCACTCACCAGGTGCGTGACGAGCGCGGCGAGCCGGTCGTTGTCGCCGAACCTGATCTCCTCGGTGGCGACGGTGTCGTTCTCGTTGACCACCGGCACGACCCGTAAGCCCAGCAGCCGCTCGAAGGTCCGCGCCGCGTTGCGGTAATGCGCGCGCCGGACGACGTCGTCCGCGGTGAGCAGCACCTGACCGACGGCCAGATCGTGGCGGGCGAACGCCGCGCTGTAACGAGCGACCAGCATCCCCTGACCGACACTCGCCGCCGCCTGTTGCGTAGCGAGGTCGCGCGGGCGGGTGCGCAGACCCAGCGGTTTCAGACCAGCGGCGATCGCGCCGGAGGACACCAGCACGACCTGCGCGTCGAGGGCGACCCGTGCGGCGATTACGTCGACCAGGCTCTCGATCCGTGCCGCGTTCAGGCCACCATGCGGGCTGGCAAGCGTCGACGAACCGATCTTCACGACGAGCCGTCGCGCCGAGGCCACGACCTCCCGGCTCACGACGTCCCCACTTCACCATCGTCGCCACCTTCGGCGATCGCAGCCTCGTCAGACACGCCTTCGAGCTCAGGGTCGTACGCCGACCGGCGCGCCTTGCGCGAAGCCTTGCGCACGTCAGCGCCGACCCGCCGGTTGTCCTCGAGGCGCACGTCGGTGCCACGTCCCCCGGTCGGCACGGTCTCCGAGTGCGCAAGCGTCGGCTCCCAGTCGAACGTGACCGCTCCGATCGTGACCTCGGCGCCGGCGAGCGCACCTAGCCCCGCCAACGCGTCTTCGACGCCCAGTCGAGAGAGCCGATCCGCGAGATAGCCCACAGCCTCGTCGTTGCTGAAGTCCGTCTGGTGCACCCAGCGTTGCGGCCGGTCACCGGTGACGAGGTAGGCCTGGTCGCCGACCGACGAGACGCTGAACCCGTCGTCGCGAACGCCCGCGGGCCGCAGCACGATCCGAGTCGGCTCGACAGCCGGCAGGGCCGCCCGCCACGCCGCGACGTGCTCGGCCATCGCGAACCCGAGCTCACGCAGGCCGGTCCGACTCGCGGCCGAGATCTCGAACACCGGCACGCCCATCCGCTCGCTGACCTCGCTGCGCACCATGTCGGCGAGCTCATGCGCGTCCGGCACGTCGATCTTGTTCAGCGCGATGATCCGCGGCCGGCCCGACAGTCCCCCGGCCACCATGTCGTCGTACGCCGCGAGCTCCGCCTCGATCGTCTCGAGGTCGCTCAACGGGTCGCGGCCAGGCTCACCTGTGGCGCAGTCGACGACGTGCACCAGCACCGAGCAGCGCTCGATGTGGCGGAGGAACTCAAGACCCAGCCCACGTCCGCTGCTGGCACCCGGGACGAGACCCGGCACATCGGCGACCGTGAACGTCACCTGACCAGCCTCGACCACGCCGAGGTTGGGCACGAGGGTGGTGAAGGGATAGTCGGCGATCTTCGGCTTGGCCGCCGACATCGCCGCGATCAACGAGGACTTCCCGGCGTTCGGGAACCCGATGAGCGCGACATCGGCAACTGTCTTCAGCTCAAGCAGCGCCTCGAGCGAGTCACCGGGCTCGCCGAGCAGCGCGAAGCCCGGAGCCTTGCGCCGAGACGAGGCGAGCGCTGCGTTGCCCAGCCCGCCCCGGCCACCCTTCGCGACGACGAAGCGGGTGCCGGCGCCGACGAGGTCGCCGAGAAACTCCCCCGTCTCGTGATCGCGCACGACCGTGCCATCCGGTACGGCGATGACCAGGTCGCCGCCGTCGGCGCCCGATCGGTGCGACCCCTGTCCGGGCTTGCCATTGGCGGCGCTCTGATGGGGATGGCGATGAACGTCGAGCAGGGTGGTCACGCTCGGATCGACGACCAGCACGACGCTGCCGCCGTGGCCGCCGTCACCGCCGTCGGGACCGCCGAGCGGCTTGAACTTCTCGCGATGGACCGATGCGCAACCGTGGCCACCGTGGCCGCCCGCCGCGTGCAGGATCGCGTGGTCGACAAACGTCGCGGCCATGCCGCGCCCCGAGTCCTACTCGGCGGCGGCGGTGACGCTCACGACGCGGCGACCGCGCTTGTGGCCGAACTCGACGGCACCCGCCGCGAGCGCGAACAGCGTGTCGTCGCCACCGCGACCGACGTTGTCACCGGGGTGGAAATGCGTGCCACGCTGGCGGACGAGAATCTCACCTGCGTTGACGACCTGGCCACCGAAGCGCTTGACGCCGAGGCGCTGTGCGTTGGAGTCGCGGCCGTTACGGCTGGAGGACGCACCCTTCTTGTGTGCCATCTCCGCGCCCTACTTCCCGGTTTCGATGCCGGTGACCCGCAGCGTCGTGAGCTTGGAACGGTGCCCCTGACGACGGTGGTAACCAGACTTGTTCTTGAACAGGTGGATCGTGATCTTCGGGCCCTTGACGGCCTCGACGACCTCAGCGGTCACGGACATCTCGGCGAGTGCCGCGGCGTCGGTGGTGACGGCGCCGGAGTCGTCGACGAGGAGCACGGCCGGCAGCGTGACGGACTCACCGGGCGCCTGGGCGATCCGGTCCACCGTCAGCGTGTCGCCGACGGCGACCTTGTGCTGGTGGCCGCCGCTGCGGACGATCGCGTACACCGTGGGACTCCTCAAGATTGTCAAAGGGGGCGCATCGCTCGTGCGCGCCAACGATCCAGTGTACGGACGGGTGGCGCGACGGATCAAACCTCGACGGGTTCCGCCGCAGGCGCGGACTCGGCAGGCGCCGGCGCGGCGGCGGGTGCGGGGGGGGCCTCGCTCCGCTTGGCGCCACCTTGCTTGCCCTGCTTGGCCTTGTCGTGGCTCTTGTCGTGGGCCTTTTCCTGACCCTTGTCGCCGGCCTTGACGGGCTTGTTTGGCTTCGGCGGGCGCTTGGCGGCAACCGGGTCCTGGGTAAGGATGACGCCGCTCCCGTTGCACTCCTTGCAGGTCTCGCTGAACGACTCGAGCAGGCCCTCTCCGACCCGCTTGCGGGTCATCTGGACCAGGCCGAGCGAAGTCACCTCGGCAACCTGGTGACGGGTGCGGTCGCGACCCAGGCACTCGACGAGTCGTCGGAGCACCAGGTCGCGATTGCTCTCCAGCACCATGTCGATGAAGTCGATGACGATGATCCCGCCGAGGTCGCGCAGCCGAAGCTGGCGCACGATCTCCTCGGCCGCCTCGATGTTGTTCTTGGTGACGGTCTCCTCGAGGTTTCCGCCCTTGCCGGTGAACTTCCCGGTGTTGACGTCGACGACGTACATCGCCTCGGTGTGGTCGATGACGAGGTAGCCACCACTTGGCAGCCAGACCTTGCGGTCGAGCGCTTTCGCCAACTGCTCATCAACTCGGTACGCCGCGAACACGTCCTCGTCCTCGGTCCAGCGCCTGCTGCGCTCGGCAAGGTCGGGCGCGACCCACCGGACGTAGTAGTCGATGGTCTCCCACTCATCGGCGCCCTGGACCACGAGGGAGTTGAAGTCCTCGTTGAATATGTCGCGGATCACGCGGATGACGAGGTCGGGCTCGCCGTAGATCATCGTCGGCGCCGTCGACGCCTCCTGCGACTTCTTGTCGATGTCCTCCCACTGCGCGCGCAACCGGTTGAGGTCGCGCTCGAGCGCCTCCTCGGAGGCGCCCTCCGCGGCGGTGCGGATGATGACGCCGGCGTCCTCGGGGGTCAACCGCTTGAGGATCGACTTCAGCCGGGTCCGCTCGGTGTCGGGCAGCTTGCGGCTGATGCCGGTCATCGACGCGCTCGGCACGTACACGAGGTACCGTCCCGGAAGGCTGATCTGCGACGTCAGGCGAGCACCCTTGTGGCCCACCGGGTCCTTCGTGACCTGCACGATCACCGACTGTCCCGGCTTCAGCGCCGCCTCGATGCGCTTCGGCTGCCCCTCAAGGCCCGAAGCGTCGAAGTTCACCTCGCCCGCGTACAGCACCGCGTTGCGGCCCTTGCCGATGTCGACGAACGCCGCCTCCATCGACGGCAGGACGTTCTGCACCTTGCCGAGGTAGACGTTGCCGACATACGACTGGTGCGTGGTCCGGTTCACGTAGTGCTCGACGAGCACCCCGTCCTCAAGAACCGCGATCTGGGTGCGCTCGCCACGCTGGCGGACAACCATGGTCCGCTCGACCGACTCCCGGCGGGCCAGGAACTCGGACTCGGTAATGACCGGCGGGCGCCGGCGGCCAGACTCGCGGCCCTCACGGCGCCGCTGCTTCTTGGCCTCGAGCCTCGTGGACCCCTTGATCGCGCGAACGTCATCGGCGGGATTGCGCTGCTCGCGGACGTGCACAACCGTGTCCGGCGGGTCGTCCGGAGACGAGACGTCGCTGTCCGAGCCGCGGCGGCGCTTGCGACGGCGGCGGCGGCCGGCCGCGGTCGTCGCGTCACCCGGGTCATCAGAGGACTCGTCATCAGAGGAGGCGTCGGATGAGGAACCCGAAGAGGAACCGTCGCCGGAGGCTTCCCCGCCGTCATTGTCAGCGGCGTTAACCGCGCTCTCGGCGTCCGCCGACTCGGGATTGTCGGAACGGCTACGGGTCCGGCCATTGCGGCGGCGACGCCGTCGGCTGCCGCCGGCGTCGTCGCCGTCGGCGGAATCCGCGCTGGAACCCGAACCCGACGCGTCGGAACCGGACGCCTCGGCGCTGGAATCGCCGTCGCCGGACTCGCTGGCCGGAGCGCGGCTCTTAGCGTCGTCGTCCGACGTCTCCTTGGCGCTGTCGGCGGACTTGCCGCCACGTGCCGACCCGCGGGACCCGCGTCCGCCCCGGCCTCCGCTGCTCCCGTTACCGCCGCTGTTCTCGCTGTCGCCGGAATCCGGCGAAGACGAGAACGGTGACGAAGCGGGAGCCGGTGTCGCGGGTGCGGACGGCGGCTGGAAAAGCACCTGCGGGGCCTGGAAGACCGCGGCGGGCACCGACGCCGCGGAATGATCCGCGCCGCCACTACTGCCAGCATTATCGGAGCCAGCTCCGGAATTACGGCCGTTGGCCTGGTTATCGTCTGTCTCGTGGCTGTTGCGCTCGCTGTCGAGCATACGGGCAATCTCCAGTCAGGCTCCCGGGCGCGGTCCCTTGCAACGGCACTGCCACGCGCGACATAGAAGTCGCGCGCAGCGGCTGTCGCGGCAGGGAAAAGCGCCGCGCGGAAGCTCGTAGTGTTCGTCCGGCCAGACAGCGGGGCAAGCCACCGCGCGGGAATTGGTCACGCGCGGTCTCGCGGGCGCCGTGCCCGGCCTTGCTTTCAGTACTGATCCCGGGAGCGGTCATGGCTGGACCATCCCGGATTCGCCGAAAGACCCCTGCTCGAGCCGCGTCATCACCGGCGGCACGGAAGGGGTCAAATCGGAAACTTCGCGGAGGGCGGTGAGCACGTCGTCCGGCCGTACGGCGGGAACGGTGTGGTGAATCACCATCTCCAGGGTTACTCCCCGGCCGTCAGTGTTACTAATGCCAGTGTCGGCAGTGTCAGGCAAGACTGGGTCAGGCGAGACAGTGTCAAGCGTGGCAACGGCGGCGCGGGCGTCCATGCGTCGTAGGCCCTTGCTGGTCATTCGCTCCACCGGAGCGTGTTCAAGGGTGAGAAACTTCTCCACCGCCGGGGCTACGTCCTCCGGCGCGAGGTCTGTGAAAACGATCCGCCATCGGGACGCGGTGAGGCGGCTGGCCGGGAGTCCTCCGGCGTCCTCGGTGACAGCGATCACGTCTATCCCATCAGGCAGCGCCGCGTTCAGCCGGTCCCGCACGTCCGCTGCCTCGTGCCGGCTAGTCAGCGCGAGGCTCAGGTACTCGGCCTCGCTCGCGACTCCGGTCGGGGCGCCTCCCGCGTAGGAGATCTT
>DATAUF010000179.1:0-7347 GCA_036268405.1 Mycobacteriales bacterium
GGCTCCGGTCGAGGTGCGCTCGTCGACCGAGCTCGCCGAGGCAATGCAGGGCACCTCAGCAGACGCCCCGCTGTGCATGTCCTGCGGAGTGAAGATGAAGCGAGCAGGAAGCTGCTACGTCTGCGAGTCCTGCGGCAGCACATCCGGCTGCAGCTAACCAACGCCGTCGCTGTCTGACCGTGCTACGGCACGGTCAGACAGCAATCGCGTTCTACGTCAGGACGCGCGCGCCGCGATCGCGGCGTACTTGCGATCCGGGCGGTCCGGGAACTTTTCCTGGACGCGCTGGATCTCCGTGAAACCGGCCTTCACCAACTGCTCGGCCAGAATCGTGGCCGGCCAGCGGTAGCCCGTGATGACCTTGTGGTCGAACTCGGCCACGTCGTCGTCGCTGTCGAAGAAGCCGACCACCAGCGTGCCGCATGAGGCGAGCAGTCGGCGGAACTCTCGCAGCGCGCGATCGAGCTCAGGTGGCGACAGGTGGATCGTCGAGTACCAGGAGAGAATGCCGGACACCGAACGGTCGGGGAGGTCGAGCTCGGTCATCGACTTGAGTTGGAACTCCGGCCCGGCGTGGGCTGCGCGAGCGTGGGCGATGAACTCCGGCACGATGTCGATGCCGGTCACGTCGACGCCCAGGGAATGCAGGTAGGCGGTCCATTGACCGGGGCCGCATCCAAGATCGAGCACGGGCCCGGAAATGCCGGTCAGGTGGGTGCGAACGAACGCCGTGTCCCACTGGTTGGTCTGCGATGTGTCGTCGAACAGCTCGATGTACTGCCCGGCGATGGCCGAGTACGCGTCGCGCACTGGCAGGCTCACCGCGACAGCCTACGGCGCTGATCGTGTCGCGGAGAGGAAGGACTCCGGTGCCGGGATGGTGAACCTGTTGTCGTGCGGCGGGTCTTCGTGGGGGTTCTTGGCGTAGCGCTGCTTGCGGCGCCGGTCCCGGCGTTCGGGCGAGCGCACTCCGTCGGTGGCGGCTCCGCCGAGGCGGTGCGGGTCGGTTCGGCGTATGCGTGGGTCATCGGCGACAGCGTTGTCATCGGCGACACTCTGGTCCGGCGAACTTGGCGGGAATCAAACGGATCGGTCGAGACGACGGGCCTGACCGGACCCGACGGGACTCAGTGGGCGAGACCCGCGCCGGACTTCACGCTGCAGATCGGGATCGCCGGCGTCACGACGTCTTCGACGACGGGCTGGTCGCTGGCCAGCGTCAAGCCGGTGCGCACGAAGACCGCCGTCGGCGTGAACTTCAGCTACGCGCTCGTCAGCCCCTCACTGCCGAGCGGCGTGACGCTGGAGCGCGACGTGCGCCTGCAGCCGGGCAAGGCGACGATGTCGGTCACCTCGACGCTGCACTCGGCGCTATTGCCGCTGCGAATCCCGAGCTACCGCCTCGACCAGATCACGCCTCGCACGACCGCGCTACCGCAGGAGGTCTACGCCTACCACGAGGGCTCGGACTGGCGGGACGACTTCCGGCACATCACCCACCCCGCCGGGACGTTCGACCAACAGGGCGAGACGCTGCGAGCCGGCAGGGCATCCGGCTTCTTCCTGGTGAGCCAGCGCCGCGGCGGGCTCGCCAGTCGCGCCCAGCACACCGCAGCCGGCGCCGACGCGGTCGGCGTCGACTGGGCGCGGGACCTGCTCGATGCCGGACCGTTGATCACCGACCCGCCCAACTACAACACCGTCGGCAACCCGGCGTATCCGGTGCCGCTGCGCGCCCGCCTCGTCGTACCCGGCGAGACGCTCAAGCTCGGCACCGCATGGACCGGGGTGTACGCCGGACCTCGAGGCGACGGCGAGGAGAGCGCGGCCGCCTCATTCGAGGCGGCCTTCCCGTGGCACATCGACCAGACGATCGGGGCCAACTCGTTCCACCCGTGGGGACACGGCACGGGGATGTCGGACGCCAACCTGCGCAAGCAGATCGATGCCGCGGCCAAGCTCGGCGTCGAACGCTACATGCTCGACGACCAGTGGCAGGGCGGCGCGGGCGGCGAGTCCGGTGACTGGCACTTCGACGCATCGCGCTTCCCCGACCGCAACCACGACGGCGTCCCGGACTTCATCACCTATCTTCACCAGAAGGGGATGCAGCTCGGACTCTGGATGTCGCCGGTCGAGTTCAACATGAAGTCGCAGACCTTCGCGAAGCACCCGCTCTGGGGATGTGCCCCGCTGGGCGACCTGACCTCGCAGGTCCCGGACGACGCGGGCCTCGGCGCGTGGGACGCCACCAACCCGCAGTTCCAGACCTATCTGCTGAGTGTGATCAACCGGCTGGTCAAGGACTTCGGCGTCCGCGAGTTCAAGTTCGACTTCATGGCCTGGCTCGACTGTGGCACCCACGACTACGCCGACTATGAGGATGCCTTCGTCTCACTCGTACGCCGGATGGAGGCCGCCCACCCGAACGTCACGTTCGAGCTGGACGAGACCAACGACCAGCGGGCATGGCCGTTCGAGTCCGAGTCGCTCGGCCCGTCGTGGTTCGACAACAACCACCAACACGGGATCGACCCGGTCTCGGAGCTGCTGCACGACCTGTGGTCGGCCGCGCCATGGATGCCGACCCAGACGCTCGGCCTCGGCAGCTTCGACGGGGCGGCACTCGCCGAAGGCCGCACTGCCAACTATCTGATGCCCCTCGCGCTGTTGTCGCATCTGACCTTCTGGACCGACTTCACGGCGCTCACTGCCGCGCAGCGCGAGCAGACCGCGTGGTGGCTCACGTGGGACAAGGCGCACCGCTCAAGCGTCGGCCCGATGGTCTACGAGCTCACCCGCAACGACCCGGCGTCGGGAAAGAACTGGCTCGTCCTGCAGCCGTGGCACAACGAAGCGGGCTATGTCTTCGCGTTCCGGCAGGACACCACCGACTCGAGGATCCACGTCGCGCTGCAAGGCGTGCGGCCCACGACGGCCTATGTCGTTACCGATGTGCGAACCGGAAAGGTCGTGGCGCGGACGAGCGGAAGCAAGCTGCGGCGAGGCCTGACGATCACCGCGCCGAGTCGATACTCGGCGCGGGTGTTGCGCGTGTCGCCGGCTCGTCGAGGTCATACGGGCCCAGCAGCAGCAGCAGGATGATCAGCGCCGTGACCACGATCGCCACCGTGAGGTTGACGCTGAACTGGTAGGACTCGTTCAGCAGCGCGTGCGTCAGCTGCACCGGCTCGGAAGTGTGCGCAAGGAACCGCAGCACCCGCACGCTGTTGAGTGCGGCGAGCGTCATCGACACGCCCCATACGACGATGAGCACGGCGAAGGCCGGGACGTGGGTGAGGCGAAGCCCTGAGCCGGTAGGGCGCCGGCGGACCAGCAACGCCGCGACGACGCAGATCACCGCGAAGCAGATGAGCGTGGCGCCGATCGCGTCGCTCGGCCGGTGCCAGCCGGCGGTCTGCACGTCTGCGGCAACGATCCATGAGTAGGAGCCGGCAAGGATCGCAACGAGGCCGCGGATCGCCGGTGGCGACAGCACGACGAGCGCGAGCGCGCAGCTGATCGCGGTTGCGGTGTGACCGCTCGGAAAGGAGTTCGCGCGGCGCAGCGCATCGTCGGCTACCAGGAACGGCCGGGTCAGCACGCCGTCCTTGAGCAGGTCCGTGCCGTTGACAGAGACGAGGGCAGCAACGGCCACCGACACGCCGAGCACGCGCCGCCGTCGCGCGAAGCCGAGCGCAACGATGATCAGCAGCACGGCCGCGAATGACGCCGCGTTGATGCGCTCGAGGAAGAAGATGTCGTGGACCCGCGACGAGGGGTCCTGTTCCAGTGAGCCGAGAAGCGCCGCGTTGTCGAAGCGCTGGCCAAGAACAGTCCGCACCATGAGCAGGTACGTCACGGCGGCGAGGCCTGCGGAGAACGCCGCCGCGATCAGCAGCCGCTGCGAGACGGCGACCCGATCCACACCGATAGTCGTCTGCGCGGCAGTAGCGGAGGCCGTCACCATCGGTGAGGTGCCTTCCGCTCCTGGATCGACTCGCCAGGAGCGGGAGGAGTCGGCTCGGGCGGAAGGACGATGGAGGGAGTTGCGCTCGGATCTCTGACCGGCCGCCAAATGTCACGCATCGCCAGTGGGAAGAGCACGAACAGCAGCGGAATGCCGCCTAGATACAGAGCGACCCAGATCCACCCCGCTGTGATCGCCTTCCAGATCGGAAAGACCGCGATCGCGCCGCAGGCGAGAGTCCAGAGCAGGCGGCCGACCGGGCCGAATGTGACCTCGGAGCGATGCCAGCGGGAGGTCGGTCCTCTCACTCGCGCTCGAGGACGAATACCGGGATCTCGCGCGTCGTGGCGGCCTGGTACTCGTCATACGGCGGGTACGCCGCCACACCCCGGGCCCACCATTCGGCTTTCTCCTCGCCGGTGACCTCGCGGGCGACCATGTCCCACTTCTGCGTACCGTCCTGCAGCTCGACGCGGGGTTCGGCGCGCAGGTTGTAGACCCAAGCGGGGTTCTTGGGGTCGCCGCCCTTGGAACCGATCGCCGCGTACTTGCCGTCGTGCTCGACGCGCATCACCGGGTTCTTGCGCAGCTTGCCGGACTTCACGCCGCGGCTCGTCACGACGACGCACGCCAGGCCGGTGTCGAGCAGACCGAGACCTGCCATCCCTCCCGAGCTCTCGTACTCCTCGACCTGGTTGCGCACCCAGTCCCACGTGCTCGGCTCGTACTCGCCTTCGAGTGGCATCAGGCTCTCCTCACGGGTCGGGTGGGCGGCGACTGCCGCTCGGTGTGCACCGGATCGGTGGTCACGACGTCACCGAGCGCCTCGTTGATGGCCTTCATGACGTCTGCCTCGAGTCGTACGCCGGCCGCGGCGACGTTGTCGACGACCTGTTCGGGCCGTGAGGCTCCGATGATCGCGCTGGATACGTTGGGGTTCGCCAGCACCCATGCGATGGCGAGCTGCGCCATCGACAGCCCCGCCTCAGCGGCGATCGGCGCCAGTCGGGCGACGGCGGTGAGGACCTCGTCGCGCAACCACAGCGCGATCATGTCGGAGCCGCCTGCGGTGTCGGTGGCACGTGAGCCCGCGGGCACCGGCTGGCCCGGCTGGTACTTGCCGGTGAGCACGCCCTGCGCGAGCGGCGACCAGACGATCTGTCCGATGGCGAGCTCCTCGCACGTCGGCACGACCTTCTCCTCGATGACGCGCCAGAGCATCGAGTACTGCGGCTGGTTGGACACGAAGGGGATCTTCAGCTCGGTGGCGAGCTCGTGGCCGGCCCTGATCTGCTCGGCGGTCCACTCCGAGACTCCGATGTAGTGGGCCTTGCCGCTGTGCACGACATCGGCGAACGCCGACATCGTCTCCTCGAGCGGTGTCTCGTGGTCGTAGCGGTGTGCCTGGTAGAGGTCGATGTGGTCGGTCTGCAGACGCTGCAGCGAGCCGGCGACCGCCTCGTTGATGTGCTTGCGGGACAGGCCTCCGTCGTTGGGACCGCCCGGCCCGGTCGGTGCGTAGACCTTGGTGAAGATCTCCAGGGACTCTCGCCGCTGGCCCTGCAACGCCTTGCCGAGCACCGTCTCCGCCTTGGTGTTGGCGTAGACGTCGGCGGTGTCGAACGTCGTGATGCCACACTCGATCGCCTGGTGGACGCAGGCGATCGCCGCGTCCTCCTCGATCTGGGAGCCATGGGTGAGCCAGTTGCCGTACGAGATCTCCGAGACCTTCATCCCGGCCGAGCCGAGTCGTCGAAACTCCATGAGATCGACCGTACCCGCAGCAGAGGGTCAGCTTGCTGACAGAGCCTGGTCGATGCAGGAGCGCAGCGCGGCGTCATCCGGCTCGACCATTGGCCGGAACCTGCCGAGCACCTCGCCGTCGCGGCTCACGACGAACTTCTCGAAGTTCCACTGGATGTCACCGGCGTTGCCTTCGGCATCTGCCTCGGCAGTGAGCACGTCGTAGACGGCGTCCCGGCTGTCTCCGTTGACATCGATCTTCGAGGTCATCGGGAACGTCACGCCGTACGTCGTCGAGCAGAACGTCGCGATCTCCTCCGAGCTGCCCGGTTCCTGTCCGCCGAACTGGTTGCACGGAAATCCGATGACGGTGAAGGCGGTGTCGTCGAGCTCGTGCTGCAGAGCCTCGAGCTTTTCGTACTGCGGAGTCAGGCCGCACTTGCTCGCGACGTTGACAACGAGGGCGACGCGGTCGCGGGCGACCTCGCCGAACGTGCTGGGCGCGCCGTCGAGGGTGGTGACAGGAAGATCGCGGAGGTTGGTCATGCCTCGATCCTGCCAGTCGGCCGCGTCAGCTCAGCGAGAAGGTCACGTCGAGGCGGCGGTCGGCAGGTACGGCGGAGAGCCGGTGCAGCAGCGCGGTCTCGCGCAGCAGCCAGCGGGACTCCATCGCGAGCCGCGCAGCGGCGTCGTACTGCTCGAGGAACGCCTGCCGGTCATGCAGGTCGGCGATGACCGTGGCCGCCACCAGGTAGGACAACAGGCGCGGGTCGCCCGGTAGGTCCGGAGCCTCCAGGTCCGTGCCATGCATTCGCGCCAACTCGCCGCGGTAGCGCAGGTAGCGGTCCGCAACGATCGGCACGAGGTCGGCCGCCTTGCCCGCCGGCTCGGGCAGCCACTCGACGGTGCCTCGCAGGTACGCCGCACCCTCGTCGACCTCGAGCAGCCGGAAGCGGCGGGTGCCGATCGTCTCGAGCTCGTAGGTGCCATCGGCACCGGGACGCGTCGTGGCGACCTGCGCGACGCACCCGATGTCATGCAGGGCCCGGACCGCGTCGTAGCCCACCTCTCGGCCGGACTGGATGGCGACGACGCCGAACTGTCGCTCCTCCGGAGGCATCGTCATGAGGTCCGCGACGAGCTTGCGGTAGCGCTCCTCGAAGATGTGCAGCGGCAGGGGAGCCCCGGGTAGCAGCACTGTCCCCAGCGGGAACAACGGGATGAGCGCCGACATGGGCTGAACGGTACGCGCCCGCCCCGGTCCTGGCCGCTAGCCGAAGTCGACGGCTTCGACGCGCTGACCCGCATCGAGCGCCTGCCACGCGGCGGTGACGACAGCGGACAAGGTCTCGTCGAGCTCGTCGTCGCCGCGGCTTCGCACGACCACCCGCCGTGCGGCGGCGTCGTACTCCGCCGACGCGGCACCGCATCTGCCGGATGACGCGGGCGAGTGCGGCCGGTTGAGACCGTGGAGGTCGGACGCAACGAGCGATGGCCGGCGTTCGGGTGGCGCTGTCGCGAGTGCCAGCGCGTCGGTCACGCCGGTCATCACCACGAGCGACGGAACGCCTGCGCGCGTTGCCCCTTCGATGTCGGTGTCGAGCCGGTCGCCGATGACCAGCGGACGCTGGGCC
>DATAUF010000180.1:0-8661 GCA_036268405.1 Mycobacteriales bacterium
AAGTCCTCGATCACGCCCCGCACCGCGATGGCATCGGCCGGCCACACCTTGGTCGAGCTGTTCGGCCTGGCGCGTGAGCTCGACGAGGCTGCCGAGGGTGTCGAGATCGGCCCGTCGCCGACCGACGCGCAGCTGATGGCGGACCTCGCACTGCCGATCGAGGAGCTCGACCTCACGGTCCGCTCCTACAACTGCCTCAAGCGTGAGGGCATCCACACGGTGGGCGAGCTCGTCTCGCGTTCCGAGGCCGACCTCATGGACATCCGCAACTTCGGGCAGAAGTCGATCGACGAGGTCAAGGGCAAGCTTGCCGGCCTCGGTCTCGCGCTCAAGGACAGCCCGCCTGGGTTCGACCCGAGCGCGGTCATCGGCAACTACGACGCGGGATACGACGAGACCGGCGACGCCGGGTTCGCCGAGACCGAGCAGTACTAAGCGATTTAGCAGTAGCGAAGATCTCAGGAGCAGACAATGCCTACGCCCACCAAGGGACCGCGGCTCGGCGGCAGTCCTCAGCACGAACGGCTGTTGCTGGCGAATCTCGCCACATCGCTGTTCGAGCACGGCAAGATCACCACGACGCTCGCCAAGGCCAAGCGGCTTCGCCCGCTCGCCGAGCGGATGGTGACCTTCGCCAAGAAGGGCGACATCCATGCTCGTCGGCAGGTGCTGACCGTCGTACGCGACAAGTCGGTCGTGCACTCGCTCTTCACCGAGATCGGTCCGGCGTTCGCCGACCGGCCAGGCGGCTACACGCGGATCACCAAGCTCGGCCCGCGCAAGGGCGACAACGCCCCCATGGCGGTCATCGAGCTGGTCGAGGCGCGCACCATCGGTCAGCAGGCGGTTGCTGAGGCAGAGGCCGCGCGCGGCACTCGCTTCGCGCGCCGTCGCCGCCCGACTGGTGCGACCGCCGAGGCCGCTGCCGAGCTGGCAGGGGAGTCGGAGACCGCAGCCGCAGTCGCCGCCGAGGTGGCGGAGGCTGACGCAGCCGAGGCAGCCGAAGCCGAGGCGACCGACGTCGGGTCGACCGACGTCGAGGCGGATGCCGCCGACGTGGCTGAGCAGGCTGCGGAGGTTGAGCCGGCCGCGGTCGAGGAGCCGGTCGCCGAGGTACCCGCCGAGGCCGACGCCGCCGACGTGGCTGAGCAGGCTGCAGAGGTCGCGGCTCCAGCAGCCGAGGACGAGGGCAGCTCCGCCACCGAGGAGTGACCACTTCGTACGACGTCGACGAGCCCGCCACCCCCGCTGGGGACGGCGGGCTCGTCCGTCTGCGGCTCGACCTCAGCTACGACGGCACCGACTTCTCCGGCTGGGCGCGACAGCCCGGTCTTCGTACTGTCCAGGAGACGATCGAGTCCGCGCTCATGACGGTGCTGCAGCTCGCGGGGCCACCGTCGCTACGGGTGGCCGGGCGTACCGATGCGGGTGTGCATGCCACCGGGCAGGTCGCGCACGTGGACGTTGCCGGGCCGGTTGATCCGGAGGTGCTGCAGCGCCGGCTTGCCGGCGTCCTCCCGCCGGACATCGTGGCGACTGCCGTCGCCGTCGCGGCTCCAGGCTTCGACGCGAGATTTGCCGCGACCGGGCGCCGGTACCGCTACCGGATTGCCGATGGCCCGCTCGACCCGCTACGCCGGCACGACACGGTCGCCGGCAAGCGTCCGCTTGACGTCGCCGCAATGCATCGGGCCGCGCAGGGTCTGGTTGGGCTGCGCGACTTCGCGGCGTACTGCCGGCCAAGGGAGGGCGCGACGACCGTTCGCACGCTCCACGCACTGGATGTCACGCGGGACGCCGGCGGAACTGTCGTGATCAGTGCCCACGCCGACGCCTTCTGCCACAACCAGGTGCGGTCGATGGTGGGCGCGCTGCTTGCGGTCGGCGAGGGCCGCCGGCCCGTCGGGTGGCCGACGGAGATATTGCACAGCGGGGTCCGTGATCCCGGCGTCACGGTCGCACCGCCCCACGGGCTGACGTTGATCGCCGTCGACTATCCGTCCGACGACGAGCTCGCGGCCCAGGTCGCGCGCACCCGCCGCCGCCGCGACGAGTAATCCGCTCGCGCACGCTGGGAGACTGGTCGCATGGGGCACGTCGATCTGCAGCGGGTGAGCGTTGCCCTGCCTGACGGCCGGATGCTGCTCGACGAGATCACGTTCCGGGTCGGCGACGGCCAGAAGGCGGCGCTGATCGGCCCCAACGGCGCCGGCAAGACCACCCTGCTGAAGATTGTTGCCGGTGACCTGACAGCCGACTCCGGAGCAGTGAGCGGTTCCGGCGGCCTTGGGGTGATGCGCCAGTTCGTCGGCTCGGTGCGCGACTCCTCGACGGTCCGGGACCTGCTGCTGTCGGTCGCGCCGCCACGGATCCGCGAGGCGGCCGCTGCGCTGGATGCGACCGAGCTCGCCATGATGGAGGCCGACGACGAGCGCACCCAGCTCCGCTACGCGTCGGCGCTCGCGGACTGGTCGGACGCCGGTGGCTGGGACATCGAAGTGCTTTGGGACACCTGTACGACCTCAGCGTTCGGCGTGCCGTTCGACAAGGCGCGATGGCGTGAGGTCCGCACGCTTTCCGGTGGCGAGCAGAAGCGGGTGGTCCTCGAGGCTCTGCTGCGTGGGCCTGACGAGGTGCTGCTGCTCGACGAGCCGGACAACTACCTCGACGTTCCCGGAAAGCGTTGGCTCGAGCAGCAGCTAGCCGACAGCCCGAAGACCGTGCTGTTCGTGTCCCACGACCGTGAGCTTCTCGCGCGCACGGCGAGCCGGATCGTGACCCTCGAGCTCGGTGCCGCCGGTAACACGGGATGGGTGCACGGCGGTGGGTTTGCGTCGTACGCCGAGGCGCGCGTCGACCGCAACAGCCGGCTCGAGGAGCTGCGTCGCCGCTGGGACGAGGAGCACGCGAAGCTCAAGGCTCTGGTCCTGCGGCTGCGTACCAAGGCGGAGTACAACGACGGCATGTCGGGCGCCTACCAGGCGGCCTGCACCCGACTTGACCGCTTCGAACGGGAGGGTCCGCCACGCGCCATTCCGCTCCAGCAGGCCGTCTCGATGCGGCTGCGAGGTGGACGGACCGGCAAGCGAGCAGTGGTCTGCGAGCAGCTCGAGCTGACGGGGTTGATGAGCCCGTTCGATCTGGAGGTGTGGTTCGGCGAGCGGCTCGCCGTCCTCGGCTCCAACGGTTCGGGCAAGTCGCACTTCCTGCGGCTCCTCGCCGCGGGCGGCACCGATCCCGACACCGAACATCGCCCGGTCGCGGGTACCCCGCTCGTCAAGGTTGCACACACCGGCAGCGCACGACTCGGCGCGCGGGTACGGCCCGGATGGTTCGCCCAGACCCATGAGCATCCCGAGCTCATGGGCCGCACGCTGCTCGACATCCTCTGGAAGGGTGACGAGCACCGCGACGGGCTCGGCCGGGAGCAGGCGGCCCGGGTCCTCGACCGCTACGAGCTGGCACAGGCCGGCGAGCAGACCTTCGAGACGTTGTCGGGCGGCCAGCAGGCGCGGCTGCAGATCCTGCTGCTCGAGCTGTCAGGCGCGACATTGCTGTTGCTCGACGAGCCGACGGACAACCTCGACATCGCTTCCGCCGACGCACTCGAGGCAGGGTTGGAGTCATTCGAGGGCACCGTTGTCGCGGTGACCCACGACCGATGGTTCGCGCGCTCGTTCGACCGGTTCGTGGTCTTCCGCTCCGAAGGGACGGTCGAGGAGACGGCCGAGCCGGTGTGGGACGAAGGCCGCGTCGAGAGAGCTCGCTGATGCTGGTCCACCCGTGGGACGCCACCGCGGACGATGAGGAGTGGCGCGCCTTCGTCGCCGCGCAAGGCTTCGGGCAGCTCGTCGCCGCCGGGCGCGGCCGCGACGTGCCGGTCGTCGTCCCGACGCAGTACGTGCTCGGGACCGGCGAGGTTGTGCTGCATCTTGCCCGGCCGAACCCGGTGTGGCAGGCGATTGATGAGAACCCGGCCGTCCTGCTCAGTGTCGCGGGGGACTGGGCGTACGTCCCGGCCGCCTGGAAGGCGATCGGGGACGAGGACCCCGCGCTGGGGATCCCGACGACCTACTACGCCGCCGCCCAGCTGCGCTGCGAGGCGACTGTCGTGGACGACGTCGACGGCAAGCTCGAGATCCTGCGCCGCCAGCTCGGGGCGTTCGAGCCCGACAGCGGGCACGCGGATCCGGCCGTCCACGAGCGCAAGCTGGCCGGGATCAGGGGCCTGCGGCTCGCGATCCGCGAGGTCACGGGCAAGTTCAAGTACGGCGGGAACGTCGACGAGCCACACCGCGAAGCGGTAGCGGACCGTCTGGCAGCCCGAGGCGCCGCAGGCGACGAGGCAGCGCGGGCACATCTGATGCGTCGAAGCACTTGGTGATCTTGACGAAGAACGCGTCCCGCGCGTCGTTTAGCGCCTCCTTCGTCAAGATCACCGGGGTTTTGACCCCTCCGGAGGGCCGCGGGTAACCTCGTACGGTCCGGCCGCGAGGTCGAGACCAGAAGTTCAAACCGAAACTCGAAGCAGAAGGCACCCCTGTGCGTACGTTCCAACCGAAGCCTGGCCAGGTGACGCGCCAGTGGCACGTCATCGACGCCACTGACGTCGTGCTGGGCCGGCTCGCGAGCCAGACCGCCCAGCTCCTGCGTGGCAAGCACAAGCCGATCTTCGCGCCGCACATGGACACCGGTGACTTCGTGATCATCGTCAACGCGAGCAAGGTGGCGCTGACGGGCAACAAGCGGGAGGGCAAGTTCGCCCACCGCCACTCCGGCTACCCGGGTGGCCTCACCTCGACGCCGTACGGCGAGCTGCTCGAGAAGCGGCCGGAGCGGGTCGTGGAGAAGGCGATCAAGGGAATGCTTCCGCACACCACGCTCGGCCGGCAGATGGCCAGCAAGCTCAAGGTGTACGCCGGCCCGGAACACCCGCACCAGGCGCAGTCGCCGGTGCCCTACGAGATCACCCAGGTGGCGCAGCAGTGAGCGAGACAGTGACCGAGGACGTCGTGGAAGCCACGGAAGACACGGACGCCGTCGACGACGAGGCCACCGCGCCGAGCGCCGACGCACCGACCTCGATCGTCGAGGACGAGGCTCCTGCCCCGCAGGAGCGCAAGCCCCTCGTGCAGGTCAGCGGTCCCGCCGCCGCCACCGGTCGCCGCAAGGAGGCCATCGCCCGGGTGCGCATCATCCCGGGCACCGGGGTGTGGACGATCAACGGCCGCACGCTCGATGACTACTTCCCCAACAAGGTCCACCAGCAGATCGTCAAGGAGCCGCTGGAGACCCTCGGTGTCACTGACGCCTACGACGTGCTGGTGCGCGTCCAGGGTGGCGGCGTCTCCGGCCAGGCCGGCGCAGTCCGGCTCGGCGTCGCGCGATCGCTGCTCGACACCGACGACGCTGCTCGCCCGCCGCTGAAGAAGGCCGGGTTCCTGACTCGCGACGCGCGGGCCAAGGAGCGCAAGAAGTACGGGCTCAAGAAAGCCCGCAAGGCCCCCCAGTACTCGAAGCGCTGAGAACGCGACTGCCTTCGTTCTCGGTCGCTCGCGTGCTACAGCACGCGTCGCTCCCTGCGGCCTTGGCATCCGCGCCCTCAGCGCTTCGAGGGCGGGGTAAGAAATAGATGGCTTTGTTCGGGACCGACGGCGTTCGTGGGGTCGCGGGTGTCGACCTCACCGCTGACCTGGCTCGCTCGCTGGCGGCTGCTGCCGTCGCGGTCCTCGCGTCCGGCGTCGACCGTCCGCTGGTCGCGGTCGGCCGGGATCCGCGTCCGTCCGGCGGGTGGCTGCAAGCCGCGGTCGTCGACGGGCTGACCGCTGCCGGCGCCGACGTCGCCCTGCTCGGGGTGATCCCGACGCCGGCAGTTGCCCGCGCCGTGGCCGACGGCATCCCCGGTCACCCTGACCGGCCGGTGTTCGGAATCGTGATCTCGGCGAGCCACAACCCCGCGCCTGACAACGGCATCAAGCTGTTCGGCCCGGGCGGCTGCAAGCTCGACGAGGCCACCGAGGACGCGATCGAGCGCTGTGTCGGCGAGGGCGCGCCCGTCGGTGCGGCAGGTGCGGTCGCGGTCGACCGCAGCGACGATCCGAGCTGGTACGTCGAGGCGCTCTTGTCCACACTCTCGGTCCGGCTTGACGGGATGCGGGTCGTCGTCGACTGCGCCAACGGTGCCGCGTCGACAATCGCCGCCGCGGCCTATGGGGGCACCGGCGCCGAGGTCACGGTGATCAACACCGATCTGTCCGGCGAGCGAATCAACGAGGCGTGCGGAGCCACCCACCTCGAGACCCTCGCAGCGGCCGTCGTGGCGGCGAACGCCGACCTCGGGATCGCCCACGACGGTGATGCGGACCGTTGCCTTGCCGTCACTGCGGATGGCACGCCGGTCGATGGGGATGTGATTCTCGCGATCCTCGGCCTCGCCCTCAAACGCAAGGGCAACCTCCCGGGCGACGTAGTCGTCGTAACGGTGATGAGCAACCTCGCGCTTCACCGCCTGTTCGCCGAACACGGCGTCGCCGTGGAGACGACGTCCGTCGGCGACCGCAACGTTGCCGAGCGGATGCGTGCGACCGGCGCCGCCCTTGGCGGCGAGCAGTCGGGCCACAGCGTCTTGGCACACCACGCCACGACAGGGGACGGTGTGCTGAGCGGCTTGCACCTGCTCGCCGCGCTGCGTGAGTCCGACCAGTCACTCGCGGACCTGGCGGGTCGCTTCGTGCCCTATCCGCAGGTCCTGATCAACGTCCGGGTCGAAGACGCGCCCGCCGCCCTTGCCCTTGCGCAGCCGGTGGCGCAGGCCGCGGCCGGCGAGCTCGGTGACGACGGGCGGGTACTGGTCCGCGCGAGCGGCACCGAGCCGTTGGTGCGTGTCATGGTCGAGGCGCCTGACGCCGAGCGGGCCACAGAGCTTGCCGAGCAGATCGCAGCCGCCGTCGGCGGCGAAGTCCGGTGAACCGCAGACTCGCCTGTCTCCTGGTCCTCGTCGCCGGGGTCGTCGGTGCGGCACCGGCTGCCGCACGTCCCTCCGGTCCTGCGAAGGTCCGCACCACGTCCACGGCCGAGGCTCGTGCGTCGTACGCCGCGATGACACCGGCCGAGCGGGTCGGCCAGCTGTTCATGGCCGGGATCAGCTCGACGAACCCCTCGCCCGCGACGGTCGCCGCGCTGCGCATCCACCACGTCGGCAACGTGATCCTCGACAACAACTCCGCGATCGGCGTCGCAGCGACCGCTGTCGTCGCGACCGGGCTGGACAGCGCGCTGACGCAGGCCGGCGCCAAACCGTTCCTCGCCACGGATCAGGAGGGCGGCGAGGTGCAGCGGCTGACCGGGCCCGGTTTCTCGACGCTGCCGACCGCGCTGCGCCAGGGCCGGCTCGCGCCGTCGTCACTCCGCGAGCGTGCCACGACGTGGGGGCGTCAGCTCGCCGCCGCGCGCGTGACGCTGAACCTCGCTCCGGTCGCAGACACGGTGCCGAGCCCGCACGCCGATGCCAACCAGCCGATCGGCAGGTACGACCGTGAGTACGGCCACACGCCATCGGTCGTCGCGTCGCATGTCGCGGCGGTCGTTCGCGGCGAGGTTGCCGGCGGCGTCGACGTCACGCTCAAGCACTTTCCAGGGCTCGGCCGGGCGACCGGCAACACCGACGTGACGCGCCACGTCACCGACCCGACGTCGCGCCACGGCTCCTACCTCGCGCCGTTTCGGACCGGCATCGCCGCGGGCGCGCCGTTCGTGATGGTCTCCTCGGCGACGTACCCGAACATCGATGCCGCACATCCGGCGTGCTTCTCCCGGACGGTCATGACCGGGATGCTGCGTCACGGCCTCGGGTTCACCGGCGTCGTCATCTCCGACAGCTTCCATGCAAAAGCAGTGCGCTCCGTCGCACCTGCGAAGGCTGCGGTCAGGTACTTCACCGCGGGCGGCACGGTCCTGCTCGACACCGACCGCCCTCCGATCTACGCGATGGAGAAGGCCGTCCTCGCCGAGGCCAAAACCGGCTCACCGTTCGCGGCGACGATCAAGGCCGACGTTCTGCTGGTGCTCCGCGCCAAGGCGGTAGCAGGATTACTGCCGTGACCTTCACCGGCATTCCGCTTGCTGCGCTGGACTTCTACGAGGATCTCGAGGTCGACAACAGCAAGACCTTCTGGACGGCCAACAAGTCGGTGTACGACGACTCGGTGAAGGCGCCGCTCACGGAGCTCGCAACGCTGCTCGGTCCGGAGTTCGGCGACGGCAAGTTCTTCCGCCCTTATCGCGACATTCGCTTCAGCAAGGACAAGACGCCGTACAAGACGCATCAGGGCGTGTGGTTCGGCGACAGCAGGCGCTACCTGCAGGTCTCCGCGGCCGGCTTGTTCGTCGGTGGCGGCTACTGGCACACGACGTCGGACCAGGTCGTGCGGCTGCGGCGGGCGATCGCCGCGGACGTCACCGGCGACACCTTGGCGGGTGCCATCACCACGGTCGAGAAGTCAGGACTCGCGGTCAGTGGCCACCAGCTGACCCGGGTGCCGGCCGGCTTCGACAAGGAGCACCCGCGTGGTGATCTGCTCCGCTACAAGTCGCTGACCTGCAATCTCGAGTTCGGGGCCCCGGCCTGGCTGTCGACCAGGAAGGCGCACACCGAGATCGTGA
>DATAUF010000181.1:0-3004 GCA_036268405.1 Mycobacteriales bacterium
CGGTACGCCGCCCCGCCGTGTAGACGCTCGGGTGCTCGAGCAGCAGCACGGTGTCCTCGATCTCACCGGCGACCCGAGCGGTATGCAGCTCCCGCTGCCACGCCCACGCCGCGTCGTACTCCACGACGCCCGCGCGGATCAACTGCACGTGATCACGGTACGTCCAAGTGGACTGTGGACAGCGGTCGCCGCTGTGCAGAGATCCCTGCTGAGATCCGCGCGTGGATCAGCCGTTTGCCCTCGACGGGTACGTCGTCACCGACCTGATCGGCTTCGGCACGACCGGTGAGGTCTGGCGCGGCCGTGACGCCGCTACCGGCGACCCGGTCGCGCTCAAGCGCCTCTGGGAGCCGATGCTGCCGGACACCGTCACGCGCCTGCGACGAGAGGCGGCTGTCCTCGAGCAGATCGCGGCCAAACACACCGTGTTGCTCCGCGAGGTCCGCGAGCTGCCGGGCGACGAGATCGTCCTCGTGCTGGAGCACGCCGCCGGCGGGAGTCTCGCCTCACTGATCGCTCGCCGCGGCCGGCTGCACCCGTCGGAGGTCGTCACCTTCCTCGGACCGCTCGCGACCGTGCTCGCCGACGCCCACGACCGCGGGCTGCGCCACGGCGACATCACGCCGAGCAACGTCGTGTTCGCGGCAGACGGGCGGCCGATGCTGTCGGACTTCGGGCTTGTGCTGCTCACCGGCGAGCAGCCGACCGACGACACCAGCCACCGCGACGCCGCGCAGCCGCGCGATACGACGCCGTCGCCGGCGACCGATGTCTTCGGTGTCGCCGCGGTCGGCTACACGGCGCTGACCGGGGTCCCGCCTCGACCCGCCGGCACGGGCGGACGCATCCCGTCTGTTGTGGAGCTCGCGCCGTGGGTACCGGCGGCGTTGGCGTCCGCGGTCGAGGCGGGGCTCGCCGCCGATCCCGAGACTCGTCCGTCGGCGATCGCCTTCGCGTCGTCGGTGCTTCGCTCCTGCGCTGCGTCGCCGGTGCGGTTGGGCGGACCTCGCAAGAGTGCAGCACCCGCTGCCGAGACCGAGACAGCTCCTCGTCGTACCCATCGGATCCCGCGACCGCTCGCCCTCGCATCCGTCGTCGCCGCGGTCCTCGTGCTTGCCGCGATCGGCGGAGTCGGCTGGGCCCACGTCAACGCACCCGCCGCTGCCGCACTCCAGCCCGGATCGTCGGCCACGTCCGACGGCGCGACCCAAGCGTCACCGGCGAGCCACGAGTCGGACTACAAGCCGATCGTCACGCACCTCTTTGCGCTGCGGGCGAAGGCCTTCGCGACCGGCAAGCTGTCGTTGCTGAGTTCGGTGTACCTGTCGGACACCTATGTGTTCGACATGGATCACGAGGCACTGCAAGCGCTTCGGAGTCAGCATCTCCGGACGCGCGGTTTCACCCAGCGGGTCGACACGATCAAGCCATTGCTCGGGTCGCCGGGATGGGTCGACTTGGTGGTGACCACCACGATTCCGCAGTACGTGATCATCGACCGGTCAGGTCGGGTCGTCGCGCGGCGCGCCAGTCGAACCCAACGTTTCGGAATGACGATTCGACGTGTCCACGGACGGTGGCTTGTGGGTGCCCTCGACCGCAAGCCGCAGGTCGCCCCCACCAGCTGACGCCTTGCCAAGCAAAGCTCCTTTGCATGGCAAACTCGCCTAGTAGAGGAGCGTTGCTTGGCAAAAGTGCCGGGCAAAGGAGCTTTGCTTGGCACTACAGGATGGCTTCGAGGGCGGTGTCGAGGGTGTTGTGCTGGAAGGCGAAGCCCGCGTCGAGCAGCGCTGTCGGCATCACCCGCTGGCTCGCGAGCACCCCTTCGTCGGCGAACTCGCCGAGCGCCACCCGCAGCGCGAACCGTGGCACCGCAGCCACCGCCGGCCGGTACAGCGCCTTGCCGAGTGTCGCCGTGAACTCGCGGTTCGTGACCGGCTCAGGCGCGGTCAGGTTCACCGGCCCGCGCAGCTCGTGGTCGATCGCGTAGCGCAGCGCCGCGACCTCATCGCCGAGGCTGATCCACGAGAACCACTGGCGGCCCGACCCGAGCCGACCGCCGAGACCGAGCTTGAAGATCGGCAGCATCCGGCCCAGTGCGCCGCCACGGGGCGCGAGCACGATCCCGGTACGCACCTTCACCACGCGCACCCCGACGACGGATGCCGCCGCGGTGCAGGCCTCCCACTCGTGGACCAGCTCGGCAAGGAAGCCACTGCCGACCGGCTCGGACTCGGTCAGGACGTCGTCGCCCCGGTCGCCGTACCAGCCGATCGCGCTGCCTGAGACCAGCACCTTGACCTGATAGGCATGCCGCGCGACGGCGTTCGCAATCGTGGTGGTCCCGTCGATGCGGCTGTCGCGAACCAGCTTCTTGTACGCCGGCGTCCACCGCCTGTCGCCGATGCCCGCACCCGCGAGATGTACGACGGCATCCGCGTCGGCGATTGCGGCGTCATCGACCGTGCCCGCAGCCGGATCCCACTGCGCCTCGTCGGCGGCGGCCGGAGTCCGGCGTACCAGCCGGACCACGCTGTGCCCGTCGCCGCGCAGCGAGTCGACCAGCGCCGAGCCGATCAGCCCAGACGCTCCGGTGACGACAACCTTCACGGCGCTCCCGTCGACTTGCCCGTGTCTGCGAGGGTTATAGCCAGCGCAACCACGGACAACCTTCTAGAGGCCGAGGTCGTACTCGAACTCGCCGGCTTCCAGGCGTGCCTTCACCGTGCCGAGGAAGCGCGCGGCGTCTGCGCCGTCGACCATCCGGTGGTCATAGGTCAGCGCGAGGTACGCGATGTAGCGCACCGCGATGACCTCGCCGGCCGTTGGGTCGTCGATCACGACCGGCCGCTTCACGACCGCGCCCGTGCCGAGGATGCCGACCTGCGGCTGGTTGATGATCGGGGTGTCGAACAGCGCCCCGCGCGATCCGGTGTTGGTCAGCGTGAACGTCCCGCCACCCAGCTCGTCCGGGGTGATGTGGTTGTTGCGCGTGCGGGTCGCG
>DATAUF010000182.1:0-10630 GCA_036268405.1 Mycobacteriales bacterium
CGAGCCACGTCGCATCGCTTTGATCGCCTCTGCGGTAACCATCAGCGGCGGCCGCCGACCCGGCACATGTGCTGTGGTGATCACGACGTCGTGCTTGGCGATGTGGTCGGCGAGCTCTGCTTGCTGCGCCCGCTGCTCGTCGGCGTCGAGTGCTCGCGCGTAGCCACCTTCGCCAGCGCCCCCTGCAACCGATGTCAGCTCGATCGGCTGGCCGCCGAGGGAGCGGATCTCCTCGCTGCTTGCCGGTCGGACGTCGTAGGCCCGCACGATCGCGCCGAGCCTGCGTGCCGTGCCGATCGCCGCCAGCCCCGCGACGCCCGCACCGAGGACGAGCACCTCGGCCGGCTTGGAGGTCCCCGCGGCGGTGATCAGCAAGGGGAAGAACCGGTCGAAATGGTCGGCGGCGACCAGCACGGACTTGTAGCCCGCGACGTTGGCCTGTGAGGTGAGCGCATCCATCCCCTGCGCGCGGCTGAGCGTCCGGGGCAGGCCGTCGAGGCTCACTGCGGTGACGCCCCGCTTCGCCAGGTCAGCCATGACCGTAGGGGCGAGCAACGGCTGGAGCAGCCCGATCACGGTCTGGCCGTCCCGCACCTGGTCGGCCGTCGGGCGGGTGACGCACAGGACGACGTCCGCGTCGCTACGAATGCCTGCGGCATCAGCGACGGTCGCTCCGACCGCGGCGTACTGAGCATCGTCGAACCACGCACTTGCGCCGGCACCGGTCTCGACCAGCACCTCGATGCCTGCTTCGACGAGCCGGCGCGCTGCGTCGGGGGTAAGCGCAACCCGGCGCTCTGCCGGCGCGGTCTCCTTGACCACGCCCGCGCGCAGCGGCGGCATTGCGCAACCTCCCGTCGTCGCCGGCTCGCGGTGGTGTCAGCCACGGCGCGAGGTCAGCAAGGCCGACGATACGACCACCCCGGCTGCCGCGCGTGACGACACGGCAAAGCGGATCGCTGGCGGATCATGGAGAGGTGACGGGGACGGTGCTCGAGGCCTCGCGACTGGACCGTCGCAAGGCTCTGGTCGTCGTGTGCGGGATCCTCGCCCTGACCTTCCTCGACACGACGATCGTCAGCGTCTCGCTCGGCAGCATTCAGGACTCGCTCCACTTCGGTGTCACCGGCTTGCAGTGGGTCGTCGACGCCTATGCGGTTGCCTTCGCGAGCCTGATGCTGACGGGCGGGACGCTTGGTGACAGGTTCGGGCGTCGGCGGATGATGCTGGCCGGCATCGCGTTGTTCAGCGTCGCGTCGCTCGTCGGCGCGCTTTGCGAGTCGAGGGACCTGCTGATCGCGTCACGCGCTGGGATGGGCGTCGGCGCGGCGGCGTCCGAACCCGGCACGCTGTCGGTCCTGCGTCACGTCTTTCCCGACAAGCGCGGCCGGGCGCGGGCGCTCGGGGTGTGGTCTGCCGTGTCGTGCCTCGGCCTGGCGCTTGGTCCGCTGGTCGGTGGTCTTCTCGTCGGAATCTGGAGCTGGCGGGCGATCTTCTGGCTCAACGTGGTCGCCGGGCTCGGGCTGCTGGCAGCGGCTCGTCGCTTCGTACCGGAGAGCGCTGATCCGGAGACAGCAAGGGTCGATATCGCCGGCCAGGCCTTCGCGATCGTGGCGATCGGGTCGATCGTCGTGGCAATGATCGAAGGCGAAAACACCGGTTACGGCGCGTCCAGGATCGTCGCGCTGTTCGTCATCGGCGCTCTGTCGGCCGTGGCGTTCGTGATGCGAGAGCGTCGAGCGCCCTTCCCGATGCTGGACCTGCGCTACTTCCGCCGGCTGCGATTCAACGCCGCGCTGGCGGTGTCCTTCGCGGTCTATTTCGGGACGTTCTCGGTCTTCTTCTTCACCGCGCTGTATCTGGAGGAGGTCGCGAAGTACAGCGGCTTTCGTACCGCTGCGCTCTTTGCGCCGATGACGGCGCTGATGATCGGCGGCGCGGTGTGGGCCAGCCGCCTGGTCGTGGGCCGAGGCGGGCAGTGGACGATGGCTATCGGCTGCCTCGTCGCAGCCCTGGGTATCGCAGCAAGCGAGCCGCTGATCTCGTCACATCCATCGTTTCCCGCCCTCACGGCCTCGCTCGGACTCACCGGTTTCGGCATGGGTCTCGCGATGGTGCCGGTGACGGTGCTCGTGCTCGAGGTCGTGCCCGCGGAGCATTCCGGGATGGCAGCGTCCGCCACCAACACCGCTCGCCAGCTTGGCGTGGTCTTTGGCGTGGCGATCCTCGGTGCCTTGGTCAACGCGAAGCTCAAGACCGACCTGCGGCAGCGGCTCACCGCGCTCCACGTGCCATCGATCTTCCAGGGCCCGATCATCACGTCGTACGAGCATGGAGGCACGGGGAAGGGCGGCGCGCTTTCCGGCTTCAAGCAGCTCTTCCCGACGTTCTTTCATCGCGTACTGGATGCTGCGTACTCCGCGTTTCGTTCCGGGCTGTCGGCCGCGCTTGTGCTGTCCGCGATCTTGATCGGCATCGCGGCGGTGATCGCGGGCTACGCCGCGTCGCGCGGTGGTGAGTCGGAGCAGCCGGCGCCCTAGCCGGACTCGGCGATGAGCGCCCGTCGGGCTTCGTCGATCTGCGCCGCGGTTGCCGCCGGTTGCGGCGGCGAGAGATCGAGCCCGTCGACCACGTCCACGATCACGCCGGCAACGAGTGCGCGCATGGCGGGCTTGTTGTCGGCGGGAATGACGTACCAAGGTGCGTGCTTGGTCGTGGTGGCGGTCAGTGCCTTCTCGTACGCCTTCGAGTACTCATCGAAGTGCTTCCGCTCGGCCAGGTCGGCGGGGGTGAACTTCCACTGCTTCGCCGGGTCGTCCAGCCGGGCGAGAAATCGCCGGCGCTGCTCGTCTTTCGAGACATGCAGGAAGAACTTCACGATCTTCGTGCCGCCGCGGTCGAGGTGGCGCTCGAAGGCGTTGATGTCCTCGTAGCGCTCGCGCCACAACGCACCGGTTGGCTTTGATCCGGATGGCAGGCCCTGCGTCTCGAGCAGCTCCGGATGGATGCGCACAACCAGGACTTCCTCGTAGTAGGAGCGGTTGAAGATGCCGATGTGTCCGCGTTCGGGGAGCTCCCGGCTGCAGCGCCAGAGGAAGTCGTGGCGCAGCTCGGTGTCGGAAGGTCGCTTGAACGACGACACCGAGCAGCCCTGCGGGTTCACTCCCGACATGACGTGCTGAATCGTGCCGTCCTTCCCGGCGGCGTCGAGTGCCTGGAAGATCAGCAACAGCGCGCGGGTGCCGTTGGCGTAGAGCAGCTGCTGGACCCGCTGGAGCTCGGTCTTGAAGGCCTCGAGATCGGACTCTGCGATCTCCTTGTCGTCCTTCTTGCCCGGCTTGCCGAGCCAGTCGGATGCGGTGTGGCTGGTGCTGCGCTTCGCGAGATCGGCGTCATCCCCAGGGGCAACCGCAAGCTCGCGCAGCACAGACTTCGGAAGCTTCACGCGGGACCCCTCCAGGCGGCCACCCCATGTTAGGAGTGGCCGCCCAGGCATGCCGTAGCCGTCTGCGTTGCCGCCGTCGTGGCTGCCGCCGTCCCGGCCGGAACCGCTGTTGTCGTCACCATCTCCATTGCGGGACCGCCGTGGCCCGAACTTGGCGTGGTCGTGGCTGGTCGCTGGGCCCACCCGGGCTGCGGTTGCTCGGTCGAAAACCACCGGGGCGGGGATGGTCGTGTCGTCGGCGCCGGCATGCGTTCGAATACCTGAAGGAAGACCTCGCTCGTCACGTCCTCGGCGTCTGCCACCCCGCGGCCCACGAGGTAGCCCAGGACCCTCGGGCTCAACTCGGTCCAGATATCCCGAAGCGCCCAGGCTTCACCGCGTCTCGCTGCCGCAACCCCGTCGCTCGTTGATTTGGGTTCGCGAGCCGCACGGCGAGTCACGGCCCTGACCGGGTCTCGGGTTCAACGCTGCCAGCGATAGCGACTGATTTGAGTGCCCCCGACAGGATTTGAACCTGTGACCTACCGCTTAGGAGGCGGTTGCTCTATCCCCTGAGCTACGAGGGCGGACGGGGGCAATGCTAGGAGTTGCGCCTCGAGGCGGGCGTCCGCCGGGTGATCCTGCCCAGCAGGCCTTCGAAGAGCGCGACCAGAGTCGCTTCGTCGGCGCCGTCCGCGATCTGTGTCGCAGCCTCGTGCATTGCTCCGAGCAGGATCAGGGCGAGAGGTTCGACCGGACCCACGACCAGACGCCCCGCGACCTCGACGGCTTGCAGCGCCTCGCGGATCATCCCGAGGCGGCAGCCCGCATGTAAGTGTCCAACATCCGCAGGAAATGATGGTGCTTTCCCGGCAGATTGTCTCTGACGGCTTGCTCGACGAGCTTGATCGCTTCGGGGCGCTCATCGGCGGGCTCGACGACGCGCAGTGGCGCACGCCGAGTCGGTGTGCGGGTTGGAGCGTCGGTGACGTCGCCGCACACATCGTCGGCATGATGGCCGACATCGCTGGGGGCCGGCTCGACGGCCTCGGCACGCCGGAGGTCACCCAGCGCGAGGTGCAGGAGCGCACGGGCAAGGGTCCGCCCGACATGGCAGGTGAATGCGCGGAAGTCCGCGACGCGGCTACCGCGCTGCTGCCCGCCTTCGACGACGCGGCCTGGGATGGCCCCGCGCCTGGCGGGTACGACGGCAGCCTCGGCGAGGCCGCCTAGGAGGGCCGAAGTCGCGCGATTCGCGCGGCTCGGCGATCCTGTAAGGGATGACTAGCGCCACTCCTCCCAGCGACTGGCTGCTCGACGGCCGTTACCGGCTCGGTGCGTTGCTCGGTACGGGCGGCGTCGCCGAGGTCTACCGCGCCTTCGACGAGCGCCTGCACCGCGATGTCGCGATCAAGCTGTTTCGGGCCGACGTCGCCGAGGAGCTGCATCGTCACGAGGACGAGATGCGCACCCTCGCGCGGCTCGACCACCCGTCGCTGGTCACGGTGCTCGACGCCGGCGAGGACGAGGAGAGCGGCCGGCCGTATCTCGTCATGACCTTGATCGAGGGCCCGACGCTCGCCGAGGACCTGCGCTACGGCGCGCTGCCGATCGATCGGGTCGGTGAGATCGGCACGTCTTTGGCGGACGCGCTCGCATACGTGCACAGCCAGGGCCTGGTGCATCGCGACGTCAAGCCCGCCAACGTCCTGATCTCTGCGGACGGGCGGGTGCACCTCGCCGACTTCGGCATCGCGAGGCTGGTCGATGCCAGCCATGTCACGAGCGCCGGTGACGTGGTCGGCACCCCTGCGTACTTCGCTCCCGAGCAGGTGACCGGCGAGACCGTCGGTCCGCCCGCGGACGTCTACGCGCTGGGCCTGGTACTGCTCGAGTGCCTGACCGGACATCGGGAGTACGACGGTCCGCCCCTCGAAGCGGCGATGGCGCGAGTCAGCCGACCTCCGGCCATCCCACCATCGCTGCCTGTCGCGTGGCGAGATCTCCTCGGCGGCATGACGGCGCGGCTGCCAAGTGGCCGGTTGTCGGCGGCGCACGTCGCCGATCGGCTTCGGCGGCTGTCAGGTGCCGCTGCCGAGACGACCCAGGCGATCGGCGTTCCCATGGGTGGGCCCGCCGAGACGGTCACGATGGCGCGCCCGACGCAGATGCTGCCGGTGGCGGTGGCGGAGTCCTACGAGCCGCCTCTGCCACCACGGCGTCGGGCCTGGCCGTGGCTGGCCGGCGGGCTGGTCCTGGTCGCCGCCATCGCCGGTCTCGTCATCGCCCTGTCGGGGAGCAACAACGGTTCGCCCAGCACCGGTCCGGCCTCCGACTGTGCATCAGGAATCCCGATCCTGGCCGGTCGCGTTGAGACCGACCTCACCGGTTTGACCGACCTCGTGTGCAAGGGCTCGATTTCTGCAACCGCGTCGAACGCGTTGTCGCCGTACCTATCGCAGCTCGCGGCGGCGGTGAAGGCGAAGGACGTCAACCAGCTCGATGCCGTCGAGTCGAACATGAGCGCCACCATCGATCGGCAGCAGCAGATCGGTCACCTCACCGATCTGCGGGGTCAGAAGATCGCGGACGCGCTCACGCTGTTCTTCAGCGACGCGACGGCGCGGCTCACCAAGCCGACTTCGTCACCGTCCCTGACACCGAGCGAGACACCGAGCGAGACGCCGTCGCAGACTCCTAGCGAGACGCCACCTCCGGTGGTGACGCCACCTACGACGCCGTCGGCAGCGCCGTCCACCACCCCGTCGTCAACGGTCACGATCGGGCTCTAACCCACGGTGATCTTGACGAAGGTGGCGTTCCGCGTGAGGTGTAGCGCCTCCAACGTCAAGATCACCGAGGGTTAGGGCAGCAGCTTGCCCGGGTTGAGGATGCAGGCGGGGTCGAGGCAGTCCTTCACGGCGCGAAGCGCCGCGACGCCCACAAGGTCGGGCCCGCCCAGGTCGTTCGTCACTACCTCGCGATGGGCGGTGCCGACCGCGTGATGGTGGCTGACCGTCCCGTGTGCCTCGACGATCGCCGCGTTCGCCGCTGCCTTCGCGGTGGCCCATTGTTCGAGCTCCTCGCCGGATCGCGCGGCGGCGAGGACCGTGAAGTAAAGCGAGGCACCAGCCGGGTAGACGTGGGAGATGTGGCAGCCGACTAGTGGTGGGCGCCCCTCACGGGTCAGCGCACCTACTAGGGCGTCGCGGACGCCTTGGTACAGCCCTGGGAGCTGTGACCAGGTCGTCGCGGTCTCGAGCGTCTCGGCAAGCACGCCCTCGTCGAGCAAGGTGTCGCGCAGGTAGGGACCCGAGAACCGGTTGTGCTCCCACGACTTCCCGGCGGCGGTGCCGAGCGGCACCGCCTTCGCGCCGCGCAGGACCTTGCGCATGCCTCGGCGACGGTGCCGAACGTCTGCGGCGTTGCCCTCGAAGCCGACCACTACAAGGCACCCGTCGGCTACGCCGCGCACTTTGAGCCAGCCGTCCATCGCGCGCTTCTTCGCACCGGTCGTTCCCGACAGCGCGAGCGAGATGGCGGTCTCGTCCGGATCGGACAGCCGGACGACGTCAGGCTTCGGGCCGTCCTGGGCGAGGGTTCGCAGGATCCGTGTGCCGTCTTCCCAGCTTCGGGCCACCCATCCCTCGTACCGCGTTGTCGCCGGCACCGGCCGCACTCGCAGCGTCACCTCGGTCACCACCCCGAGAGTGCCCTCCGAGCCGAGGACGAGTCGGCGCAGGTCGGGGCCTGCGGCGCTGCCCGGCATGGCCGGCAGCACCAGCTCCCCGCGAGGCGTGGTCATCCGCGCGCCCAGCACCATGTCGTCTATCCGGCCCCTGCCGCTCGAGGACTGCCCCGACGATCGGGTCACGACGTAGCCGCCGAGCGAGGCGCGTTCGAAGCTCTGCGGCACATGACCGAGCGACAGCCCGTGTGCAGCGAGCGCCGCTTCGGCCGCCGGGGTACGAATCCCGGGCTCGAAGGTTGCCGTCCGGGACACATGGTCGACATTGATGAGCCGGTCGAGTCGCGACAGGTCGAGTGCCACCACCGCGTGGCAGCCGCCGTCGATCGGCGACAGCCCTCCGACGACACTCGTACCGCCGCCCCACGGCACGACGGCGACCCGACCGGCACTGCAGATCCGCAGTACATCGGCGATCTGGCCGGCCGAAGCGGGCACGGCAATCGCGTCGGGCGCCTCGGAGGCGTCGCCGCGACGGCGTCGGACCAGGTCTGAGTAGGACTGGCCACCGGCGTGGCGGGCCCGCGCCGCGTTGTCGTCGACCACGCCCGACTCGCCCAAGGCGGCGACGAGATCGTCGCGGACCGAAGTGGGAAGCCGGGACGCGGCAAGCTCTGCCCGCTCGATCGGCAACGGCTGCTGAGCCGTCAGCGCACCGAGGAGGTTGGTGAGCATCGAGCGAGTGGACCGCGCGAGCGCCGGCTGAGTATTACCCCAGGACGTCCACGACGCGTTGTTGTCCCCATCGTTTTGTGGCACGTGTACAGTGTGACATATGACGTCCCAACGTCACAATCCACAACACAAGTCGGATGAGCCGAAGACGGTCCTTCTGCCGTCCGGCGTCGCCGATGCCGTGCGTGACTCGGTGCTGGCCGTCGGAGTTCGCCGTACGACGCTGACCGATGTCGCGCGTCGGGCCAAGGTCAGCCGGATGACGCTGTATCGGATGGTGCCCGACGTCGAGGCGCTGATTCTCACCGTCATGACCGGCGACTTCGCTGCCCTGCTGCTCGATGCGGAGTCGCAGGCGGCTCGCCGCCGTACGGCACGTGCCCGCCTTGTCGCCATGACGGTCGATGTCGCGCGACGGCTGCCCGACGAGCCGTTGTTCCGCCGCGTGATCGACGTCGATCCCGACCTTTTGCTGCCGTACCTGACCGAACGCATCGGATCGACCCAGCGGCTTGCGATCCGGCATGTCGAACGCGTGATCGCGAGCGGACACGTCGACGGCTCGATCAGGAAGGGCGCGCCCGAGGTGATGGCGACCTCGTTGCTGGTTGCGGTCGCCCCGTTCGTGATCTCCGCGAGTCTGCTCGACGAGATCGGGCGCGATCGGATTCTCGACGACCTCGCGCTGGGACTGGACGGATGGCTGCGACCGTGACGGCGATCCCGGGGGACACCCGGCTGACAGCCGATCGAAGGCAGCGCGATCTCGAGGCGCTAGCCGCGGGTGAGGTCGTCGACGTGCTTGTCGTCGGTGGCGGCGTCACCGGCGCCGGGGTTGCGCTCGACGCGGCGAGCCGTGGTCTGTCGGTGGCGCTCGTCGAGCGACGTGACCTGGCCGCCGGCACCAGTCGGTGGTCCAGCAAGCTGGCACACGGTGGCTTGCGTTACATCGCTGCCGGGCAGGTCGGGGTGGCGTGGGAGTCCGCGGTCGAACGCAACCGGCTCGCCACGGTCATCGCGCCGCACCTGATCCGGCCGATGCCGTTCCTCATGCCGTTCTACCCGGCGTACCCGCGTGGGGGGCGTGCTGTCTCGCGGTTGCTCTTCGGCGTCGCCGACGGCTTGCGCGCCGCGTCGCGCACCCCCGCGTGGATGCCGCGGACGAGTTGGATCGACGAGGCCGGCACCCGCGCCATGGTGCCGGCGATCGGGAAGGTCAAGGGCTCCTACGTGCACGTCGATGGTGCGCTCGAGGACGACGCCCGGTTGGTCGTGACACTGGCACGCACGGCAGCCGGGTTCGGCGCGAGGATCGTGACGCACTGTTCGGCCGTCGACATCGCTCGCGACGGTGCCACGGTCCGCGACGAGCTGACCGACACGACGATGCAGGTGAAGGCACGGTCGGTGATCGTGGCGGCCGGGGTGTGGTCCGGCGGTCTCGTGCCCGACGTCCCGCTGCGTCCCAGCAAGGGCGCCCACCTCGTCCTGCCGGGCGAGGCGCTGGGCAACCCGACGGCTGCCTTCAACGTGTTGCTTCCCGGAAGCATCAACCGCTTCGTATTCGGCCTGCCAAGACCCGACGGCACCGTGTTGGTCGGACTCACGGACGAGGCCGTGGAGACGATCGACGACGAGCCGGCGGTGACCGCCGCCGACGAGAGCTTTCTGCTCGAAACCCTGTCGACGGGGCTGGTGAAGCCGATCACCGGTGAGGACGTGATCGGGCGCTACGCCGGCTTGCGGCCACTGCTCGGTGGTGGTGACGGTGACTCCTCAGCAGACATCTCACGACGGCACGCGCTGCTGGAACGCGACGGGGTTCTCGTCATCGTCGGCGGGAAGCTCACGACCTATCGGCGGATGGCGCAGGACGCCGTCGACCGAGCGGTCACCCGGCTCGGTCTCGACCTGACGTGCCGAACCACGACGCTCCCGCTGGTCGGCGCGACCACGCGTCCCGATGCGGACGCGCCTCGGCTGCGGCGCCGGTTTGGTGCCGAAGCCGATGCAGTGGCGGCTCTCGGCCCCACTGAGCCGATCGCGTCAGGTGTGCCGGTATTGCGCTGCGAGGTTGCCTGGGCGATGGACGCTGAAGGCGCGATCACGGTGGATGACGTCATCGACCGGCGACTGCGCCTGGACCTGGTGCCTTCGTGGCGCGCATCGGCGTTGTCCTACGTCGAGGAGATCGTGTCCGCTTCCGGCCATTAGCGGTAAGGCCCGGCGTTGCGACTCGGGCGCGGCCCGATCTGGCATCGTGGACCGGTGATCGGACGCGTTGCTGTCGCTGGGGTTCTCACCGGTCTTGCTTCGCTGGTTGCGGCGCTGCCCGTCGCGCCTGCCGCCGCGCGCGTCGCAGGCACCGTGACGGCGACCGTGGTCGAGCAGACCAGCCCGGTTGGTCCGTCGGGCCACCTCCGCCCGGGCTATCGGGTGACCCGCAACATGTCCGGAGCGACCTGCAAATCGCACTCGCCCGAGACCGGAGATGCCTACAGCTGCCACGTTCGTTACGGCTTCGACCCTTGCTGGCTCAGCGCCAAGCACGGGTACGTGATCTGCCTCGCGCAGGCGTACGACCGGAAGGTGACTCGGTTGCACGTGGCCCGCTTCGTGAATGCCGGGGGGCTCGGCAAGGCGAAGCCCATGCCATGGGGACTCCAGCTGGCGAATGGCGTCAACACGACCCTCATCCCCGGAACGTTCGGCGAGGTCAGCGGGAAGGCGATCCACTACAGCTACAACCAGTTCAAGACCGTGCTGGTCGGACCGATCGACAA
>DATAUF010000183.1:0-6475 GCA_036268405.1 Mycobacteriales bacterium
GGGAGGCGGATGTCACCGCTCACGGTGTTGACCGTGCCGTCGCCGGTGATCGCACCGGCCGCCCGGACATCGCCCGATGCCGACTTGACGTCGAGCCGCTCGAACGTGCCGTTGAGGTCGGCGTCGCCTGAGGCCGAGACGATCTCCACCCGGCTCCCGTGCGGGACCGTCGCACGCACGATGAGGTCCTCGCCGCTGAAGTGATGCGAGAAGCCACCGAACAGCTTGCGTTGCATCTGGACGAGCAACAGGTCGCCGTCGAGCTCGACCCTGGTGCCCTCGAGCAGGCGCTCGGAGCCGGACACGGTGACCGTGGACTCCGTGGCGTCGACGGTCGTGATCTCGACGTTGGCGATGGGGAGCCTGACCTCGAGCCGGACAGGTCGAGGGGTGTCGAAGCGCTTGTCGATCATGTGCGTTCCTTCCTGGGTAACGGGCTAGGCCCGGCCGTAGCCGGTGAGTCGGTACTGGCCGGTTGACGCGGGCCGCGGCTCGACCGCGCGGGCGAGGGTTTGCACCAGCCAGGTGTTCACGGAGACGCCAGCCGCCGCGGCGGCTTCATCGAGCAGGGTCTTGAGCCGCTCCGAGAGCCGCAGGGTGATGCGCGCGTCGAAGGCCTCGTCGGCAGATGGCGCCTCGGCCGGGGTCGCGCCGACGTAGACCAGCTCGGGGTCGCCGCCGGAAACTCGAACCTCGACGCTGCCGTCCGGAAGCTGTCCGGCCAGTTCCAGAGCCGCCTCGCTCAGAGCCTCTTGCAAGCGGCGGCCGAGGGAGGACTCGAGCGCGACCGCCAGCAGATCAGCCGCCCGCGCCGTTGCCTCGTCACCGACTGCGGCGATCCGCGAGAGGTCCTCGCGGAGAAGCTGTACGTATCCGTCGAGCTGCATGCCGTCAATGTGACATCAAAGTGATGTCACCGTCAAGTCAAGGTGACATCAAGCGCCGAAGAGGTTGCGGGCGTACCAGTCGCCTGCGTCCTGCACGCCTGGCAGCGCGAAGAAGTAGCCGCCACCGACCGGGCTGACGTAGTCGACCATCGGCTCGCCGACCAGCCGTTGCTGCACCGCCTCGAACTGCTCGCGGATGTTGCGCTGGAAGCAGTTGAAGACCAGGCCCATGTCGAGGTTGCCGTTGAGGTCCACTCCACGGTCGTAGTTGTAGCCACGGCGAAGGATCCGCGAGTACTCGGTCTTCGTCGTTCGCGGATTGGCGAGGCGGATGTGGGCGTCCAGCGGGATCACGTTGCCGTCAGGGTCGTTCGGGTAGTTCGGGATCGCGTTCTCGACGGAGTTGTCGAGAGGAGCACCGGAGTCGCGGTAACGGCCGATCATCTGTTCCTGCTCGGTGAGCGAGACCCGATCCCAGAACTCGACGAACATCTTGATGATCCGGCAGACGTGGTAGCTGCCGCCGACAGCCCAGTCCGGCTCCTTGCCGTCCTTCTGCGACCAGAGCAGCGTCCTCGCGACGATCGGGTTGCTGACCTTCGGGTTGGCGATTCCGTCTTTGAACCCGAGGTGGTTGCGAGGTACGCCGGACGGTCGCGGCGGTGCGATGAAGCCATCGATCCGCCATCGCAGCTGCATGCCGCCACGGGTGTGCTTGGCGATGTCGCGCAGTGCATGCACGGCGGTGTCCGGGCTGCCGGCGCAGATCTGCAACAGCAGGTCGCCGCCGGTCTGGGCGGGGTGAAGGTTGTCGTTGGGGAATGACCGCATCGGCGTGAGGTAGGCGGGTTTGCGGTCGTGAACCCCGAAGCGGTCATCGGGCCGTGTCGATCCAAACAGGGACGGACCGAATCCGACGGTCACGGTGAGCCCGTCTGCCGGGACGTGCGGGCCGAGCGTGCCGCTGTCCGCGGGTGGTGCGCCCAACCCGAGGCTGTGGGGTGTCCCGCCTGCGGTGAGGAATCGGGCGCGATGGGTGAGTGTCTTCAGCAGGTCGATCAGTTCCGCACGGTGCTCGGCGGTCACGTCGAACGCGGCAAAGCACGCCGCGGGTGGTGCCGGCGTGACGATGCCCGCTTGGTGCGGTCCGTGGAACGGCACCGCGGCCAGCCGCGCCGCGGGCCCGCCGTTCGGGTTGCCGGCCGGCGGCCCGTCGGCCTCGAGCCCCGGGCGGGGAATCGGCAGATGTTGGTTCGAAGAACGGTTCAGGCCGAAACCGGCGGCAAGCGCGCCCAGCCCGGACACGGAGAGGAAGTGGCGGCGGTCCATCAGGTGCTCCCGATTCGCAGCAGGTCGGGGACGGGTGCGAGCTCCTCGTCGGCGGCGCCCGCCGTCGCGTCGATGTGCTCCCGCTTGCCGCGCGGCAGCGCCGCGATCGCCGTCCAGTGGCCGTTGTGCCGGCCGGTCTTCGTCGCGGCGACGAGCCGGCTCAGGTCGTGGCGCGCCTTGGTGACCCGGCCAGGTGAGCGTGGCTTGATCAGCGGCGCGAGCAGACCGAGCACCTCGCGAGTGGCAGCGACGTCGGCCGTCACCGACGCGAGCGCACTGCCGCTGCCGTACTCGTCGTTTCCGCTCAAGGTGTCTCTCACCGCGTCCTCGATGATCTCGTGGCTTCGCAGGATCAGCCCGGACGCGCCGTCGAGGTTCGCGGGGATGGCACTCTTCAGCGACACGTGCGAAAGCCGCTGGACGGCCCGCTCCAGATTCGTGGCGTCCTTGGTCGCGGCCTCGAGGTCGTGCCTTTGCCACAGGTCGCGCTCGACGCGGTGGAAGCCGGTGAATGCCGGGTCGTTGACCCCGCGTGCGTGGCCGGCGGCCGTGCCGTCGATGCGCTGTCCGAGGTCGCCGAACACGCCGTAGGCGCTGTCGTCCTGCCCGATCCGGAGCCACACGAGATGTGCGGTGACCCAGGCGGTTTCTGCGCCCTTGGTGTCGCCGGCGGCCAGATGTCCATGCAGGTGACGGACCGCGGGAACCAGCGCGGCGATCCGGTGATGGACGTAGCCGCGGTACTTGCGCAACGCCGGCAGGACCTGGCTGGTCTGCAGCGGCGCGACGGGCCGCTTGGCAGCGCCGTGCGTCACACCGGTTGCGGCATGCGCGGCCGGCCCGGCCACGGCGGCAAGAACCAGGGCTCCGGTGGACAGCATGGTGACTGTCGTCGTACGAACGGCCATCGCTGGACAATAAGGTAAGGCATACCTTATTGCAATGGAGGTTGCTACACCGGGCGAAGCATCGGCAGGCGCTCGTGCAGCCAGCTCGGCAGCCACCAGTTGTAGCGGCCGAGCAGCTGCATGGTGGCCGGAAGCAGCACGCTTCGGATAACCGTGGCGTCGAGCAGGACGGCGAGTGCAAGTCCGACGCCGAACGTCGACACGGTGCGAGTGCCGCCGAACGCCATCGCGGCGAACAGCGCGAACATGATCGCGGCACCGGAGGTGACGACTCGCGCGGTGGCCGCGATGCCGTTTGTGATGGCCTCGGTCGCGTTGCCGGTGCGCTCCCACTCGTCGGAGATCCTCGACATCAGGAACACCTCGTAGTCCATCGACAGGCCAAACAGGACGGGGAACAGCAGCAGCGGGACGATCGACTGGATCGGGCCCGCGTGTTTGACGCCGAACAGCTGCTCGCCCCAGCCCCACTGGAAGATGGCAACCGTGATTCCGAATGCGGCGCCGATGGATAGCAGGTTCATCACGCCGGCTTTGACGGCGATCGCGATGGAGCGGAACTGCAGGAGCAGCAGCAGGAACGAGCTCGCGATCACCATCAACACTGTCCGTGGGAACGCACTGTGGATGGTGCTGGCGATGTCGAACTGAATCGCGGTCTGCCCACCGACCCCGATGCTTATGCCGTAGCGCTGCATGGCCAGGTAGTCAGACGTCCGGATGCGGGTGAGCAGATCAGTGGTCGCCGTCGCGTTTGGTGCCGTGGTCGGAACCACCTCGACCATTGCGTAGTGATGGTCGGCGCCGTACGTCGCGGGAGTGACGGCCAAGACTCCGGGCATCGCCACCAGCGACTGCCGCAGCCGGCTCACGCCGGCCTTGATGGGGGCGCCGGCCGGGAGGTGCGCGACGACTTGGAGAGGCGCCGTGACGCCTGGTCCGAAGGCATCGCTGGCAAGCATGTACGCCTTGCTCGTCAGGCTCGATGGGTTGTCGGTGCTGCCGTCGGCCGGCCCGAGTCGCAGCCAGAGCATCGGCGTCGCCAGCAGCGTGAGGATCGCGATGGAGGCCAGCATCGCGACCACCGGACGTCGCTGGACGCCCGCAGCCCACTTGGCCCACGGACCCGAGCTCTCCAGCAGCGCCTGCTTGCGGCGTCGTGGCCGGCCGCGGTCGAGGTGGGCGTCGAAGATGTGCAGCAGGGCCGGAAGCAGCGTGTTCGCTGCCACGACGGCCGGGACCACGCCGATGGCCACGGCAAGAGTCATGCCCCGGACGAACGAGATCGGGGTCAGCAGCAGGCCGGTCATCGCGACGAGGACGGTGAACCCGGCAAAGGCGACGGTACGCGACGTACGGTGCAGCGCATCCTGCGTCTCCACCGAACCGCGAAGCGAACGCTCGCGGACGCCGCGGTAACGGGCGGTGGTCAGCAGGCCGTAGTCGATCGCGATGCCGAGGCCGACCGTCAGCGCGACCTGCGGCCCGAAGTACGGGATCGCGGTGAGGTGGCTGACGATCTCGAGGATGCTCGATCCCACGCCCAGCGCGATCAGCGCGTTGCCGAGCGCGATCCCGCCGGCGACGGCGCTGCCGAGGGCGAGTACCAGGACGACCGCCGCGGCGAGGAACCCGACCACCTCGGTGGTCACCGGCGGGTTGACCTCGGCGTCCTCGACCGCCCACCCCATCGCCGCGGCGGTGAACGTCGAGGAGTGGCTGGACTTGAGGTCGCTCACCAGCTGCTTGATCGAGGCAGTCGGGACGTTGATGCTGTCCTGGCGGAAGTGGAGGATCGCGATCGCGGTGCGGTGGTTGAGGGAGAGTGCGCCGTTTTGGATCGCTGAGCCGGTCAGTGGATCGGTCACGCTTTTCACGCCGGGAATGCCTCGGAGCTGCTCGAAGAGGCTCTGAGCAGTCTTCAGCGGCTGGCCGGCAAGCAGGGTGCCGGCGGGAGTGGACACCACGACGGCTTCGAGATCGCCACGCTGCCCCGGGAACTCTCGTTGCAGTAGGTCGTTGGTCGACTGTGAGTCCGTGCCGGGAAGCCTGAATACTCCGCTGTTTCGCTCACCGCCGACGGCAAGCCCGACTGCCAGGACCGTGAACAACACTGCCAGCCACGCCGCCACGACAACTCGAGCGTGTTTGGTGCACCACGCCGCCATGCCCACCCCCGGATTCCGCCGATCCCGTGGCACCGAGCATGCGAGAGGGTGATTTCAGATCGATTGCAGCTCACTTGCGCCGCCGCGGTACGGCACAATCCGGGGCGGTGAAGCGGATCCGGCTGGTGTGTCTGGCGGCGGTAGCCGCCTCCCTGGGAGTGGTGCCCGCTGCGGTCGGGGCCGGGGATCGAGCGGTTGGCCCCGCACACGTGGTGCTGGCGGGCAACGCCCGCATCGAGGTGCTCACGCCGAGCCTGGTCCGGCTGGAGTACTCCGCCGACGGGCACTTCGAGAACCGTCCGTCCATGGTCGCCCAGGACCGCACTCCGACAGCGGCCTACACCTCGTCGATCTCCCAGGGGGTGCTGACGCTGCGTACCTCCGCGCTCGTGCTGCGCTACCGGCTCGCGGGAGGCCACTTCACGGCGAAAGACCTGTCGGTGAAGCGGCTCGGCGGTGGCTGGTCCGCCCGGCCGTCGTGGCCGGTGGGTTCGGCACCGGCCAGCTCCGCTCCGGGCAATCTGGGTGGCTGGGTCCGGGCGCTGGACGACCAGGCGGGCCCGGTCGCGCTCCACCAGGGCCTCCTCACCCGGGCCGGCTGGTTCCTGCTCGACGACTCGACCGACGCGTTGCTCACAGCTCGTGCACCGGGGTTCGCCGTGCGCGCGACGCAGCCGGGCTATCAGGATGGCTACTTCTTCGGCTACGGCGACGACTACCAGCGCGCCCTGTCCGACCTGCGCACGTTGAGCGGTCCCGCTCCCTTGCTGCCGCGATCCGCGTTCGGCGTGTGGTTCTCCCGCTACTACGCCTACTCGGCCGGTGACTACCGGACACTGCTGAAGACGTTCCGCCGCAACCACGTCCCGCTGGACACGCTGTCGGTGGATACCGACTGGAAGCGCCAGGCGAGCCCGCTGGCACCCACGCTCGCAGGCGCGGTGGTCGGAAAGACGAAGGCGTACTCGTGGAACGGCTGGGAGTGGAACAGCGCGCTGTTCCCGCACCCCAAGAAGTTCATCGCTTGGGCGCACCGGCACGGCATCGACGTGGCACTCAACATTCATCCATCGATCGACAGCACCGACCCGAAGTACGCCGCGACGGTCGCCCGCACCGGGCCGCTGAAGGTTGATCTGAGCTGCACGGTCGAGCAGATCGACCCGGTCGGGCAGTGCCATGT
>DATAUF010000184.1:0-23913 GCA_036268405.1 Mycobacteriales bacterium
AACGTCAGCTCACGGCTCAAGGAGTCAAACTGATCTCGGCGAAAGAGGACTTCGGCGAGGGCATCTGGGCCGACGCCATGAAGGGCGTCGCCGACATCATGAACGAGGTCCAGGTCCGCATGAGCGGCGAGGACATCCGCACGAAGCTCGAACACAAGGCGAGAAGCGGCGGCACGATCGGGCGAGCCCAAATCGGCTACAAGAACGTCCGAATCGAAGTTGAGGGCCGACTGGTCAACAGCGTCGCCGTAGACGAGGAACGAGCCCCCTTGGTTCGACAAGCCTTCGAGCTTTACGCGAGCGGCGACCTGTCGCTCGAACGACTTGCGGATGCCATGGGCGATCTCGGCCTGACCACTCGACCAACCGCACGTTGGGCTGCCAAGCCCGTGAGCGACAGCAAGCTGCACAAAATGCTGCGCGATCCGTATTACCTCGGATACGTCGTCTACAAGGGCGAAGCGATGCCCGGTCGCCACGAAGCCATCGTGAGTCAGCGGCTTTTTGATCAAGTCCAAGACGTCTTGGACGCACGTAGCGCGCGAGGTCAACGCGACCGTGTGCTGAACCACTACCTCAAGGGAATGCTGTTCTGCGACCGCTGCTACCGCGAAGGTCGGCGCAGCCGGCTCGTCTACACCGAGGCGCAGGGCCGCTCCCAGCGCTACGGCTACTTCTTGTGCATGGGTCGGCAAAGCGGCGTCTGCACCCTTCCGCACATGCCAGTTGCACAGATCGAGGAGGCCGTCGAGATCCACTACGAGTCACTTATCCTCGACGCCGAGTACGTCGGGGCGTTGATGCAGGAACTAACCGCGACTGTCGCTGATCACCAGGCCAGCACGGCATTCCTCAATGACACGCTCGGCAAGCAGTTGGCGAAGCTCGATCGACAAGAAGAGCGCCTGATCGATCTCGCCGCAGACGGCGAACTCCCACAGTCTCGAATCCGCGCCAAGCTCAACCAGATCTCCATGGATCGCACCAGGATTCGAGAGGGTCTAGCTCGGACCGGCGAGGAGCTTGCGGTCGGTGCCGAGCTGCTTCGCACAGCGCTTGAGATGAGTCGCGACCCGCTCCGGCTGTACCGCCGGGCGACGGACAGCACGCGCCGCGCGGTCAACGAGACGTTCTTCGAGTGCTTCTTTGTTGATGATCGCGGTTCGGTGACCCAAGCTCCACTGAACCCGCCGTTCGATGAAATCAGAGCAGCCGAAAAGGAGTTCGTGCGGCAGAAGAGTCAGACGGAAGCTCAACGCCTCCGCGAACGCAAAACCTTCGAAAAATCTATTCAGAGTAAGGACACCTGGACGATCCCGCCCGCTCTCTCCCGTGTCGATCTGGTCACGGGTTCGAGTAAGACCGTCTTGGTGGAGCTGAGGGGATTCGAACCCCTGACCCCCTCGTTGCGAACGAGGTGCGCTACCAACTGCGCTACAGCCCCTCTTTGAGCGGCGCCGAGTCTAGCCGTCGCGATTGCGGGCTGAACGTGCTCTAGCGCCGCGAAGCGGCAATCAGGGTCAGTCGTTGACGGCCCAGCGGCGGTCGAGAATCGCCTCGAGGTCGTCGTCGGCCTCGAGCTCGATCGCCCGCTCGACCGGTGGCATCGCCGGCTCGTTGCGCCGCGGGACCGCGGGGTACGACGGTGCGGCTGGCTTCATGGCGTAGGTGGGGCGCGGCACCGGGATCGGCTCCCACGGCTTGCCGCCGACAGCTTCGACCTCGGCGGCGGCGGCCGCCGCCGCGCGAGCGCCACGGTCGCTGTACGCCGTCTGGGCTTCGTACACCGGTTCCTCGGCGGCGGGCGCCGGGACCGCACGGGTCTCGCTGAAACTCGGCGCAGCGGCCGCGCTGAGGTCGCTTTCCTGGTCGAAGAAGCTGTCGCTGGGCGTCATCCGCGCGGCGGCCGGCGCGACCAGCGCAACCGCCTCGTCGAAGTCCGCGGCCAGATCGTGATCGATCTCGGGCTCGTCGGCGAGCGAGTACTGGTCGAAGACGTCGGCCGCGGCCACCGAGCGAGCCGCTGACGAACCCGCTCGGTAGACGGTGATGCCCTCTTCCCACGCTGGTGTCGTGTCGGAAACCGCCTCGGGCTCCTGCTCGTACTCCAGCTGGTCGAGCAGCGCGTTGTCTCGCCGGCGAGCCACGGCACGACGCCGCGATGCCTCGGCTCGCAACGCCGTCCTTCGAAGATGCGCGAAGAAGAACACGATGACCGTGTCGAGGACCGTCTGCGCTGCCCACAGGGCAGTACCGCCGACCAGGAAGGCTCCGGCGAGCAGGCCAACGTCGGCAATCAGCAGCAGACTCAGCAACCTGGCCCGGCGCCGAGCCAACTTGCTACGCCGGCGCGCTGCGAGCGCTTCGGGGGCTGACGCTCCGGACACATGGACGTCGAGGACGGCGGCGCTGTGGGGTGCGCGCACGTTGCGCTGAGCGGGCCTGTCCTCATGACGGGACAGGGTGTGCATCGCCGCTGAGAACCGGTCCACGGATCGGGACTGTTCCGCCTCGTCGTGACGTCGAAGCCACATGGGAACGAGCACGACAGCCCACATGAGCACGAGGCCCAAGATGATGACGGGGCTCACCGTGAGGCCATCCGACAGGTGACATTCATCTCAAGCGAAACGCTAACGACGGATGAGCCTCACAGCACGGACCTACGTCGGTGTGTCGCCGACCCGATACCAACGCGCCAACAGGCCTCCCGGGACCTCTTCGCGCACCAATGCGTACGTCAGATGGTCACGCCAGTCGCCGGAGATGTGCAGGAATCGCTCCCGCGTCCCCTCGAGACGGAAGCCGAGCTTCTCGACGACGCGTCTACTCGCGGCGTTCTCCGGCCGAATGTTGACCTCGATGCGGTGCAGGCCGACCGCGGTGAAGCAGTGGTCCACCGCGAGCGCGACGCACGTCGGCATCACGCCGCGGCCGGCCACGCGCTGGTCGACCCAATAGCCGATGCTCGCGGACTCGAGCGACCCGCGCACGATGCCCGAGACGTTGAGCTGCCCCCGCATGGCCCCGTCGACCACGACCACGAACGGCAATCCCCGCCCAGCCCTCGCCTCGGCCCGCAACCGCCGGGCCATCCCGGTGAACACCGCCCGCGACATGCCGAACACGCCCGCCCCTCCGGGTGGCGTCGCCTCCCAGGGCCGGAGCCACTCGATGTTGTGCCGGCGACTCTCCACCCATGGACCGGCATCGCGCATCCGCAGCGGCCGCAGCCCGATGTCGCCGTCCCGCAGGACGACGGGCCATCCGGGAGGCGGGGTCATCGAAGTCCCAGGGTCCATCGAAGTCGTTGCGCCGACGTCACGGCTCGCGGCGCTCCAGCATCATCACCGTCGCAGGCGCGCCGGCCTCGAGCGCTGCAACGTCTTCGGGGACGACGATCAGCGCGTTGGCCGAGGCCAGCCCCGAGAGCAGCTGCGCGTTGCTGGCGCCCATCGCACGAACCGTGTACGCGCCACCCTCGACCGCGAGCCACGCCGCGAGGTACGAGCGAATGCCCGGCACCGATGTCACCCGCTCGTAGAGTCGCGCCCGCACGAGCGGACGGTTGATCGGCTCGACCCCGATCATGCGCCGCAGCGCCGGCCGCACGAATGCCTCGAAAGAGATGTAGGCGCCCACAGGATCCCCGGGAAGCGCGAAGAATGGGGTGCGGTCGGGGCCGATGACCCCGAAGCCCTGCGAGAGGCCCGGCTGCATCGCGACCCGGGTGAAGCGCACGTCGCCGAGTCGGTTCAGCACCTCCCTGATGACCCCCGGGACGCCTCCCGCAGCGCCGCCGGCGGCCACCACCACATCCGCCCGGATCAGCTGGTCCTCGAGGGTGTCGGCGAGCAGACCCGGGTCGTCGCGAACGATCCCGACCCGGAAAGCGATCGCGCCTGCCTCCTCCGCGGCCGAGGTCAACAGAGAGCTGTTCGCGTCCGGGAGCTGCCCGTGCGCCAACGGCTGGCCGGGGTCAACCAGCTCCTGCCCCGTCGAGATCACTACGACCCGTGGGCGGGGCATCACGACGACGCGGTCGCGGCCGACCGCGGCCAGCAACCCGATCTGCGTCGCCCCGAGGTGGGTACCCGCTGCCATGAGCCGCGTACCAGGCGGCGCCTCACCGCCTGCCACGCGCACGTATCTGCCCGGTCCGGCCGGCTGGCGCACCGCGACGTTCGCCAGAGCACCGTCGGTCCACTCGGTGGGAACGACGGCGTCGGCACCCGGTGGCATCGGCGCCCCCGCCATGATCCGAATCGACAGCCCGGACTGCACGGTGTACGCGGAGCCGCTACCGGTCAGGACGTCGCCCACGACCGGCAGCACGACCGGCGTCGTCGGAGTCGCGGCCCGAACGTCGTCGCTACGCACCGCATAGCCGTCAATCGCGGCGCTGTCGAAGGGCGGGAGCGCGAAGGAGGTGAATACGTCCTGAGCCAGCACGCACCCATGCGCGTCCGCGAGGTTCAGGTCGAGGCTGCCGAGCGGGGCGACAGCGGTCAGCACCTCCTGAAGATGCACGTCGACCGGCTTGAGGCCCAGGGGGGCGGTGTGCTGCGTCACCGGCTGGTCACGGCTGGATGGTTTCGGTCGGGGCAACCGAAGCGCTGCCGCCGGCGACGAAATCCGTCAGCCAGCGACGGAAGTCCGCGCCAAGATCGGCTCGGTCACAACCGAGCCGAACGACAGCCTTGAGGTAGTCGGCTCTGTCGCCCGTGTCGTAGCGGCGACCGCGAAAGATCACGCCGTGCACCGGGCCGCCATCACTCGTTCGCCCGATGAGGGCCTCGATGCCGTCGGTGAGCTGGATCTCCCCGCCGCGTCCCGGGGCCGTGGTGCGCAGCACGTCGAAGATCTGCGGGGTCAGCACATAGCGCCCGATGATCGCAAGATCGCTCGGCGCCTCATCCGGTGGTGGCTTCTCGACCAGACCGGTGATGCGGACCACGTCCTCGGAGTCGGTCGCCTCGACAGCGGCGCATCCGTACATCCCGATCTGCTCGTGCGGCACCTCGAGAAGTGCGACAACGCACCCACCGAGGCGCTGCTGGACGTCGACCATCTGGGCGAGCAGGTCGTCGCGCTCGTCGATCAGGTCGTCACCGAGCATCACTGCGAACGGCTCGTCTCCGACGTGGTCGGCGGCGCAGAGGACGGCATGACCGAGGCCCAGCGGCTGATCCTGAAGTACCGAGTGCACGTTCGCCAGGTTCGAGATGCGCTGAATCCGTGCCAGCATCTCGCGCTTGGCTTCGTTGCCGGATAGCGCATCCTCGAGTTCGGGGTTGCGCGCGAAGTGGTCCTCGATCGCGTCCTTTCCCTCGGCCGTGATGAACAGGACGTCATCGAGACCAGCGCGGGCGGCCTCCTCGACGACGTACTGAATCGCCGGCTTGTCGACGACCGGAAGCATCTCCTTGGGGATGGCCTTCGTCGCCGGCAGGAAACGGGTACCGAGACCGGCCGCCGGAATGACGGCCTTGCGCACCGGCGACGTCATGCCCGCCACAGTAGTGATGTCGTCGGCGACACTGAGCGTATGGTGCGTCCGGCGCAGGACCTGGTTGCGGCGAAGCAGCGGATCCGGGCCGAGTCGCTCGCGCAGCGCGCAACGCGCAGCCCGGCGGAACTCGCCGATGCCGGCCAGGAGATCGCCGGTCACGGCATCGATCGGTGGCTCGACGCAGGCCTGATCGCGGCTTACCTGTCCGTCGGCACCGAGCCGGCGACCCGGCCGATGCTCGACGCGCTCACGACCGCCGGCGTGCGGGTCGTGGTTCCGGTGATCGTCGGGAAAGGCCTCGACTGGGCGGACTACCTCTCGGGTTGTGAGGTGTCGACCGGTGCTCTCGGCGTCGCCGAGCCGACCGGCCGTCGACTCGGCCCCGCGGTCCTGAACTCGGCGGACGTGATCCTCGTGCCGGCGCTTGCCGTCGACCGCGACGGGAACCGGCTAGGTCGCGGTCGCGGCTACTACGACCGGGCGCTCGCCGGCGTAACAGCTCCTGCGGTAGCGGTCGTCTACGACGAGGAGCTTCTGGAGGCGGTGCCCGCCGAGTCGCATGACCACCGGATGCAAGGCGTGCTGCGGCCTGCGGGCTACGTGTTGCTCTGAGCCGTCGCGCCCGTCACCTTGCGGTGGCTCTTCTGCACTGCCTTCTTGTGGTGCGACACCTTGGGCGTGAAGGCCGGGACAACTGCCGACGGAAGTCCGCCGTGCAGCGACTTGGCGGCCCGTGACGGCGCCGCATCCCCGGCCACCCACTGCCGCCATGTCATGTTCCAGTCGGCGGTGCCAGGGTCCGTCGCGCTGGGCGGCCGTACGCCGTTGAAGATGTCGACCACGTCCCCTCGAACTGCCCAGTTGTAGAACCACTCGGCGTTGACCGTGCTGAGGTTCACGCAGCCGTGTGAGACGTTCGTGAAGCCTTGATCCGCGACTGACCACGGCGCGGCGTGGACGAACTCGCCGCCGTCGGAGATCCGGACGTCCCAGTAGACCGTCTCGAAGTAGTAGTCCGGATTGCCCTTCGGGATGCCGACGGTCGCTGAGTCCATCGTCACGACCTTGTTCTTCTCGATCGCGATGTGCACGCCGTCCATCGTCGGGTACTGGTCGCGACCGGTGCTGACCGGGAAGGTCTGAATCAGCTTGCCGTTGTCGAACACGTGCATCTGGTGGGTGGCGACATCCACCTCGCTGACGTGCGCGTCGCCGATCTTGAAGGACGTCCGGTGTCCTGCGGACTCTCCCCAGATGCCATGACCGAAGTTCAGGCCCTGAAGGCTCGAGCTCACTGTCACGGCGGTGCCCGGCTTCCAGTACGCCGGCGGACGCCAATGCACCTCACGAGCGCTCATCCAGTGCCAGGCACCGATGACGTGCGGGTGAGTCGTGACGTGGAGTCGACCCTCGACCGCGGCGCGCATCCGGACCGGAACGTCGTAGTTGAAGGTCGCAACCACGGGCGAACCGACGCCGACGGTGTCGCCGCCTCCGGGGCTGAGAAGCGCGATCATCCGGTGCTTCGAGTCGGTGGCGCGAATCGTGAAGTCCTGCGTGACCACGTGGTGCACGAGATCCGCGTAGGTCACGCTGGCCTGGAGCTCGGTGAGCGGGGCGAAGCTGCCGACGCTCTTCCAGGTGGAGTGGCTGGGGCTGAAGTTCCCCGGGATCTGCTGGCCGGTCGGCTCCGCCACGTTCACTGCTGTCAGCGCGCCGTTCGTCACCGCGAAGACGAGAGGCTTGTGAAGCGGAAGCCGATGGTGCTGCAGGTAAGGCGTGCTCAGCACCGCAGCCGGCGTGCTCGCACCGGGAGGTACCGCGAGGGATCCGCCCAACGGAGAGCCCCCGAGGCCGGCCGCGACGGCAAAACCGGCGCCGACGACAGCACCGGCGGATACGACCGCCACCGCCGCGGTGCGGAGGCGTGCTCGGGGAAGCCGCATCGACTACTCGTCTTTCTCGGTAGCGCTGCGTTGTCTGGACAGCGTGTGGTCGGACCTGGGACGCCTATTCTGCCCCGACTTAAGACGTTCTGCGGCTAAGAAAGGTTGCGCCGGATCGGCACGCCATCGGGCGCGATCACGTACCAGTCGAATCCCTGACCCTGCCCGCTCAGCTGTCCGGGCTTCCGATCGCCGATGTAGAAGTACAACGGCCACTTGTCGTAGGTGACCACCGTCCCGCCATCGCCGGGAATCGTGCCGATCAGCCGCTGCCGTACGCCGACACCCGCGCGGACTCGATCGCCCGACGGAACGAACAGCGGTGGCCACGCCGTGGCGCAGGACTTGCTAGCCGTGCACGTCACGGAGCGACGGCGATCCGGCGGATACATGTAGAGGGTTCGCCCGTTTGCGACGAGGTACGTGCCGAAGTGCGGCACTGACGCGACATGCAGTGCGATCACCCGGGTCGCCCGGACTTCGGTCGAACCGGCACCGGGATGCCTGCTCAGGACGATCACCGGCGGCGAGGCATCGCTGGCGCCGCCACACGCCGTGATGGCACCGGCCAGCGTCACCGCGGTCGCGAGTCCCGCGGTCAGCTGCTTCGTCTTCATGACGGCAGTGGCAGGTGACGGTTTAACAACCAGCTGAACACCGACAGCCCCTGCGACACCGTCCACGCCGCGACCCGGTTGGGGTGGTAGAGCGATTTCAGGCCTTCGCCGTTGAGGAAGCGTACGAGCTTTGCCGGTGGGAGCTTTCCCTGCACGTCCGGGTCAGCATTGACCACGAACCTCTCGTGCCCGGATCCGTCGAGGAAGATCAGGTCGTCGGAGTGAACCACGTCATAGGTGAGCGGCTTGTGGGTGAGCCAGTCGATCGCGGGTGGCTTGTCTTCCTTGACCCGCTGGTACTCGACGCCGAGGAACTTCCACAGCTTCGCGGTGTTCGACGGCGACGCCCGCAGCAACGTCCAGTCCGGCAACGGCGCTGCGCCGAAGAGCTTGCGGTACGCGCGCAGTCGCGCGGCGGTGTCCCGCCGAGGGTCGACACTGATCTCCAGCAGCGCGACCTTTCCGCCGTACCCGTCAACGGCGAGCGCGCGACCGAGCGCCGCGGTGTTGGCGGAGATCAACGGGCAGATGTCGGTGCAGTTGGTGAGGAAGTCAGCGACCATCACCGGCTGACCGCGGTACGCGGCGAGGGTGGTCGTCGAACCGTCCGGCTTTGTCAGCGGCAGGTCGGCGATCGACGCCGGTATGGCGAAGTCAACGACGGCGCCGAGGTTCGCCGAGGGCGCGGGTACCGCCTTCGGCGACCCTGCCCCGCCACCACACGCGGAGAGCGGGAGCAGCGCAAGAGCCACGACCGTGGCCAGACGCCGAGGGCGGAGCTCAGTCACGTGGGTCCTCGGATGCTGGGACGGCGTCGCGGCCGCCGAGCCGGGCGAGGTAGGCGTTGTAGGCGTCGAGATGCGCGTCATCGTCGACAGTGGCGCCGCGTCGAAGGTCCGCGGGCTGCGGTCGGGTGACTCCGGCGAGGGCGACGTTGTCGTAGAGCGCTGCCGAGCGGGCGCCTTCCAGCCAGGTGCCCATGCTCCCGTGCGCCCGCTTGTCACGCAGGAAGTTCACGAAGACGCAGAGCACCAGCACGAACATGATCGCGTCGCCGCCGACCCACATGATCGCTCCGCCGGCATGCAGGTCGCCGACGAGGCTCGGACCCCAGGTGCGGTGCACGTCGGCGTACTCGGGAAACAGCTCGTGGCGGGCCTGCATCAGCACGACACCCACGAATGTGTCGACCGGCATCGACATCGCCAGCATCAGGAAGCGCGTTGGAAAGGACATCTTCCAGCGGATCGGCTCCGAGCCGAGCAGCGGCAGGAAGTAGAGGTAGCCGGCCACCAGATAAAGGAGGTGCTCGGCGTCGTGGACGGTCTCGTGGCGCAGCGTGACGCCCATGAACCCGGTCAGATGGGTGCCGACGATGGTCGCCGTGTAGATCACGGCGGCGACCGGCGGGCAGGTCAAGGCCGTGACCACTCGAGACCGGATGACCGCTTTGGTCCACCGATGCAGCGGGTTGCGGGAGGCATGCAGCAACAGCACGATCGGACGTCCGGCAATCAGCAGCGGCGGAGCCACCATGATCAGCAGCAGGTGCTGGACCATGTGGACGCTGAACAGCACATCGTCGTACGCACCGATGCTGCTCTCGGTCGCGATCGCGATGGTGGCAAGCCCGCCGAAGAAGGAAATCGCCCGCATCAGCGGCCATGGGCGGGTCGGGTGGCGTCGGCGCACCCGCGCCATGCCCCAGAGATAGAGAACGGCAAACACCGACAGGCCCGCGGTAACAACGGGCGCGAACTCCCAGGAGGTGAAGGCGGAGTGCGTCGTCAATGGCACCGACACCTCGTACCTCACGATTCGACGGTATCGTTAGCAGTCGAGGCATGAGAGTGCCAGCCCCGAGGAGGAGCCCCGATGCCGACCTACGAGTACGTCTGCACCAAGTGCGGCGAAGGGCTCGAGGCCGTGCAGAGCTTCAACGATCCGCCGCTGACCAGGTGCCCGGTGTGCAAGGGCAAGCTCCGCAAGATCTTCTCGGCCGCAGGCATCGTCTTCAAGGGATCCGGCTTCTACAAGACCGACAGCCGGTCCGGCTCGAAGAGCGGCAGCTCCAGCAGCAAGGAGTCGAGCAGCCCGAAGGAGTCGACGCCCTCGGGCGACACCTCGACGCCGTCGGGTGGCAGCTCAGAGTCCTCGAAGTCCAGCTCCTCGTCCGCTTCGGAGAGCTCGTCGTCCTCAAGCGGCGGCTCGAGCGGAAAGAGCGACAAGGGATCCGGCGGCGGCACCGGGGGCAGCAAGGTCGCCTGAGCGCGCCGCTCCCAGCGCGACACCTGCGCCGCTCCTCCACAGATCACCGGAACCCGGCATCGCGCCGCGGCTCCGCGACGGCACGGTGCGCGGCATGCTTCGACCGACGAGCTCCCGGACCGACTTCACCAGCCTTCGCGCCCGCACGACAGACCTGCTGCACGTCCACCGGCGCACCGTGAGCGGCGGACTCGCGGCACTCGGCCTGGTCTTTGCCGTGAGCGCGGCGCGTCCGCATCCGCCGGCCACGACCGCGGTCTGGGTCGCCTCCCACGATCTCGCCGGTGGTGGGTCGCTGCACGCCTCGGATGTCCGCCTCGAGCAGCTTCCTCGCGCGGATGTCCCCCAGCACGCGCTGAGCAGCAGCAGCAGTCCGGCTGGTCAGGTGCTGGCGGCACCGGTCCGCCGCGGCGAACCGCTCACGGACGTGCGCCTTCTTTCGGCTGCCCTCATCGCGGACGGCGGGCCGCACGAGGTCGCGGTTCCGGTCCGGGTGACCGACGGTCCGGCAGCGCTCGCCCTCGTGAAGGCCGGCGAGCACATCGCGGTGATCGCTGCGGGTGACCCGGGCACCGGAGTGGCCGCCAAGACCCACACAGTGGTGGAGGATGTCCGCGTGCTCGCGCTGCCGGCTCAGCTCACCGAGGACGATGCCGGGCTGGTCATCGTCGCCGCGACGCGACGGGAAGCGGCCGCCCTCGCCGCACTCCCGCCTGGCGACCGGGTGTCCGTCGCGGTCCAGCACTGACGAGGCCATCGGATGAGTAGCGAGTCGACGTACGCCGTCTGGGGCTGGGGTCGAAGCCCAGCCGACGAGCCGTCACCGACCGACCTTGCGGCACTCGCCCCGCTCGCCGCCGGCCTGCTCGGGACCGAGATCGCCGAGCCGGTCGGACCTCGTCCACTGCCTGACCTTCCTACCGACCGGGTAGGGCCACGGCTGCCTTCGGCCCTCGCCGCGATCCGATCCACCTCTGCTGTCGACCGCGCGCGCCATGGCGTCGGCCGCTCCTACCGCGACGTGGTCCGGGTCATCGCCGGTCGCGTCGATCACGTGCCCGACGTCGTACTGCGGCCCACGGACGAGTCGGAGGTCACGGCCGTTCTTGAGTGGTGCGCCGGTCACGACGTCGCGGTCGTGCCGTACGGCGGCGGAACCAGCGTGGTCGGTGGCGTCGAGCCCGACGTCGGTGATGCCTGGTCGGGCATCGTCAGCCTCGACCTCGAGCACATCAGCGGAATAGCGGAAGTCGACTCGGTCTCCCGCGCAGCGCGGGTCCGAGGCGGCACGCCGGGGCCGGCCTTGGAGGACGAGCTGCGCCCGCACGGACTGACAGCGCGTTTCTACCCGCAGTCCTTCGAGCGGTCGACGGTCGGCGGCTGGGTCGTCACCCGAGCGGCTGGCCACTTCTCTGCCGGTCCGACCCACATCGACGACCTTGTTGAGAGTGTTCGCGCGATCACCCCGGCCGGGCCATGGGAGTCGCGGCGGCTTCCCGGCTCCGGAGCAGGGCCGAGCCCTGACCGGATGCTCCTCGGTAGCGAGGGAACGCTCGGGATCGTGACGGAGGCATGGCTGCGCGTGCAGCCGCGTCCCACCCGCCGATGGTCGGCGACATTCGCCGCCGCCGCCTTCTCCGAAGGCCTCGACGCCGTCCGAGCAGTCACCCAAAGCGGGCTCCGGCCCGCGACCTGCCGGCTGATCGATGCCGGGGAGGCGACCGTCACAGGGACGCTGGCGACCGGTGAGGCGCCGCTCGTCGTCGGCCTGGAGTCGTGGGCAGCTCCGGTCGACACGGATGCGGCGACGCTGACCGCGCTTTGTCGCGACCACGGACTTCGCATGATCGACGAGACCCTCACCGACAGCAGCGTCGCTGTGGCCGGAGGCGACAAAACGGATCGCAAGTCAGGTGCCGGTGAGACGTGGCGATCGTCCTTCCTGCGAGCGCCCTACCTCCGCGAACAGCTCGTCCTGCTGGGGCTTGTGGTCGAGACCTTCGAGACCGCGACCACCTGGGACCGGCTGCCTGGACTCGTCGCCCACGTCACCGAGCGCACCTCTGCAGCGCTGCGCGAGATCTGCGGCGGCGGCACAGTGACCTGCCGGCTGACCCACGTCTATCCCGATGGTGCGGCGCCGTACTTCACCGTGATCGCACCGGGCCGGCGCGGCAGCGAGCTAGCCCAGTGGGATGAGGTGAAGGCTGCTGCGAGCGAGGCGATTCTCGCGGCCGGCGGCACGATCACCCATCACCACGCGGTTGGCCGCGATCACCGGCCCTGGTACGACGCACAGCGCCCACCACTCTTCGCTGCCGCCCTTCGCGGAGCAAAGCAAGCGGTAGACCCGAACGGAATCCTCAACCCCGGCGTGCTGCTCGACTAGGTCCAGTCACGACTGGTCGCGGTCGTAGTGCGGCGGCCGATCGGCCGCCAGCTCCTCGTCGTGATCCAGGTCGTCGTCGACGCCGTCGAGGTCGTCGCCCCACCCGACTTCGAGCTCGTCCGACGTGGAGTCGGGCAACACCGGCTCCGTCATGTCCTCCACCCCGCCCAGCACCCAGGCGCGGCGCCGGCTACGCCGGCACTCACGGCTCGAACTTGTAGCCCAGACCGCGCACCGTCAACAGGTGACGTGGCTCGGACGGCGAGGGCTCGATCTTGGCGCGCAGCCGCTTCACGTGAACGTCCAGTGTCTTCGTGTCACCGACGTAGTCGCTGCCCCAGATCCGGTCGATCAGCTGGCCACGGGTGAGGACCCGTCCGGCGTTGCGGAGCAGGAACTCCAACAGCTCGAACTCCTTCAGCGGCATCGACACGTTCCCACCGTTGACGCTGACGACGTGGCGGTCGACGTCCATCCGCACCGGTCCGCACTCGAGGATCGATGAGGCGAGGTCCTCGGGTTCGGCACCGCGTCGGCGTAGCACCGCGCGGATCCGAGCGACGAGCTCGCGAGCGGAGAACGGCTTCGTCACGTAGTCATCGGCCCCGATCTCCAGGCCGACGACCTTGTCGACCTCAGAATCCTTGGCGGTCAGCATGATCACGGGCACTTCGGAGCGCGACCGCAGAGCGCGGCACACTTCGAGCCCGGACAGCCCGGGCAGCATCAGGTCGAGCAGCACGAGGTCGGCGCCGGCCCGGTCGAACTCCTCGATCCCGTCCGGACCGGTGCCGGCCATGGCTACCTCGAATCCCTCCCGACGCAGCATGTAGCCGAGCGCGTCGGAGAAGGACTCTTCGTCCTCGACGACGAGGATGCGGGTCACGGGGCTCCTACCTTTTTGCAGGGAATCACGGAGTTACTACCTCTTGCAGGTTGTGGGCCGAGTCGCCGGACGGGTCACCGTCACCCGGTCGTAGCGCGGCAGGCAGGCGGATCGTGAATGTGCTTCCGGCGCCGGGCCGGCTCCACAAGCCGACCTCGCCACCGTGGTTTCCGACGGTGTGTTTGACGATTGCCAAGCCGAGCCCGGTGCCGCCGGTGGCGCGGGAGCGCGCGGGATCGACACGATAGAACCGCTCGAAGATCCGCTCCTGCTCGTCCTCGGCGATTCCGATGCCCTGGTCGGTGACCGCGATCTCCACCGCATCGCCGCGGCGGTGAACGCCGATCGCAACCCGGGTGCCGTCGCCGCTGTAGGCGACAGCGTTGTCGAGCAGGTTGCCGACCGCGATGGCGAGCTGGTTCTCGTCGCCGTACACGATCAGGCTGGGGTCTCCGCCGCGCACGATCGTGATGCCCTTGACCTCTGCGGCGAGTCGCGCGCGGTCGATCGCCTCGTCGATCACGGCATCGAGCAGAACCTCGTTGGCGGCGGGTAGTGGTTCGCCGCCCTGCAGGCGCGACAGATCGAGCAGCTCCTGGACAAGGCGAGACAGGCGCTGCGCCTCGCGCTGCATCCGCCCGACGAACCGCTGCACGGCGTCGGGATCGTCATGCGCGTCGAGCGCCGCCTCGGCGAGCAGCTGCAACGCGCCGACGGGAGTCTTGATCTCGTGTCCGACGTTGGCGACGAAGTCCCGGCGTACCGACTCGACGCGCTTTGACTCGGTGAGGTCGTCGATGACAAGAGCGACCTCGCCGCCGGGAAGTGGCTCAGCGCGAGCGCCGACTGTCACGGCTCGGCGCGGGAAGTCGTTGGCGCCGAGCACGATCTCCTCGGTCTGCGCGGCGCCGGTTCGGCGAGCAGACCGGATGAGTGTCGCAAGGGCAGGTACGTCGAGGGAGCCGTCACGGACCACACCCATCTGCATCGCCGCCCTGTTGGCGAGCCGGACGATGTCGTCGTTGTCGAGCAGGACGGCGGCTGTCGGCAGCAGATGGAGAACGGTTTCGGCGGGCATCGCGTCACGCTTCCTCGGGGAAGGCCGCGATGTCGCCGAATCAGCGGTCGGCGCCTGCCGCGGGCGGGAGCGGATCAGCAACGTGCTCACGACCCCGACCAGCAGTCCCGCAAGTGCAGCAAAGACCACCGCCACGAGTCGATCATAGGGACCGGAATACCTTTCGTTTCGGCGGATTGCACGCCACCAGGAACGCCGGCCCGGGGGTTTCACAGCCTCGACCGGTCTCGTTCATCTCGTCGTTGCCCGTCGTTCACCTTCGGCGAGAGAACGTAAGAGAGGTCCGGCGGCAGAGCACTAGGCTTGCCTCGGCGACAGCAGCCGGGAGGCGAACCGTGCGCGACCAGTACCACGAGGATCTCGACGGCATCACGACGTCGCTTGTCGACATCACGCGTCTAGCCGGCAGTGCGATCAACCGGGCGACCCAGGCGCTGCTCGACTCCGATCTGTCCGCGGCCGAGTCGGTCATCTCCGGCGACGCCGCGATTGACCAGCTCTACGACAACATCGAGACGGCGGCGCTCGATCTTCTCGCTCGACAGCAGCCCGTCGCGAGCGACCTCCGCGTGATCATCACGAGCCTGCGGATGGTGGCGGACATCGAGCGCATGGGCGACCTTGCGTTGCACATCGCGAAGGTGGCGCGGCGGCGCTACCCGACGAGTGCGATCCCCGCAGAGCTACAGGCAACCGTTCTCGAGATGGGTCAGGTCGCCCAGCGCATCTGCGCCAAGTGCTCGAGCGTCATCGCCGGGCGCGACCTTGCGATGGCCGCGGAGCTCGAGCGTGACGACGACGTCATGGACGACCTGCACAAGCGACTGTTCACGACGTTGCTCGACGAGTCGTGGCACGGCGGCATCGAGAGTGCGATCGACGTGACGCTGTGCGGGCGCTACTACGAGCGGTTCTGCGACCACGCCGTATCGGTCGCACGACGAGTCATCTTCCTGGTCACCGGCGAGAAGGCCCCCGTCGACACCATCGCGTGATGACGCGCGGAGACACCGCCTGACCGGGCGCCGCGACCTCGTTCATTGAGCGGTCTGCGGGCGTTCACCTCTCGTTCATCTCGAAGGGGTGGAGGGGTCGATTCCGACCCCTAGCGTCAGCCTCGCCGGCCTGGACAGCCCGGGCCCGACACATTCGGAGGTTCCGTCGCCGTGAAGGTTTCGCTCATCACCCGCACTGCCGGCATCGCTGCCGTCGCTGCGCTTGGTCTAGCCGCGTGCGGAAGCAGCAGCAGTGGCGGCACCGGGGGCTCGACCGGCAGTAGCGGCAGCAGCACGAGCCTGAGCCCGCAAGGATCCACCTTCCAGCAGACCCTCGAGCAGCAGTGGGCGACCAAGTTCCACGCCGCCAACCCGAGTGACGACATCACCTACACCGGCACCGGCTCCACCGCAGGAATCCAGACGTTCACCCAGGGCACGGCACCGTTCGCCGGCTCGGACGTGACGATGACCTCGGACGAAGAGACGGCCGCGACGGCCGCGTGCGGCAGCCCGGCGCTGACCCTGCCGATCACCTCCGGCGGCGTCGCGGTCATGTACAACCTGCCGGGGCTGAGCAATCCGCTGAACCTCTCGGCGGCGACCGTTGCCGGCATCTTCATGGGCCAGATCAAGACCTGGAACGACGCAAAGATCAAGGCCGACAACCCGGGCGTGACCTTGCCGTCGACCCCGATCTCGGTCTTCTACCGCGCGGACGGATCCGGCACGACGAACGTGCTGTCGGGATTCCTCGACGCCGCCGCGCACTCCGTATGGACCCTCGGGGTCAACAAGCAGTTCACCAACTGGCCGACGGGCTCCGGTGCGACCGGCTCAAGCGGCGTCGCGCAGGGCGTGAAGAGCACTCAGGGCGGCATCACCTACGCCGAGATCACCTACGCGACCCAGGACGACCTGTCGACCGCAGCCATCAAAGGGTTCGGCAGCTCCTACGTGCCGCTCACCAACGCGAGCGTTGCGAAATCGATCGCCTCGGGGTTCTCGGTCACCAGCACGGCCGCGAACGACCTCGCGGGCGCGCTGAACTTCCAGAAGATGACGGGCTACCCGATCTCGACGGTGTCCTACGTCCTGGTCTGCTCGAAGTACAAGAACGCCGGTGAGGGGACGTTGGTCAAGAACTACCTGACCTACGCGGCCGGCGACGGTCAGTCCGAAGGCCCGGCTCTCGGCTTCGCGCCGTTGCCCAAGGCCCTCGACACGCAGATCCAGGCCTCCGTGGCCACGATCAGCTAGGGGACGCACCCCGAGAATGACGGTTGTGACAGCTCTGGACTCCGCGTCGCTGCGGTCGGGTCACCATGCCCGCCGCGGCGACGCGGTGTTCCGATGGCTTGCCACCGGCGCCGGAGCGCTCGTCTTCGTGGTGCTCGGCGCGATCGCGGTCTTCCTCGTGGTCAAGGCGGTCCCCTCGCTACGCGCCGACAAGGTCAGCTTCTGGACCACCAAGACGTGGAGCCCGAACCAGGGCAGCGAAGCCTTCGGCATTGCCGCATTGCTGTTCGGCACAGTGCTGACCGGTGTGCTCGCGCTCGCGATGGCCGTCCCGGTCGGGATCGGCGTATCGATCTACATCACGCAGTACGCACCCCGACGAATCGCCACCCTCCTCGGCTACCTCACCGACCTGCTCGCTGCGGTACCGAGCGTGGTCTACGGCCTCTGGGGTCTGTACTTTTTGCTGCCGCGCCTGACCGGCATCCAGCTGTTCCTCGCGAAGTACTTCCACTGGATCCCGCTGTTCGCCAACCCCAACAACCAGGCCAGTGTCTTCAGCAAGTCGGTCTTCGGCGCGGCTCTCGTCCTGGCGGTCATGATCCTTCCGATCGTCGCGGCGATCAGCCGAGAGGTGCTGCGGCAGGTCGACCCGGCGCACGAGGAAGCAGCACTTGCGCTCGGCGCGACCCGCTGGGAGATGATCCGCATCGCGGTGCTGCCGCCGAGCCGTCCCGGCATCATCAGCGCGGCGATGCTCGGCCTCGGTCGTGCGCTCGGCGAGACGATCGCGGTCGCATTCGTGATCGGCGACCTCTTCAAGATCAGCCCGCACATCCTCGTCCCCAGCGGCAACACGATCGCCGCGAACATCGCCAACTCCTTCGGCGACGCCGACACCCTCGGCCGGTCCGCCTTGATCGCCAGCGGGCTCGTGCTGTTCGTGCTCACCCTCGTCGTCAACCTGGTCGCGCGCTACATCATCCTGCGGTCGGACACCGAAGAACGCAGCGCAGTGTGAGTACTGCTGATGCGTCGCTGGGCCTGCGCAACCAGAGCATCCGGCAGGCGAGCCTGCCTGCGTGGTCGCTCGCCGCTGTCACGGTAGGCGCGGTACTGCTGTCGCTGTTGCTGTTCGCAACAACCGGCTTCGCTGGCGACGCGGACTTCTTGGTCGTCGCCGTGACGGTGACAGTTCTTGCGATCGCGTCGCTGAGCTGGGTCGTCGAGGGCAAACGCCGAGCGATCGACCGGATCGCCACCAACGCTGCCCTCGTCGCACTCGTCGTCACCCTCATTCCGCTGGGCTTCGTGATCGGCTACGTGATCAAGAAAGGTCGCGGCGTCTTCGGCTGGAGCTTCCTCACGCACTCGCTCGCCGACACCGGCCCGTTGCAGGCCGGTGGCGGCGTCGGCCACGCCATCATCGGCACCCTTGAGCAGGTGCTGCTGGCCAGCGCATTCTCGGTGCCGCTCGGGATCCTCGTCGCGATCTTCATCACCGAATACGGCGGCCGCCGGCTTGCCACGGCGGTCCGGTTCCTCATCGACGTCATGACCGGCATCCCGTCAATCGTCGCGGGACTGTTCGTGCTCGCTTTCTGGATCTTCGTCCTGCACCAGGGCGCATCCGGTGTCGCGGCGGCAATCGCCCTTGCGATCATCGAGCTGCCGATCGTCGTACGGACGTCCGAGGAGATGATCAGACTCGTACCGGCGGCGCTGCGCGAGGCGTCGTACGCCCTGGGCATCCCGAAGTGGCGCACGATCCTGCGGATCGTGCTTCCCACCGCCGCGACAGGCATCACCACCGGCGTGATGCTCGCCATCGCCCGGGTCATCGGCGAGACGGCCCCTGTGTTGCTGGTGGCCGGAAACAGCAACTACTTCAACAACAACCCGTTCAAGGGCGAGCAGGCGTCACTTCCCGTGTACATCTTCCAGAACGCGCAGTCGTCATCAACGTTCAACGTGCAGCGGGCATGGGGCGCTGCCTTGACGCTGATCCTCATCGTCGTGGTTCTCTACGTTGCAGCTCGGCTGTTGACGCGACGCAACCAGCTGGCCCGGAGGTAGGACACCGAAATGGCGAAGCGCATCGAGACGAGCGGGCTGTCCTGCTACTACGGCAACACGAAGGCCGTCGACGACGTCAGCATCACGATCGAGCCCAAGAGCGTCACGGCGTTGATCGGTCCGAGCGGCTGTGGCAAGTCGACGGTCCTGCGCTCGCTGAACCGGATGCACGAGGTCATTCCCGGTGCCCGGATCGAGGGCAAGGTCCTGCTCGACGATGAGGACATCTACGCGTCGGGCATCGATCCGGCTGCGGTGCGCCGAACGATCGGAATGGTCTTCCAGAAGCCGAACCCGTTCCCGACGATGTCGATCTTCGACAACGTGGCGGCAGGCCTGCGGCTCAACGGGATTCGCAAGAAGGCCGACCTTCAAGACGCGGTCGAGCGATCGTTGCGCGGCGCGAACCTCTGGGAAGAGGTCAAGGGGCGGCTGGACAAGGCAGGCTCGGGGCTGTCGGGCGGTCAGCAGCAGCGGCTGTGCATCGCGCGAGCGATCGCCGTCGAGCCGCAGGTGCTCCTGATGGATGAGCCGTGCAGCGCGCTCGACCCGATCTCGACACTCGCGATCGAGGACCTCATCGCGCAGCTCAAGGACCGCTTCACGATCGTGATCGTCACCCACAACATGCAGCAGGCCGCACGGGTTTCCGACACGACCGCGTTCTTCACGCTGAGGGGGCCGGGCGAGCCAGGCCATCTCGTCGAGGTCGACGCGACGCAGAAGATCTTCACCAACCCCACCCAGCAGCGCACCGAGGACTACATCACCGGCCGCTTCGGCTGACCGAAGTCGCGGAGCGCAGACTGGACGCATGGGCCGCGACGACAGAGCGCATTCACGTCGCGACGACGACCCGATCCTGGTCACGACCGCCGGGCAGAGCCCGATCGACGAGCGTCGCTCCCGTGAGCGCCGCTACCTCATCACGATGGGCGTCCGCGTGGTCGCCTTCATCGTGGCGATCGTGGTCGCGCGCGGATGGATTCGCGTCATCGCGGTGGCACTCGCACTGATCCTGCCGTGGGTTGCGGTCGTCGCGGCGAATGCGCCCGCGCGCTCGCGTCGTGACCAGCAAGGGCCGACGCTGTATGAGGGCGAGGACCGGCCCGAGCTAACCGATCGCTAGGGCGAGACCGGCGACCGCAAGCACGAGCAGCACCGCGGCGATGATCTGCAGCCACAGCGACAGATCGACGGCGGGAAGCAGTCTCGCGCCGAGATCGGCATCGTCGTAGTTGTTCATGACTCCATGGTGCATGACCCACATTTCCGTTTGCTAACAACGGAATGGTGACCTTCGTCGCGCTGGGGTGACGTGCGTCACAGCTCGGTGAGCCGCTAGCCGATGAACAGATGCAAGATCTTGAACGCCGCCGCCGCAGTGAGGCCCGCGGCGGGCAGCGTGAGCACCCATGCCGTGACGATGTTGCCCGCCACGCCCCACCGCACCGCCGAGAACTTCCGGGTCGACCCGACGCCCATGACGGCCGACGTGGTGATGTGAGTTGTCGAGACCGGAGCGGCGTACACGTAGGCAGTGGTCATCAGCACCGCGGAGGCAACGGTCTGCGCGGCGAAGCCGGCCGCGTTGTCCAGCTTGAAAACCCGGCGCCCGAGCGTGCGCATGATCCGATTGCCGCCGGTCGCTGTGCCCGCGCTGATTGCGAACGCGCAGGCCAGCTTGACCCAAAGCGGCACATCGAATGTGTCCAGGTGATGTGTGGTGAGCAGCGCGAGGGTGATCACACCCATCGTCTTCTGCGCGTCCTGCAGGCCGTGCCCGAATGACATCGCCGCACAGCCGAGCCACTGGCCCATGCGGAAGCCCACATTCGCATCGCGCGGGTTCGCCCGTCGAAAGACCCACAGCAGCAACAGCATGAACAGGAAACCGAGGCTGAAGCCGACGAGCGGTGAGGCCACCATCGGGACGACGACCTTCTTGACGACCGCGTGCCAGTTGACATGACCGCTGGAGGCGAGCGCGGCCCCGCACAAGCCGCCGATCAGCGCGTGCGTCGACGACGACGGAAGGCCGAACCGCCACACCACGAGGTTCCACGTGATCGCGCCCACAATCGCCGCGAAGACCACCAGCAGGCCTTCGCTCGTGGCCGGCGCCGTGATGATGCTGCCAACGGTGTTCGCCACCTTCGTCGACACGAGTGCGCCGACGAGGTTGAACGTGGCGGCAATCGCGAGCGCGACTCGGGGTCGCAGAGCGCGCGTCGACACCGGCATGGCGATCGCGTTGGCCGCGTCGTTGAATCCGTTGGTGAAGTCGAAGCCCAGTGCGAAAGCGACAAGAACGACGAGCCCGAGCGTCTCCACTCAGGACTCTTTGACGGCGATCGACTCGACGGTGTCGGCGACGTGCTCGAGCGCGTCAGCGGCAGCCTCGAGTTGCTCGGCGATCTCCTTCAGCTTCAACACGGTGAGTGCGTCGTAGTCGCCGCCGAACAACCGGGCCACGAACCGGCGGAACAGCTTGTCGGCGTCGTTCTCCAGTCGGTTGATCTCGATCCAGTAGTCGCTGAGGTTCGCGAGCGACTTCAGCCGTGTCATCGCGCCGGCCGTCAACTCGGCGCCACGGACCAGAATCTCGGCCAGGTGGTGCATCTCGAGCGGAAGCACCTCGAGGTCGTAGAGGATGATCAGATCGCCCGCGGCTTCGAAGTAGTCGACGACGTCGTCCAGCCGGCTGGCAAGGCGGTAGATGTCCTCGCGGTCCAGCGGCGTCACGAAGGTCGATGCGACCTTCCGCATGATCTCGTGGGTCCGATCGTCGCCCTTGTGCTCGAGGTCGCGGAGCTGTTTGGCGAGCGCGGGACGTTCGACGGCGCTTCCGGTGACCAGGTCGCGGAGAACGACGGCGGTGTCGAACAGGTTGCTGCCGGCGGCGGTGAACAGCTCATAGAAGGCGTTCTCACGCGGCGTTAGGCGTAGGCGCACGGACATCACCCTAGGGTCAAGATGAACGCCGAATGAACAGGCCCTGCTCAGGCGAGGTCGAAACCGGCGACGAGCAGGGCAGATAGCTCCTCGGCGACGCTTGCGCGAGGCACCTCGGGATGGTCTAGCCACCAGTCCCCCGCGGCCTGCACCATGCCCGCGATCCCGTGCGCCCAGACCGTCGCTCGCAGCTCGCTGACACCGCGCAACGACGGCTCGTTGCGAATGCCCATGGCGAGCTCGTCGCCGAATCGGCGTACGAATCCCTCGACGTCACCGCGGACGTCCGGTTCCTCGACCGCAGCGCGCTGCACCAGGAAGCGATAGACCTGCGGCCGCTCCTCGACAGCGGACAGGTAGGCGTCGACGGTCGCGCGGGTCCGGGCGGCAAGCCCGCCGCGGGTGAGGAGCGCGGCGCGGAGCCGGTCGAGGAGAACGTCGATATGGCGAGCGGCGAGCGCGCGGTAGAGCCCGCTCTTGTCGCCGAAGTGGCGGTAGAGGATCGGCTTGGTGATTCCGGCCTCGGCGGCGATCAGGTTCATCGACGCGGCAGATCCGTCGCGCTGGACCACTCGGTCGGCGGCCTCGAGCAGGCCTTCTCGACGCTCGAGAAGCGAAGGCGCCACGTCGCTCATCCCCCTTCGCTTGCGGTTGCTACTTGACAGTAGGTTACCCGCGGTAACACCATTGGCAAGGTACCGCAACGCTCCGCAGCCTCACTACCCGGAGGAGACCCAGTGGCCGAGTTCTCACTCGAGCTCAACGAAGACCAGCTGACTCTGCAGAAGTGGCTGCACGACTTCGCCGCCGAGGTCATCCGCCCGGCTGCCCATGAGTGGGACGAACGCGAAGAGACTCCCTGGCCGCTGATCCAGGAGGCCGCCAAGGTCGGGATCTACTCAGTCGACTTCATGGCTCAGCAATGGTTCGACGACACCGGCCTCGGCATGGTGATCGCCCAGGAAGAGCTGTTCTGGGGCGACGCCGGCATCGCGCTGGCGATCATGGGCACCGGCCTGGCCGCTGCGGCGGTCAGCGCGAACGGAACCCCGGAGCAGATCGGCGAGTTCGTCCCGGCGATGTACGGCACGCCCGACGACGTGAAGCTCGGCGCGTTCTGCTCCTCCGAACCTGACGCAGGCAGCGACGTCGGTGCGATGAAGACCCGCGCGGTCTGGGACGAGGCCTCGAGCGAATGGGTGCTCAACGGCACCAAGACCTGGGCGACCAACGGCGGCATCGCCGATTGGCACGTGATCGTTGCATCGGTCGAGCCGGAGCTCGGCACTCGCGGCCAGGCGTCGTTCATCGTCCCGCCAGGGACGCATGGCCTCAGCCAGGGTCAGAAGTTCAAGAAGCACGGCATCCGCGCATCGCACACCGCCGAAGTCGTGCTGGACAACGTCCGGATTCCGGAGAAGTACCTCCTCGGTGGCAAGGACAAGCTCGACGCGCGGCTCAACCGGGTACGTGAGGGCCTCAAGGCCGGCGTCCAGCCGTCCATGGCGACGTTCGAGCGCACCCGTCCGACCGTCGGTGCCCAGGCTGTCGGCATCGCCCGTGCGGCGTACGAGGTCGCGCTTGACTACGCGAAGGTGCGCGAACAGTTCGGCCGCCCGATCGTCGAGAACCAGGGCATCGCGTTCAAGCTCGCCGACATGAAGACCCGCATCGACGCGTCGCGACTGCTCGTCTGGCGCGCCGCGTGGATGGCACGTCAGGGCAAGACGTTCGAAGCGGCCGAGGGCTCGCAGTGCAAGCTGTTCGCGGGTGAGACCGCGGTGTGGGTCACCGAGCAGGCGATCCAGATCCTGGGCGGCAACGGCTACACCCGCGAGTACCCCGTCGAGCGCATGCACCGCGACGCGAAGATCTACACGATCTTCGAGGGCACCTCAGAGATCCAGCGCCTCGTGATCGCCCGCGCAGTCAGCGGAGTCCACATCAAGTAG
>DATAUF010000185.1:0-26706 GCA_036268405.1 Mycobacteriales bacterium
TGGTGGGTCGCCATCGTCTCGCTGTGGCCGGCGTCGAGCCGCCCCTACATCGGCGGCTCCCAGAACAACACCATCCTCAACCTGATCTTCGGCTACAACGGCTTCGGCCGGATCACCGGCAACGAAACCGGCAGCGTCGGCGGCGGCGGCGCGGGCGGTGCCGGCGGCAGCACGAGCATGTGGGGCAGGACCGGCCTGCTGCGGATGTTCAGCACCGAGTTCGGCTCGCAGACCGCGTGGCTGATCCCGGCGGCACTGCTGCTGCTCGTCACGATGCTCTGGCTGGTACGCCGCGCCCCGCGCACCGACCCGCGCCGCGCACAGCTCGTCATCTGGGGCGGCTGGCTGCTCGTCACCGGGCTGACCTTCAGCTACATGTCCGGCATCATCCACCCCTACTACACCGTCGCACTCGCCCCCGCGACCGGCGCGTTGGTCGGCATCGGAGCGACCTCCCTGTGGGCGCGGCGGGCTGAACTGCTTCCCCGGATGTTGCTTGCCTCGTCGGTCGGTCTGACGACGTGGTGGGCCTGGATGCTGATGCACCGCACTCCCACGTGGCACCCAGCGCTTCGCCTGATCGTCGTCATTGCCGGCAGCATCGCGGTCGTCGGGATCCTGGCCGCGCCGTACGTGAACCGCCGGCTTGCTCCGGCGATCGCCGCCGTCGCGATGGTCGCAGCGCTTACCGGTCCCGCGTCGTACTCGATCGCAACGGCGGCGAGTCCGCACACCGGATCACTGCCGACCGCAGGTCCGACAGCGGCCGGTGGCTTTGGGCCGGGCGGTCAAGGCCGAGGAGCAGGTGCGGGATCCGGTCGTGGCGGTTTCGCGGGGGGTCCCGGTGGGCAAACCGGTCAGGGCACCACTCGGAACTTCGGTGGCTTCCCCGGCGGCGGTTTCGGGCCGGGCGGTCAGTCGACAGCAGGCGGGCTTCCCGGAATCGGTGGCCGGCTTGGAGTCGGCGGACCGCTCGGCCAGGCCCAGGGCGGTCAGGCCCAAGGCGGCAGCGCTCGCGGCGGCCAGGCCGGTGGCGGCTTGCTCGACGCTCCAACTGCGTCAGCGGCGCTGGTCAGCGCGCTGAAGTCGGACGCTTCGAGCTACCGCTGGGTTGCCGCGACGGTGGGTTCTCAGAACGCCGCGGGCTACCAGCTCGGCAGCGACGAGCCCGTCATGGCGATCGGCGGCTTCAACGGCACCGACCCGTCCCCGACGCTCGCACAGTTCGAGGCCTGGGTCACCCAGGGCAAGATCCACTATTTCATTCCGGGCGGCACCGGGGCCGGCCGGTCCGGCTCGAGCGCCGACACCTCGTCGCAGATCACCTCGTGGGTCGAGGCGAACTACACGGCCGAGACAGTAGGCGGCACGACGGTCTATGACCTCAGCGGCGCCGCGGCGAGCTCTGCCCAGTCCTCAGGCGCGGCGACCTGAGCGAAGAACCCGTGCCGCCCGCCTAGACACAGGCGGCACGGGTTCGGCGAGGGACGCCATCGGATCGCCGCGCTCGATGACGTGGTCCGGGACGCCGCGGCACAGATGCACGAACCGCAGCGGTACCGCCACCAGAAGGCTCGCTACCCCGCTGAGAATCGAGATCGATGGCATCGGAAAGACACCTCCGTCGAGACGAAGGCGGTGCAGCAAAAGGCTCACCGCAGGGGTGCTCACTGCTGAGCTGCTGGTGTCTTACCCACAGTCTCAAGCGCCAAATCCGGATTTCCGCGGCGAGGGAACGTAAGCAATCGCGGCATCGGCATCCGCCAACTCCTCACTGAGGTCAAGGAGCAGCTCGAAGCCATACGGACGGTGCGCGCGGTGGGCCGTGACGAACTCCTCGATCCGGCCGCCGGCCTCATGTTCGGGGCCCGGCAAGCGGATCCGTTGCCCACACCCGCGGCAGGTGAGCGATGCGCAACTGGGGTCTTGCGGCGCAACTGCCATGGATGCTCCTCGGCGACCGGGCCGGGCCCGTGAGCAGAGCCCGTCAACGATGGCGGATCGGCTCTCTGCTGAGCAGCGTTTCGAATGTAACACCGGCGGTGGGCGGCCCCGGGTGCTGTCTTTTCAGCAACCCGGGGCCTCGACGGCCCGCCGTCCGGACGGCGACTGCCGTCGTGTTCGGGGCTCTACCCGGAGATCACGTGCTCGACCACCGCTGCAGCAACATCCCGCAGCTTGCGGTGCGTGGTCTGGGAGAGGTTGACGAGGATGTCGAACGCCTCGTCGGCGGAGCACTTGCGCTGGGCTATCAACACTCCCTTGGCCTGTTCGATGACGGCGCGCGACGTCATCGCCTGCGCCATCTGGTCGGCGAGCTCCGACGCCGATAGATAGAGATGGGTGTGAGCGATCGCCACTGCGGCGTAGGCCCCGAAGCGCTCGGCGATGACCTCGGTCGCAGCGTCGAAGACAGCCAGCTCCTCGGCATAGAGGTTGAGCGCGCCGATGACCTGACGCTGCACCGGCAGCGGCACCGAGAGCGTGGAGCGAATGTTGCGCGCCAATGCCGCTTCGGTGAACGCCGGCCAGCGCGTCTCTGTCGCGATGTCGGGAATCTTCACGAGCTGGCCGGCTTCGGCCGACGCCAGGCACGGGCCGTAGCCCAGTGCGTACTGCGTCTCGTCGAGGTCGTACGCCGGCTGCCCCGTGAAGGCAGGCGTTGTGGCGCCGCCGGGACCCACCAGGGTCACGGAAGCCTCGATCGGCACCCGCAGCACGCTCTTGGCGAGGGCAGCCGTGCGATGGAGCACATCGTTGAGAGGCTCGTCGCCGACCGACCGTCCGCTCAACTCAGCGAACGCCGCGTCTACCTTGCTGGAACCGGACCGATCAGACACTTCGGGTGCCGCCAAATGCGTGTGCAACCGGCGCAACCTGATCGCCGGAAGCGAGTGAGGCCGTGGGACCCGTCTCTACGAGACGAACCCTGAGCGGGGAGCATTGGCCCCAACCACCCGCGTCACTGCTTGGCGCGAGCTCGCCGTCACGACAGGAACGGCTCAGCAGCGCCAAGCGTACTCGCACGTTTCGTGATGAGCGGGGTGAGGCGTGCGGGTCGTACGCTGCCGCCGTGACGGACTCTGCTGACTCTGCTGACCGACCGGCCCGCTGGTACGACGGCTATCTCGACGGCCCGGATGCGCCGCTGGCCGGCAAGGCCGGCGAGGCGGCCGAGCACCCGGAGTATCGGACGATGACCTACGAGGTCACCGGACGGATCGCCCGGATCACGTTCAACCGCCCCGAGCAGGGCAACGCGATCACCTACGACACCCCGATCGAGCTCGCCGACGCCGTCGAGCGGGCCGATCTCGACCCGGCCGTGCACGTCATCGTCGTGTCCGGACGGGGCAAGGGGTTCTGCGGCGGCTACGACCTCGCTGCCTTCGCGGAGCGGCTGGACGAGAGCGGCCGATCGCCATCAGCCCGCCGGTCCGGGACGGTGCTGTCCTCCGGCGTGCAGGTGGCAAACCACGACCCCGACGGGACCTGGGACCCCATGCTCGACTACGCGATGATGAGCCGCTTCAACCGCGGCTTCTCCTCGCTGCTGCACGCCAACAAGCCGACGGTCGCGAAGCTGCACGGCTTCTGCGTCGCGGGCGGCACCGACATCGCGCTGTACGCCGACCAGATCATCGCCGCCGACAACACCAAGATCGGCTATCCGCCCACCCGCGTCTGGGGCATCCCGGCCGCCGGCATGTGGGCCCACCGCCTCGGTGACCAGCGGGCGAAGCGGCTGCTGTTCACCGGCGACACGATCTCCGGTGCCGAGGCGTTGGAGTGGGGCCTCGTGATCGAGGCGCCGCCGCTCGAACAGCTAGACGAGCGCACCGAGAATCTGCTCGATCGGATCGCCCGGATGCCCATCAACCAGCTGATGATGGCCAAGCTCGCACTCAACAGCTCGCTCTTGGCGTCGGGCGTCGCCAACTCGATGATGGTCTCGACGGTCTTCGACGGCGTCTCGCGACACACCCGCGAGGGCTACGCGTTCCAGCAGCGTGCCGCGGCTGTCGGCTTCCGGCAGGCGGTTGCGGAGCGCGACGAGCCGTACGGCGACCGAGGCCCATCCACGTACAAAGGCTGACGCGCGTGTCAGGCTCAGGGCATGAGTGAAGGCAAGAAGATCAGACGCGGACTGACTCGACGCAGGGTGCTGGGTACCGCGAGTCTGCTACCGCTCGCCGCGTTGGCGCCCGATCTGCTCAGCGAGTCACGCGCCATCGCGGCTGGCTCGGCGTATCGATACTTCAACACGCACCAGGCCGCCGTCATCGACGCCGCGACACGGCGAATCGCGCCCGGGCCCTCGGACGACATCCTCGAGACCGGGCATCCCGGAGCTCACGAGTGCGACGTGGTCCGTTACATCGACACGATGCTGTCGATGTTCGACCATCGAATCCCGAGGTTGTTCGCCGGCGGACCGTGGAGCAACCGGCACTCCGCAGGTCGCAACCACATGAAGACGTTCGTGATGCCCGACCGGGCACAGGCGCAGGCGTGGAGGACGCGGGTGAAGGCGCTCCAGATGACCTATCGCGACGGCGTGAAGTCACTCGACGCGCACGCCGACGGCGATTTCACCAGGGCATCGAAGTTCCAGCAGGACCTGATCCTCGCCAAGAGCGGCGTCGCGGCGTTCACCACGGTGCTGTTCGGTCACACGATCGAGGGGATGTACTCCAACCCGGAGTACGACGGCAACAAGGGCCTCGCCGGCTGGAAGGAGATCGACTACCCGGGCGACATCCAACCTCGTGGCTACACCGCGGAAGAGATGGCTGCGATCGACGTCGACGTCATCGACCCAACCGGAATCGTCGCCTTGGTGCTCGCGGAGTTCCCCACCGTCGCCCAGGCACTGGCGAGCGGGGTCTGGCGTGGCTAAGACGATGCGCAAGGCGGTGATCGCCGGGAGCGGCGCGGGCGCCAGCGTCACAGCCCTCACACTTGCTGAGGCCGGCTGGCATGTAGTGATGCTGGAGAAGGGGCCCAACTACTTCACCGGGCTCGGCAAGTCCTGGCCACCGACGACGACGTTCTCGAACGACAACCTCAAGCTGACCCGCAACTTCGAACAGCCCGACCCATCGGCGTATCCGCGCACATTTCGCAGCAGCGCGAGCCAGAAGAGCGACTACTACGTCGGAGCGGTGAACGAGTTGCCGGTGGCTGTCGGCGGAGGGACGATCCACTACGGCGCAGCCATGCCGCGGTTCTGGGACATCGACTTCAAGCAGCTGTCGATGCTCGGTCCCTATCCGGGGGCGGACGTTGCCGACTGGCCCTTCGAGTACTCGGACATCGCGCCGTTGTACGACCACCTCGAGCACCAGATCGGCGTCCAGGGCGACCGGTCCGCCATGCCACACGAGCCCGTCCTGAAACATGCTCGGCGCGACAAGGAGTACCCGATGCCGGCGGGCCCGCCGCAGCGCGGATCGATGCTGGTGGCGAACGGCGCGAAGACGCTGGGCCTGCACCCCTATCCGTTTCCGCACGCAATCAACTCGAAGCCGTACAACGGCCGACCGGTCTGCAACAACTGCGGGTTCTGTGACGCCTACGGCTGCCCGACATCGGCGCGCGGGAGCGCACTCGACCTGCTGCACCGCGCCCTACTCACCGGTCGGGTCGAGCTGCGCCCCGAGACCATGGTGCACAAGGTCGAGATGAAGGGACGCCGCGCGACCGGGCTTCAATGGATCGACCAACATGGCCGGCGCGGTGTCGAGCGAGGCGACATCGTGGTCCTCGCCGCATCCGGTATCGAGAGTGCACGCATCGCGTTGATGTCGAAGCTGCCCGATCCGCATCACCGGATCGGCAAGCGGCTGATGTTCCATTACTTCACCTCGGGCTTCGGCGTCTTCCTGGACCAGCGCCTGCACGCGTACAAGAGCTGGGGCGCGGAGACGCACTGCATGGAGGACTTCTCCGACCCGGACTTCACCGGGGCGCGGGTGTTCGCGAAGGCACAGGGCTTGCCTTATATCCGCGGCGGACTGTGCGAACTCGGTGGCAGCGAGGAGGTGATCGCGGAGGCGCAGTTCTACCAGTACATCCTCGGTGCGGTCTCGCCGGAACAGCCGTTCGGCCGGACGTTCAAAGAGCTGATGCGTACCTCGCTGCTGCGCGACCGGCTTGCCGGCATCCAGATGCTCGGCCACGACCTTCCGTACCTGTCGAACAACGTGACCCTGGACCCGAGAGTCCGTGACCGGCACGGCTTCCCCGTACCGCGGATCACGTATGCGCCCGGCAAGCACGAACACGTGGCGCAGGAGTTCTACATCCCGCTGATCACATCGGTCCTGCTTGCCGCCGGCGCGACGGTCGCCGCGGCCGTTCCCGCGAACACTCCGCTGATGGGGCCAAACGGCGTCCTACCGCTGACCCGTCACGTACTCGGCGGAATGCAGATGGGCACCGACCCCAAGAGCAGCGTCGTCGACGAATGGGGACGCGTGCACGCGACCGACAACGTCTACGTCCACGACGGCGGCGTCTTTGCCACAGCCGGCGCGAACAATCCGACGTTGACGATCATGGCGGTCGTGCTGAGGATGGCCCGTCACCTTGCGGCCGGCTAGCTACGGGGCGGCGCAGGTTTGGGTGTAGGCGCAGACGTTGAACGATTCGCCGTTTGCCGCAAGCGGTGACGTGGTGGCCTCGTTGATCAGGCCGGGTCCCATGTTGATCAACGTCGGTGACCCCTGCGCGATCGTCTGGGTGCCGCCGCTCGCGGTGGTGAACGTCGACGTGGGACCGAAGCGCGTGGTGCCGGTGTTGGCGAGCAGCATCTGCGCGATGAGGGTTGGCGCCTCGTGGATCCACTCCGCGGAGGACTCCGTCGAGGCGTAGGCGATCGTCTTCGACCAGGTCCAGCCCTCAGTCGGGTCCTTCATCGAGATCAGCCATTGCCCCGGCGAGCTCAGCGAGATGCCGACCGACACCGCGTCACCCGGCTTGACGGGACACGCGGCATTGCCGGTGCAGCCGTCCAGCGGCGTCTCCGCAGCCGGCAGGATCTCGTACCAAGCGCCGTACTGCGCGCCACTGATCGGGTTGTCCGGGAGCGAGTTCTCCGAGACGCCTGCCTGGATCAGGTCCGAGGTGTTGTAGCCGCCGATGCCGGTCCACGATGCGGCGAATCCCGGTGGGATCAGACCAGCAGCCGGAACCACGAACGTCGATGCGACAGCAGTCACGTCATGGCTCGCCGGAGTGACGGCGTAGCCGGCCCAGTTGAGGCTGGTCGTGGTGCCCCCATGCATCGGAAGCCGCTCATGGGCGCTGGTCTTCAGCAGCCTGCCGCTCGCGAGTCCGGAGCCGGCAACGGCGACCGGAGCGCTCGCGCCGATCGCGGCGCACACGCCGAGCGAGGCGATACCCATCGTGAACAGACGTCGATGCATTTGTCGGCCCAATCGGTGAAGGCGAGCGCAGGCGGTCGCCGGCTCCTCGCCAGAATCTCACGGATGCTGGCGGCAGACTGCCCAGGTTGCGAGCGTTCGAAACCTACCGGCGGGTGAGCACCAGCGCGCGCGTCGGACAGGCACGCGCGGCGCGCCGGGCATGTGCGACTAGTGCGTCCGGCACGTCGCCAGGCTCGACGATCGGGTAGCCCCACTCGTCGAGCTCGATCCGCTCGGGAAGCAGGTCGGCGCACAGCCCATGCGCGGCGCACCGGATCGGGTCGAGCTGCAGCGTCACGGTGATCAGGTCCCCCATCGCGCCGAGGTGGGGATCGGCAGGAAGGGCGCTGCCGCAACGCCTTCGCACGGTCGACCCGCGCGGTGCATCGCAACATCCGCGGCGAACGTCGACAGTGCGCTGGTGACGAACCGCACCGCACCGTCGGGATGGCGGCATGCTCCCCGGCCCGGCACGACATCGAGCCAGCGGTTCAACGCAGGCCAGGTCCGTTCGTCCCACGCACCGGCGGCGAGCGCCGACATCGCCGACGCGATCGCAGGCAGTCCGTTGAGGCACGGCCCACACTGCTTGGCGCTGTGCGCGGCGAGGTACGACGCGACCCGCGCGGTCTCGGCAAGACCACAGCTGCCGGGCGGCAGCACGGCAAGAACCCCGGCGCCAAGCGAGCCGCCGGCGTCGCGCAGCGCGGCATGCGACAACGGGAGTCGCGCCGCGGTTTTCGCCGGAAGCCAACAGCCGAAGTACCCGCCGACGAGCACCGCTTCGCTGTCCGTCAGCGACAGGCCGGCGGCACCGACGATCCGGCCGATCGACGTGCCCGTCGCGACCTCGGCCACGCGGCGATCGACGGCCGTGCCACTGACCGTCACGAGCATCGTGCCGGGCTGAGCCGGATCGCCGAGCTCGGCGAACCACTCGGCCCCGAACCGCGCGATGGTCGCGAGATGGGCAAGCGACTCGACGTTGCTGATCAAGGTCGGGCGGCGGTCGACGCCGCGCTCGAACGGCCGCGGCGGCGTGAACGCCGGAAGGGCCTCGCCGCCGTTGAGATGGCTGACGATGGCTGACTCCTCGCTCGCGACGTAGCGCGCCGGAACCTGTTCGAGGATCACCGGGACGGGGTCGTGGCGACGCTCAGCCAGGGCGGCCCGCAGCCATGGGATGACGGCGGAGCCCTGATGCACCATCAGGTATGCGCGATCCGCGCCGACCGCGCGAACCGCGAGCTGGATCCCATCGAGGACCAGGTGCGGCGTACGGGCCAGCAGCACCGAGTCCTTGGCGCTGGCGGGCTCGCCCTCACACCCGTTTGCCACGACGATCGCGCGGCCCTTGCCCGCAGCGACCGTCCGCATCTTGCGCGCCGTCGGGAATCCGGCGCCGCCACGGCCGAGCAGCCCGCTGCGCTCGGCGGCGTCGATGATCGCGCTGGCCGGCAACGAGGGCAGCTGACCCCAGATCGCCTGATGCGCCGCGAGGCTCAACGTGCCATCGGCGCTGATGCCGGACAGCAGCCGCGCCGCGCTCCCGGACGCCGCGCGCGCTGGAGCGACACGTCGTTCGGTCGCCACTGTGGCCGCGGTCACCGGAACGCCACAGCGCGGGGCAAGGCTGCAAGGCTGCTGCCACTGCGATCACGGGAGACCCATCGCGCGGTCGTGGCAGCGAGGAGCAGTGCGAGCGCGCCGAGGTCGAGGTAGAGGCCCCACCCGCCGTGGCGCGAGTCGGTGCCGGACATCAGGAAGTGACCGAAGGCGAGCGGCCACAACGCGTAGGCCAACCAGTGCGTCGTGCGCCACACCCGGAAGGGCAGCCGGTCACGGATCAGGCTGGTGACGATGACGATGACGACCGCGTCGAACGCGAGCGTTCCGAGCCCGACCCACAGCGGCTCGTAACCCGACACGAACGGGACGACCCACGACCACCAGCCGACATGGACATAGGTGTCAGCCAGTGTCGAAATGATGTGCAGCAGCACGAAGGCGAGAGAGAGCACGGCGACGTTGCGGTGCAGCTGCTGTGTCGCGAACCGCGGCCAGAGCCTGCTCTCCCGCACCCGCTGCGTCGAGGCCAGACCCAGGGCGAAGGACAGCGTCATCAGCACGAACGCGACGATCGCGGTCGCCCGCGTGAAGTACCACAGCGAGGAGCTCGAGAGCGCCGAGGATGCGAGGGTCATGCCGCGCCTCCGAGCGACACGAACCAGTCGCCGACGTGGGTGACTGACCCGTCGTGCGCGACCAGCCTCGCGGTGAGACCGCGAGCACCGAGCCAGCCCACCGCTGAGCGGCCCGCGATGATCGCGGCCGTCGATGCCGTGTTGGCAAGGGTGCAGGTTCCCGCGGCGACGCTCACGGTCCGCCAGGGACCCGTCGCCGGATCGCCGGTACGCGGGTCGATGAGGTGGTGCAGCTCCGCGCCGCCGCGGCGCCACCGGCGGGCCCGCGTGCTGGACGTGGCCAGCGCACCCGTCGCGATGGTGACGTACTCGGTCGTGCCTTCGTCGGCAGGCAACGACAGGTCGCTGCGATCGGTCACGGCGATCGGCCACCCGCCGGCGGGCGCATCGCCGGACACACTGATGTCGCCGCCGAGGCTGACGAGCACGCCACCTCCGGCGACCTCCCATGCGGCGGTCGCGGCGAGGTCCGCGGCGAGGGCCTTGGCTGTTGCGCCGAGGTCGACCTGGGCACCGAAGCTGGTCCGAGCCCGGCGGTTGTCCTCGTCGAGGTCGATGGCTGCCGGGCCCGGGACCTCACGGACGAGGACGTTGACCGGCCCGTCTGGGGCAACCGCGGTGAAGGTGCGGTCGTAGCCGTGGTCGACAAGTACGCCGCCGACCGTCGGGTCGACGAGACCGCCGGTCCACGACGCAGCGTCGATGGCGACGCGCAGCGCACGTGAGAACAGCGGGCTGACGGGCACCCACTCGCCGGCCGCCGCGTTGAGCAGCGACAGCTCCGAGTCCGGCCGAAATCGACTGGCGGCAAGATCGATGTCGAGCAAGACGCGTTCGACTGCGATGCACGCGTCGTGCAACGCCTCGGAGTCCGTGACGACGAGCTGCGCCGTCGTACCCAGCGCCGGCCAGTCAACGATCCCGAACGAGTGCTCCACGGCGTAGCGCTGGTGGACATCGCGCCGGGTCGGAGTGGTGGCGGTCATGGCGAGTCCCACGGCTCAGCTCCCGCCGCCGGTGCCGACGGTCGGCGCAGGCTGCGGGGTGTAGGTGTAGGTCGGGGTCGTCGGCTGGGTGGTCGTCGTACCGCTGGAGCTCGAGCTGCTCGAGGAACCCGAGCTCTTCGAGGAGGTGCCCGTGGAGCTCGACTTCGTGGAGTGGGTGGTCTTGGTCGTCGATCGGGTCGTCGCCGATGACGCCGATGACGCCGATGATGACGGTGACGACGTTCCCGAGGAGCCCACAGTGGTCGATCGCGTGCCCGCCGTCGACTTCGTCCGATGCTTCTTGTGGTGGTGCTTCGCGGTGGCTGTCTTCGTGTCGGTCAGCGACTTCGGCGCTGCGGTGACGCCACTCGTAGGCGTGGCGGCGGGCGAGAGCGGGGTCGTCTCGCCGGTTGTCGCCGCAGACGAGGCGGCGGGAGCGTCGAGCGCGACCAGGATCGCGCCGGTTCCGAGCACGGCGCCTGCGCTGGTGATCGCGGTGACGCGACGTACCCGGCGCTGCACGCGGTCGCGTTGCGCCGCGGCGATGCCCCTCGTCGTCGTATCCATGTCACCACCTTCATCGCTGCCACTGATGCCGGTCTGAACCGTGGCTGTGGCTTCCCTGTGGGTCTGTTTCGCCTACCTCTCCATTAGACGGGCCGGAGCCGCTTCGGTTCATCAGACCTTTGGTTCATTTCCTCCTGGTCATTTCGGACCAGCCGGACATGCCGGACAGAGGCGACGCATTCGTCATCTACCGCAAAGCGGTCAACGCAATGCATGACTCCGGCGTTGGACACAAGAACACCAGAGGGGCGGACCGCCACCGAAGACCTGGAGAACCACCATGAACGCAAGAGGCCGAGTGACCATCGCCACAGCTGCCGCGGTCGCGCTCACCAGCGGGTTTGCCTTCCTGCCTGTCGCCGCCGCGACGTCTGCACCCGCCGTGACGCAGGTCACCGGACACGGCGTCGCGACGAAGCGCGACATCGTGAGACTCCTCGCCGGTTCCGAGAAGTACGCGGTCTACAGCAGGCAGCGATCATTGGCCACGTCGCTGACGCCGCCCTACGGCTCGGGGCCGTCACAGCCGACGCTGTTCGTCCGATCTCGTTCCGGAAAGACGCTCAGCTTCGGCACCATGTCGCATCGACTGCAGAACCAGAAGTGGGAAACCTCAGGCAATCAGCTGGTCGCTTGGCAGTTCGGCGGTCTCCCACATCCTCAGAAGATCGATGTGTGGAACATCGCAAAGCGGACCCACCGATTCGTCCAAGTTGGGCAGTCCGTCCTGACCGTCGCCGCGACACCCGCCGGGTTCGTCTACGCCCACGGACACAGCCTCATCCAATGGAGCTCCAAGTCCGGCACGTTCCAGTCGTTGGGTACGCCGTTTCCCGAGCAAGCCATCGGTGGGATCGCCGCCGATGACCGCGAGCTCGTCGTGACCGGCGTCACGAGCGGCGCGAAGGTCATGGCGTACGCCCGGCCACGCTCCTATCGCGCGCTCGACGCCGCCAAGGGCCACGAGGCCTACTGCTACGCGGTCAATCACGCTGGCGCGGCCTGCACGGGGGCCGGACTCGGATTCCTTCCGCTCGACGGAGGCGCCGCGACGTACGTCACAACGCACGGCGTGGAGTTCGAAGGCGCCGCGCTCGCCGGCAACGAGGTGCTGTACGCCACCGAGCTCACCGACGAATCGCCGGCCCTTCTTTACGGGTTCAGCGCGAACGATCCGACCCCCGTCCAGCGCAGCGAGGGGATCCAGGCCGGTCCGCTCGGCGCCTACGGCAAGGTGCTCGTCGTTCCCGCCTCGTCCTCGCCCGGCGGCCCCAGTGAGGTGTTCGCCGCGACGTCCCCTGTGGACCTCACCAAGTTGTTTGCGATCCCCCGCTCGGCGGACACCGCGGCCGGCTTCGCGATCACCCCGAACCGTGTCGCCTACATCAGCGATCTCGATAACCCGGCAGACCCGGCGCAGCTGCTCGGCGTGCAATCGGTCGCACTGCGCGTCGGGAAGAACGCAGTCACCACGGGCGCACGTACGCAGATCGCGGGGCGTGACGGCGACCTCCAGGTTGCGACGTTTGCCGGCTTCCCGCGTGACATCGCTGCGACGTCCACGACCACCGTCTTCGCGCGGACGGACACCTGCTGCGGGTGGCACCCCTATGTGACGACGCCCTCGGGCACCGTCGAGCTACCGGGCACGCTGGATCCCAACGGAGACTTCCTCGAAGTCGCCGGGCACCGCGTCCTGGCGGCGAACACCTTGAGCCCCGACGGTCCGGTCGAGATCTACGACACCGACACCGGAAAGATCCAGGACCTGAGCTCGCTGCTGACGCAGAACCCGGTCTCGTTTGCGCTCACCACGACGGACCTGGTCTACGGAACCGTGGCCGGCGTGGTTCGTCAGCTCGACCTGGACACCGGAGTGACAACGACGATCTACACCCCGCCGGCATCGACCAAGGTCCACTTCTCCTATGTGTACGCGGCGAACGGCTGGGTCGCCTGGCACCTCACCACCACGCATGCCGCCATCAACGGAATGCGCCACGTCGAGAGCCACGGCCCGGCCAAATCGCTTCCCCAGCAGGTCTTCGGCATCAGTGACGCCGGCGTACTTCTGAAGGACAACCGGACCGACACGCGCACCTGGTTCCGCCCATTCGGTGGCGCGATGCGCACCTTGTTGTCGCCTCGGGAGTTCCAAGAGCTTCCCGAGCTCGCAGGCCACACGCTCGCGTGGGTCGCGGGAGGCGGCGACCTCAAGGTCACGCGCTACCGGTACTGAGACCCGCTATGCCATCGCCGGGGCGCGGTGCAGTAGACCCTCGCTCTTCGCGATCCGCGCGGCGAACAGGATCGTGACGGCGGCACCCGTGACGGCGAAGCCGGTCGTGACGCCGAAGCGCGCGGCGACGAAAGTGTCGAGTGACGCCCTTTCGAGCAGCCACACGGTGACGCCGGCCTGGATGAGGCACAGCACCGCCCACATCAACGTCAGGTGCCAGAACAGCCGCTGCACTCTTGGCCTGGCCGCGACGTCGTCGGTCATCGGATAGAAGTCGGCGGCGACTCGCGCGACGATCGGGCGGGCGCCCGACAGCGAGATGAAGAACACCACGGCTATGACGAAGTCAGTGACGGCGGGCTGCAGGAAGTAAACGAAGGTGTTTCCGGTCGCGAGGCTGAAGATCGTCTTCGCGGTCAGTCCCCCAGCAGTCAGCCAGAGCAGTGCTGAGCAGCGCTGCCGCGTGCTCAGGCGCCAGGCCATCGCGCCGTAGCACCAGACCAGCGCCGCGCCGAGTGCCGCCCAGATGTCGCCGACACGCAGGCAGGTGTAGAACAGCGCGCTCGGGACGACGACCGCGAGCGCGAGGCTCGCCGCGACATGCCTGATGACCGCGAAGAGTCGCGGACGCACCGGCTGCTCCTCAGGCGCGGAAGCGCCGTACGGTGCGTTGACTACGGGTGAATCAGGTTGCGCCAAATCCTCGGACTCCTCGGGGCGACTAGCTGAGGTCGCAGCCAAAGAGACAACGACAACCTGAGCCGGAAGTTAACTGGGTATTCCCGCTGGCTGTGTATCGACGCCTGCCATGCCGGTCTGAAGCAGCGCGCCTGATAGCCTGTATACATCGCGGCACGAATGCCGCATCTCCCGCGGGCGAGTTGTCCGCGTGGTCGCAGACGTTAGTTGCTCCTTCATCGGACCGGCTTCTCGCAGTTTCGCGGCCTCCTTTGTAACGGAGCACCATGCCTACCCCCACGCGTTCTTCCCACGCTGCCCGCAATCGACGCGGCGGCCCCCCGAGCCCCGTGCGCCGCAATGGCCGCACGTCTCGCCCGAACCCTTCTCGCCAGGCGCCGAAGGTCGCCGCACCGTCCGCACTGGACATCGCGCTGACCGCGTCGCAGGAGCTGCCTGCTCCGCCGCCGCGCACCTTCGCTCAACTCGGCCTCCCCACGCCCGCCGTCGCCGTACTGGCGCGCCGCGGCATCCATGAGCCATTCGCGATCCAGGCCCGCGCACTGCCCGACGCGCTCGCCGGCCGCGACGTCCTCGCCCGTGCCCAGACCGGATCCGGCAAGACACTCGCCTTCGGGCTGCCGATGCTCGCCCGCCTCGCGGGTGACGCCGCCAACCGCAAGTCCCAGCGCCCGCGTGGGCTCGTACTCGTCCCGACCCGCGAGCTCGCGCGCCAGGTCGCGGGTGACCTCGAGCCGGTCGCGACCGTCCTCGGCGTGCGCGTCACGACCGTGTTCGGCGGCGCGCCGATGGGCCGCCAGATCGAGCAGCTTCGCCGGGGCGTCGACGTCGTCGTCGCCACTCCGGGCCGCCTGATGGACCTGATGGAGCAGCGCGCGGTCTTTCTCGACGCCATCGAGATCGCCGCGCTCGACGAGGCCGACCACATGGCCGACCTCGGCTTCATGCCTGCGGTCACCAAGATCCTCGACACCACGCCGAACGACCGTCAGTGTCTGCTGTTCTCGGCCACGCTCGACCGGGGCGTCGACAAGCTGGTCGCCCGCTACCTCACCGACCCCGCCATCCACGCAGTCGCGCCTGCTGCCTCTCCGGTGGAGAACGTCGACCATCACGTCTTCGTGCTCCGCCATGACGACAAGGTCACGGTCGCCGCGGAGATCGCCGCGCGCCCGGCCCGCACGCTGTTCTTCGTGCGCACCAAGCACGGCGCCGACCGGCTCGCCAAGCAGCTGATCCGGCAGGGAGTGGACGCGGCCGCAATCCACGGCAACCTCAACCAGGGCCAGCGCCAGCGCGCCCTCGAGGGCTTCTCAACGGGTCGCACTCGCGTGCTCGTCGCGACCGATGTCGCCGCCCGCGGAATCCATGTCGACGATGTCGACCTGGTCGTTCACTACGACCCGCCGAACGACCACAAGGACTACCTGCACCGATCGGGCCGTACGGCGCGCGCCGGTGCGACCGGAACCGTCGTCTCGCTGGTCGAGCCGCACCAGACCAAGGACGTCGAGAAGATCCACACCGCGGCGTCGATCACCCCCGAGCTCGAGAAGGTCAGCGGCGGCCACCCGGCGGTGCTGCGGCTCGCCGAGTCCGGTGAGCCGATCATCGTGACCGCACCCCCGGCACGCGAGCCGCGGCCGCAGGGCTCGCGTCCGCGCTACAACGGCTCACGTCCGGGCGCGGCTCGGTCCAACAACCAACGATCCGGTGCACAGCGAACGGGCGGCGTTCAGCGCAGCGGCACCGGCGCACCAATGCCCGCCGGCGCGGCCCGCAACAACGGCGGCGGCCAGCGTCCGGACCGCCAGCAGCGCCGCGCGTCCTAGCGCTTCTCGTCCCACGACTGCCGTCCGACCGGGCTCTAGCGCGGTCAGGCGGCAATCGCGTCGTAACATCACCGACTCGCCGCTGAGACCGCGTCGCGGTGCGCTCATGTCGTGAGCAACACAAGCGAGCCCGTGCGGATGCACAGCCGGGTGATCCACGGTTACCGTCGGGCGTACCGCATGGGCGGATCCGGTCCGCCGTTGCTGCTGTTGCACGGCATCGGCGACAGCTCGGAGACGTGGGCCGATGTCATCGAGCCGCTGGCCCGCCGCTTCACGGTCATCGCCCCCGACCTGCTCGGGCACGGCGAGTCCGACCGTCCGCGCGCGGACTACGGGATCGGCGCGTATGCCTGTGGAATGCGCGACCTGATGTCCGCACTGGACATCGAACGGGTCAGCGTCCTCGGCCACTCACTCGGCGGCGGCATCGCGATGCAGTTCGCCTATCAGTTCCCGGAGCGCTGTGAGCGGCTCGTCATCGTCGGCAGCGGTGGGCTCGGGCGGTCCGTTCACCCCTTGCTGAGAGCCGCAGCGGCGCCGGGCGCGGAGATCGTGATGCCGCTCGTCACGCAGCCCGCGATGCGCTGGCTGATTCGCAACGCCACTGGCCTCGTCCGCCGCGCGCCGCTGGTTGGTCTCGGCCCGGACACCGACTACGTCGTCCACCGCTTCAACGGGCTGTCCTCCGGGCGGGCGCGCAGCGCCTTCCTGCGAACGTTGCGCGCCGGAGTCGACGGACGCGGCCAGGTCGTGACGATGCTCGACCGCTGTTACCTCGCGGCCGGACTACCCACCATGATCGTGTGGGGGGAGCGCGACCGGATCATCCCGGTCCGCCACGCGCACGCGGCGCATCGGGCGTTACCCAGCAGCCGGCTGGAGATCTTCGCCAACTCCGGACACTTCCCCCATCACGACGAGCCGGACCGCTTCGCGACAGTGGTGCGCAACTTCCTCACCACGACGACCGCAAGCTCCTACGACGCAACCCGGTGGCGGGAGATGTTGCGTCATCCGCCGATCCATCCGGCAACGCTCGCAGCGCTCGACGAAGCCGGGGCAGGCTCGAGCGGGTCGTAGCCGACCCTCCTACTGATCGGGCTCCGGCGGTGTCCCATACGTCACGGCACCGGGCGTGGTGCTGGTCGCCGTGTCGCTCGTCGCCGTACTGCTGGTCGACATGGTGCGACGCGGCAGCTTCTTGAGCTTGTGTCCCTCGAGCAGGCGTCGTGCGCTGCTTCGCCACGCCTTGTGGCGACAGGGCGTGTAGTCCGTCCAGGTCGCGCCCTGCAGGATCGCCATGCAGTCAGCGGCGTACTCGATGCCCCGCTGCCCGCTTTTCCCAGCTCCGCCGAAGTGCCGGTTCATCGCCTTGACGCCCGCCCACAGGTCCCCGTGGTAGTCGTACGCCTGGACTTCGTGGCCCCATTCATGGGCGACCACGGAGTAGAGCAACGTCAGCGGGGTGAACGCGGAGATCGTGATCGTGTTCGTGTCCCAGTTGGTGGTGCCGTAGTGCTTCCACGAGGTGGACAGATGCCAGTGCACGACGCCCGGGTAGTAGTGGGGCAGGTCGGCTATCGCCGAGAGCAGGTTGGCGTGGTGAACCGTGGCGCTCTGCCGCTGGGGCTCCGCCGCGGCATGGGTGATCGGCGCGAGCGCGGCAAAGGAGGCGGCGGCAGTCGCGGCGACAGCGGTCGCGCAGCGGCGTACGCGGCGGGTCAGGCGAGGCATGGCGTGATCGACTCCGGGGGCTGGGGTGCCGGCGGACGAACGTTGGTACTCATCTAGCTAACGAGTCCGTGACCTGACGGATTCGCACCGATGTCGTGCGAACTGTCAGATCACGGACTCGCGGTCACTGTTGCTTCAGCAAGCGACGGTCAGCTCGCTGCACCCTCACCGGTGCCGGTGGCGGCAGGTGCACCCGGACCACCGGGACGACCCGGACCGCCCGGGCCACCGGGGTGACCCTGGCCGGCCTTCGGAGCAGGCGGCTTGCCGTCGCCGATCATCTCGGCGGTGTAGCTGCCGTCGGACTCCTGCTCGGCCCGCACCATCACGGTGTCGCCGCTCGCGACATCGCTGGCGTCGGACTTGGTGCCGTCCTTGACCACGACCGTGTCGCTGTCGATCGCGTACGTCGCGGAGAACTTGTCCGCACTGCGGACCGTGATCGAGGTCGCGCTGATGGCCGAGACCGTTCCGACCTGGTTTGCGTAGTTGTCGAACGAGCCGTCGGACTCCTCGACAGTCGCCGTCCCGTGCAAGACGTTCATCGGACCGCCGGGACCTCCGCCACCCGGTCCACCGGCGGGGGCACCACCGGTCGTCGGGTCGGTGTCCTTCGCGGTGGTGGTGTGCCCGGTCTTCGCGTTGTGCGCAGTCTTCGTCGCGTGCTTCGTGTGGCTCGTGGCCGCGTTCGCGGCACCGGCCGCTACTCCGACCAGGAGCAGCGAGCTCGCGGACCAAGCTGCGACGCGCAGCGTGGTCGTCATCCCTGACTTCATCGTGGGGGTGTCCTTCCATCGTCGGATTCCGGCGCGTTCATGGCGCTAATCGCCCGGTGATGCCGGCGTCGTAACAGCCCCGCGGCATTCACAGCAAGATCACAGGCCGCTCTCAGGTACGCGCCGACCCGCGTCGTTACGTTTTCGCCACCAGCGCGCGATCTTCAGTGGTGAACGGGGTGGGGTCCGTGGTGCGCAGCGAGCGCGTCCAGTCGGACGACACTGCCCCGGACGGGCTCAACCTGCTCGCCGGACGCGCCAAGCTCGGCGACATCGGCGCGCTCGATGAGCTGATCCGCGACGTCCGCCGCGCTGTGCTGCGCTACGGCGCCGCGCAACGACTCTCGCGCGAGGACGCCGATGACCTTGCACAGGAGGTCTGCCTGGCGATCGTGAAGATCGTGCCCGAGTGGCGCGAGACCGGGCGCTCGATGTGGGGCTTCGTCTTCGCTGTCGCCCGCAACAAGATGACCGACAGCATCCGCCGCCGGGTGAGACAGAACGCGCTCGGCCGGCCGGTCACGTTCGACGACGGTTCGGACTCCGCGGTCTTCGCGGTGGCCGATGCGGATCTCGGTCCCGAGGACCGTGCCGTCGTCAGCGACACGACCAGGCGCATGGAGGAGATGCTTAGCCACCTGCCCGCGACGCAGCGTGAGGTGCTGGTGCTGCGGACCGTGGTCGGGCTGTCCGGCAAGGAGACGGCGGACGCCCTCGGCTTGTCACCCGGAAGTGTGCACGTGCTTCAGCATCGCGCGGTCATCAAGTTGCGCGCGCTCTACTCCGCCGCACCCTCCGAGGGAGGATCGCGATGAGCGGCCGCGACCGGATCCGGCGCGGTTGGACCCACCGCCGCCTCGGCATCGGCGCGGAGCAGATCGGCGAGCACGCACTGGCCGAGACCGAGGCACTACTGACGCGGGTAGGAGCGCGCGGCACGACCACCTCGGCGTTCCTCGAGGCCGACCCGTTCAGCACCGCGCTGCTCGACTACGCCTGCGACATCGACCGGACGGCCGGCATCGCCGCGGTCGATGCGATCCCGGTCGCTTCGGAGCTGCTGCGGCTCACCCCGGTCGATGGGCACCCCCGCCGGCCGACCTGGCGGGTGATGCTCCCCGCGTTGAGCGGCAGCCTCGCGGCGGTCGTGGTGGTGCTGACGCTGCTGCTCGGCCGGACCTCGACGGCTCCGGTGATGCCGTCGCTGTCGGTGACCGCGGAGTCGCAGCAGCTCCTGCGTCACGCGAACACGCTGCTCGCCGCCGCCGCATCTGCGGCACCCGCCCAGCGGACTCGGCTGGTGACCGAGGCGAAAGCCGACCTCACCCACGTCACCCGCTTGCTCCCGCTGGCGCCACCTCCGGCTCGATCCGGACTTCGCCAGCGCCTGCATGCCCTCAACCGACAGATGCGACCGCTCGCGCCGCCACCACAGCGAGCGACGTCGGGCGGCGCGGCGACCGGGTCGAGGTCCGGCAGCGGCGGCGGCAGTGGTGACGGCGACAACGACTCCCGGACCAGCACGGGCAGCGGAGCTGGAACCGGAACGCCGCTTCGTCAGCAGCCACCGCGTCGCCGGCCACCGGCGCAGGGCGTCGACACCACGTCGAGCACGGTGTCAGGCAGCCAGGCCACGCCGCCGGACACGATTCGCCCGCCGCGACCCGGCACAGGAACAGGAACGGGCACGGCTGTTCCGCCGCAGCTTGGTGGGCAAAGTGACCCGAGTCACCTGCCGCCGCGTACTGGTCCAACGGCACAACAGCCGGCGGGAGCTGTCTAGTCGGCGGTCACGCTGAACTGGGCGATGCTTTCGCGGAGCTCGGCGGCGAGGTTGTTGAGCTCCGCAGCAGCAGCCGCCGACTCCTTGGAGCCGATGGCGTACTGGCGGGACACATCTGAGACTTGCGTCATCGCGGCGACGACCTGCTCCGACGCCGAGCGCTGCTGCTGAGTCGCCACCGAGATCTCCTTGGCCGCGGTGGTCGTCTCATCGACCATCGCGGAGATCCGCTCCAGGGCGTCAACCACCTTGTGTGCCAGCTCGGAGCCCACCCGGACATCCTTGGCGCCGTCCTCGCTGGCCATGATCGTGGCTGCCGTCTCGGACTGGATCTCGCTGACGATCGCCTGGATCTGACCGGTCGACTGTTGAGCACGTTCCGCGAGCTTGCGCACCTCCGCAGCGACGACCGCGAAGCCGCGGCCGTTCTCCCCGGCTCGCGCCGCCTCGATCGCCGCGTTGAGCGCAAGCAGGTTCGTCTGGTCGGCCAGGTCGTTGATCACATCGAGGATCCGGCCGATCTCGTGGCCTTTCTCGCCCAGTGACAGCGCCCGGTCGCCGATCTGCCCGACCCTGGTCGCGATCGTGTCCATCGCGGTGACGCTCGCCGACACCGCGTCGCGACCGTCTTCGGCGTGACGCAGTGTTTCTGCGGCGTAGCGCGCAACGGCTTCCGACGTATCCGCGATCTGAGCCGCCGTTGCCGCCAGCTCCTCGATCGTCGACGTCGTCTCGCTCACCGCGGATGACTGCTCCGACGCGGACGCGGCATGCTCTTCGGCGGTCGCGAGCAGCTGATGAGCGGCCGCCACGATCTGCTCGCCGCCACCGCCGATCTTCCCGACCAACGTGCGAAGCGCGCCCAGCGTGTGGTCGAGGGCGCCGCCGAGCGTGCTCAGCGACTCATCGTCGAAGGACCCGCTGGACACCGCAGACCCGAGGTCGCCGCCGGCGGCACGCGCCATGACGCTCGACAGCTGGTCGACCCCGGCACCGAGCCGTTCCTTGTCTGCCTTGGTCCGGAGCTGAGCGACGCGCAGCCCATCGGTGATCACGCCGATGAACCATGCGGTCAGCGGGAGCATTGCCGTCACCAACGTCAGCGCGCCGCGGTTGTTGTCGGTCGCGGTGTTCGCGATGTACGAGGCCAGGACGACCCCACCCGAGGAGAGCAGACCGAACAGGACCGTTGCCGCGACCGGCAGGGTGATCGCAGCAGGAATCTGGACCACGAGGAACAGCAGCCAGTACGGACGAGTGACGCCGCCCTCGACCGAGCACAACGCGGTGATGGCAGCGGTGCTGATGAACAGCTGACTCCACGCCGCAGCCGGGCTCAGGACCAGCATGCCGGTGGCCCCGCTGCGACGGGCGTACAGCCATTGGGCGCCGTAGCCGAGCGTGATGGCGCCGATGAGCCCCATGAACATGACGTACAACCAGTGCCGCAGCGGATGCGTGGAGCCGTACTGGTCGAAGGAGAGCGCGGCGGCAAGCGCAACCGTGGTCATCCACGACACGTATGTCGCGACGCTGTCGAAGCGGCGCTGGAAGTAGAGGTCGTACATCACGCCACCTTGAACTGCGAGATCGACGCCCGCAGCTCCGCCGCGAGGGTGTTGAGCTGCGACGCGGCCGCGGCTGACTCCTTCGAGCCGACGGCGTACTGCCGGGAGACGTCGGAGACCTGCGTCATCGCCGCGACAACCTGGTCCGACGCCGAACGCTGCTGCTGCGTCGCGACACTGATCTCCTTGGCGGCGGTCGTGGTCTCATCGACCATCGCGCTGATTCGCTCGAGCGCGTCGACCACGCCGCGCGCGAGGGCGGACCCGACGCGCACCTCCTTGGCCCCTTCCTCGCTTGCCATGATGGTGGCGGAGGTCTCGGCCTGGATCTCCGAGACGATCGCCTGGATCTGGCCGGTCGACTGCTGCGCGCGCTCGGCGAGCTTGCGCACCTCTGCCGCGACGACGGCGAAGCCGCGACCGTTCTCCCCGGCTCGCGCCGCCTCGATCGCGGCGTTGAGCGCTAGCAGGTTGGTCTGGTCGGCGAGGTCGTTGATGACATCGAGGATCCGGCCGATCTCCAGACCCTTCTCGCCCAGCGTCAGCGCCCGGCCACCGATCTGCTCGACCCGAACCGCGATGGTGTCCATCGCGTCGACGCTCGCGGTGACGGCGTCTCGGCCTTCCTCGGCGAAGCGCATGGTCTCGGCGGCGTACCGGGCGACCGACTCCGACGTGTCCGCGATCTGCGCCGCGGTCGCGGCAAGCTCCTCGATCGTCGACGTCGTCTCGCTGACCGCCGACGACTGCTCCGTGGCGCTCGCCGCATGCTGCTCCGCCGAAGCCAGGAGCTGATGCGCGGCGGTCACCAGCTGCTCGCCGCCACCTCGGATCTGCCCGACGAGGCCACGCAGGTTGCTCAACGTGTCGTCGAACGCCGTCGCGAGATGGCTCAGCATCTCCTGCGCGCCTTCCGCCGACTCGACCCGCACGGACAGATCACCGCGCGCAGCCTGCGCCAGTGCGCGGGAAAGGTCCTCCACGGTCTGCCGCAGCTCGTCGCGCTCGACGTCGGAGCGTGCCCGCTGCGCTTCGAGCCGCGTCGCGACCGCGTTGCCCAGCAGCGCCACCAGCGGAAGGCAACCTCCCACCAGGACCAGCGGGCCGGCGTTCTGCCGCGTCAGCGTGTGGGCAAGAGCGGTCGCACCGACCAGCGTGCCGACGTAGAACAGCGCGGCACCGATCGCAAGCGGAAGGTTCGGCGAGATGACGGACGCGGCGGTCGTGTTGACCAGCATCAGCACCCAGAACGGCCCGGAGACTCCACCGCTCAGCGAGACCACTGCGAACAGGGCCGCGACATCGAGGCCCGCGATCAGCATCAACGTCGGGATGTCCAGCCAGGGTGCGGCGGCAACGATCCTCGGGTAGAGCGGGACCAGCAGCGCGGAGGCGACCCCGATAGCCAGCCAGAGGTCGATCAGCTTGTGATGAGCATGGGTCGGACCGTTCGTGTAGCGAGTGAGAAGCGCGACGGCGATCGCCGCCGCAACGAACTTGCCGCCTGACGAAAGGGCGGACTCGCCACGCATCCGTTCGATCATTTGGTGGTCCCCTCACCCAGCCCGCGTTCGCGAGCGGCACCTGCAGTCCAGCAGGTTCTTCGACAACCGGCGCCACGACCCTTTGCCCGGGCGTCGAGCTTCCCCCCATTGACCCGGTGCGAACTAACAGTCATCATTGACTGTTAGAGGGTCCGAGGCTGGTCCGGACACCTCTCGCGGCCTTTCAGATGCGGTCGCGACGAGCCCAAACGGTCGCGTGAACAGGGAGTGCAATGCCTGCCAAGACCTACGTCGTAGGCGTCGGAATGACCAAGTTCGAGAAGCCCGGCAGCCGGGAGTGGGACTACCCCGACATGGCGCGGGAGTCCGGGACCAAGGCGCTCGAAGACGCCGGCGTGGCCTACGACACGATCGAGCAGGCTTACGTCGGCTACGTCTACGGCGAGTCGACCTGCGGCCAGCGCGCGGTCTACGAGCTCGGCCTGACCGGCATCCCGGTCATCAACGTCAACAACAACTGCTCGACAGGCTCCACGGCGCTGTTCCTCGCCGCGCAGGCGGTTCGCAGCGGCGTCGCCGACTGCGCACTCGCGCTCGGCTTCGAGAAGATGCAGCGCGGCTCGCTGCAGTCGACCTTCGAGGACCGCGAGAACCCGATGCAGAAGCACGTCCTCGCGCTCAACGAGAAGCACGAGATGGCGCTGCCGCTCGCGCCTTGGATGTTCGGCGCGGCAGGCGTCGAGCACATGGCGAAGTACGGCACGACCCCGGACCACTTCGCGAAGATCGGCGAGAAGAACCACCGCCACTCCGCCAACAACCCCTACGCGCAGTTCCAGGACGTCTACACCCTCGAGGAGATCAAGGAGTCGAAGGTCATCTACGACAAGCTTCCGCTGACCAAGCTGCAGTGCTCACCGACCTCCGACGGCTCAGGCGCCGCGATCGTCGCGAGCGAGCGCTTCGTGGAGGAGCACGGTCTGGGTGAGCGCGCCATCGAGATCGTCGGTCAGGCGATGGTCACCGACATGCGCAGCACGTTCGAGAACAACTCGGCGGCCACGCTCGTCGGTTACGACATGAGCCGCGACGCCGCGCGCAAGGTGTACGACCAGGCGGGGTTCGGTCCGGAGGACGTCGACGTCATCGAGCTGCACGACTGCTTCTCGGCCAACGAGCTGCTGACCTACGAGGCGCTCGGGTTGTGCCCGGAAGGCGACGGCGGCAAGCTCGTCGACGCGGGAGACACGACGTACGGCGGTCGCTGGGTCGTCAACCCCTCGGGCGGCTTGATCTCCAAGGGACACCCACTCGGCGCCACGGGGCTCGCGCAGTGCGCAGAGCTCACCTGGCAGCTGCGCGGCAACGCCGACGCCCGTCAGGTCGACGGCGCGAAGATCGCGCTGCAGCACAACATCGGACTCGGGGGCGCAGCGGTCGTCACGGCGTACCGGCCGGCAAACCGATGACCACGACCGAGTTCAACCCGGCCGGCGTCGGCATCTGGAGCGATCCGAGACACTTCGAGGTCACGTCTGAGCGGATTGCGGCCTACGCCGCCGCGACGAACGATCCGGTCGCGGCACACCTGTCCGGCGAGATCGCTCCGCCGGTCTTCGCCGTAGTGCCGGTCTTCGACATCCTGCTCAGCCAGCTGTTCGCGGTCGCACCGGACACGATCGCGCCGTTCGTGCTGCACGGCGAGCAGGACTTCACCTTCCACCGTCCGATCCGGGCCGGCGACCAGCTCACGTCGCGCGGCAAGGTCGTCGGCTTCGCAGGCAAGGCCAGCGGCACCGTCGGCTGCATCTACATCGAGACCCATGACGGGGCCGGCGAGCTGGTCAACGAGCAGTACGTCTCCACCTTCATCCGCGGAATCGATGCGGGACAGAGCGTCGGTGACCTCGCGCCTGCCCACTCCTTCGACGAAGCGGTACGCGCGCAGGGGCTGGCGGCCAAGACCGTCCAGCATGTCGACGATGACCAGACATTCCGCTACTCACCGGCGTCGGGCGACCCGATGCCGATCCACCTCGACGCAGAGTTCGCGAAGTCCGTCGGGCTGCCCGGGATCATCGCGCACGGGCTCTGCACGATGGCGTTCACGTCGTGGGCGGCGGTGACCGAGCTGGGCAACGGTCACACCGCGCGACTACGCCGGCTCGCGGTTCGGTTCTCCAAGCCGGTGATTCCGGGCCAGGACATCGAGACGACCTTCTACGCCGCCGACTCCTCCGCCGGTGCCACCAGCTACGCCTTCGAGACCCGCGTCGGTGACGACGTCGTGATCAAGGACGGCCTGGCGATCCTCGCCGACTAGTCCACGACTTCATTCGCGGGCGAAGCCCGACTACGAACATAAGGACTTTCACAGTGGGAGCACTCGACGGGCGCGTAGCCGTCATCACCGGCGCAGGTCGCGGCATCGGCCGGGAGCACGCGCTGCTGTTCGCCAGCGAAGGCGCGGCCGTCGTGGTCAACGACCTGGGCGGCGCCAACGACGGCAGCGGGTCCGACACCGGCCCCGCGCAGCAGGTCGTCGACGAGATCAAGGCTGCCGGCGGCGCGGCGGTCGCCAATACCGACAACGTCGCGACCTGGGATGGCGGCAAGGGTCTCGTCGCTCAGGCGATCGAGGAGTTCGGACAGCTCGACATCGTCATCAACAACGCCGGCATCCTGCGCGACAGCTTCATCGCCGGAATGTCCGAGGAGCAGTGGGACGCGGTCATCGCGGTCCACCTCAAGGGTCACTTCTGCGTGCTGCGCCACGCGGCGGAGTACTGGAAGGACCGGAGCAAGTCGGGCGCCGCGGTCAACGCCGCGATCGTCAACACCTCATCGGGCTCCGGCACGACGCTGCCGAACCCCGGCCAGGTCAACTACGGCGCCGCGAAGGCCGGCATCGCCGCGATGACCCTCGTCGCCGCCGCCGAGCTCGGCCGCTACGGCGTCCGCGCCAACGCAATCACGCCGCTCGCCCGGACCCGCCTCACCTTGGCGACGCCTGGCATCGACGCGATCATGGGCAAACCCGAGGACCCCAACGCACTCGACGCCTTCGATCCCTCCGAGATCTCCCCACTGGTCGCGTACCTCGCCTCCGCGCGCTGCACGCTGACCGGCAAGGTCTACGAGGTCGCGGGCGGCGCCATCTCCGAGCTCGCCGGGTGGACCCACGCGCGGAAGACCGAGACCGACAAGCCGTGGACCATCGCCGAGGTCGAGCAGCGCCTCACCGACTGGAGCAGCTAGATGTATGAGTGGTCGGACACCGAGCTCGCGATCCGTGATGCGATCCGCGACTTCGTCAACGCCGAGATCCGACCGAACATCGACGCGCTCGAGTCGGGCGAGATGCTGCCCTACCCGCTGAT